>JAAESQ010001439.1 GCA_024229275.1 bacterium | reverse complement strand
GCCTCAACACTGCCACCGATTCAATTGGTGCAGTAGTCCACGTACGAAAACCCTCCGGATACAGTGGAACCTTGTGTCAGAACGGATCGAAGGAGTACGTTGCTTTTTGGGCCGATTGGAACAACGACGGCACCTTCGACGAGTATCTCGGCACTGCTGAAGTAGATGTTCACGATATCTCGAACATTCCTGCCGAAGGACTCTTCTACGGTGTAATGATGCCGGTGAATCTTGCGGACAAGATCGAGTCGTGCTCGCATCCAAACGTTGTGCGAGTCCGAGCTGTTCTGTCATGGGCGGTGCAACCGTCGACCACTGACCCGGATGACCTCAATTACTGGGGCAACCGCATCGATAGCCTTGTTCGAATCCGCCACTCAACCTCTCCTCCAGGCACAGGCTTGATGGATCTGTTCTACTTCGTCGGCAACGTGCCAATCGAAAACATTGATCCATCTACCCACCTCGCCAACCCATCGGCAGGTTTACTGGATCCGTCCAACTGCTCGCAACCCGCAATGGATAGACCATTCGCAGGAGCGGTATCGATCAAAGGCCGAATCTACAACACTGGTCCTGCAGGCTCCGTTCACTACCAGGTACAGTACCGTCCTCACGGCGGAGGAACCTGGGCACCAGTAGCGACATCGGTTTCCCTCCGACTAGCCCACCCCAATCCTTTCGACCCTCATTACCCAGTAGAAACAAAGAATCTGGTCAGTCCCGACGGCTGGTTCCCTTACTACGAAGACCCGACCACTTCTCCACCGATTTTGGAGCAACGAGCTCTCTTGGCTGTGTGGCAAACAGGCGATTTGGAGGGTCACTACGACCTGCGTTTCATCTACACTGGCGACGACCCCTACGAT
>JAAESQ010001438.1 GCA_024229275.1 bacterium | reverse complement strand
TATTCGCACGGCAACGCCGTGGGGAAGTGGGGATCCATCCCAAAGATGCTGTTTTTCGAGCCATGGCTTGAGGTCCTTCGGAATCGTACTGACTCGTACACCGTGATTCGCGAGCAGGCCCTTGATCCGGTTGGTGTGACGCGTTGCGTCCTTCTTCATTGTCTTGAGTTCGCGGTGGAGCTGGCGAGAATCCTCGCCTTCAACCGAGGGAACCTGAACGACGGCCCATGGTTTCTCACCGAGGTCCCAACGGACAAGCATGGTCACTAGCTTGATGGCGTCAAGGCGATCGGTCTTACGTCGACGTGATCGACGGGAGACCTCGATTGAAGCGGAGTCTATGATGATGTTCTCAACACCAATGTGCGTTAGGAAACGGTGCAGCCAGAATCCGTCACGACCGGCCTCGTAGCAGCTGACGACCCTGCAGGTGGGGGATAGGTCGAAGCGTTCGCGGGCCTTCGAGATCTCCTTGATGACGGCCTTCTGATCGCCGGCCGGGATCGTGGAGATACGAGGTTTCTGACCCAGCCCTACGGTGGACGCGAGCTTCCAGGTCTCCCAGCCAAGCTCAAATGCGACGTAGAGGGTTGAGTTGATATCATTGGCGATGGCTGTTGGTGTTCTCGACATGATGACT
>JAAESQ010001437.1 GCA_024229275.1 bacterium | reverse complement strand
GCCTCAACATGGCTCACCACCTATTCAAAGCTGATGTCGATCCGGGTGCGCCTTTCATGATCGAGACAAGGGTGTGGGTCCCATGCTGGACATTTCTCGCCAATTCAGAGATAAGAGGGTGCGAAAACACGCCCCGGTGGTGGCCAGGAGGTTATGCATGACCAAGATTGTGTTTGATGTTCCGGATGAGTTCAGGGGACTCGTTGAGACCTGGCGGGAGACACTCGATTCCATGAAGGCGACACTGGATCGTACAGGAGGTGGCAAGGCGGTAGATTACGCGGAGATCGAACGGGAAACATCCGAAAAGTGCCGCAAGAGCGAGCGTGAAACCCACCGCGCTATCCTGCAGGCGTTAGACATCGACGTGCCAACGGTTGTGATCGGAGGCATCCGCTACAACCGAGTTGGGCGCTGTGAGGCACCGTACCACACCATGGCTGGTTCGGTGTCGATCGAACGTTCCTTGTACCGGCGAGTGGGCACGCGCGGCGGGCAGCCGCAAGCCAAGGTGGTCGACCCTGTGAGTCTGCGCACAGGAGCGCTCGGGGATGGTTGGCTCCCACACACGGCGCGTGTGATGAGTCACGAAGTGCAGAAGGGAACCTCACGAGAGGCCGAGGCGACAGCGCGGGAGTACGGACTCTTGCCATACTCACGCTCGAGCTTCGAAACAGTGGCGCATCTAGTAGGAGCGCTCGCAGTCGCGGACCACCAAGACATCGAAGACGCATTGATCGACGCCTACGTGATACCAGAGGAAGCCCGGTCGGTGAGCGTCTCTCTCGACCGGGTGAGTGTACCGATGGAAGAGCCTCGAGACCGGCCCGTCGGCCGTCCCCGGAAGGGGGCACCGAAGAAACCCGTAGCGCGGAACTTCCGTATGGCGTACTGCGGAACGCTAAGCGTTCATGATGAGAATGGGGAGGCTCTTCATACCATCCGCTACGGCGCGATGCCGGACGGGGACATCATCGGATTGCGTGATCGGCTTGTAGCCGACGTAGCCACACTCGTAAGCAAGCGGCGCGATATGAAGCTCCAGTTGCTCTG
>JAAESQ010001436.1 GCA_024229275.1 bacterium | reverse complement strand
GGCGCTGTCAAACTTGAAATGCAACAGGTGCGGAATTGCTATTGGTGAAAGATCGCTGGGTCGTTTGAATGTCGTGTCTTTCCACGGAAACGGCGTTCGCACGGAGGCCCAGCGATGGCATGTCATCTTACCTTCCCGGAACGAGAAATCCTATACCGGCTGCTGAAGGCGAAGCGGCCAAAGTCGGAGATCGCGAAATTGATGGGACGCGACCGCAGCACGATTTATCGAGAAATTGAGCGGAACACGGGTGGCCGGGGCTACCGGCCGAAACAGGCCCAGCGTCGGGCAGAGGAACGTCGGCTGCGTTGTCGACGCGAACCGAAGTTGAGCGATCCGAAGCTGAGATCCTCGGTCACGCGGTTGCTGAAAAAGGCTTGGTCCCCCGATCAAATCGCCGGACGGTTGCAACGCGAATTCCCTCGCCATCCTGAAAAACGCGTGTCGCACCAGACGATCTATGCTTGGATCGCCAGCGAGGCGCCCGAATTGCGATCGCATTTGCGGCGGGGCGGGAAGCGGCGAAGCAGCCCGGAAAAGCGAGGCCGACTGGTCGGCTGTGTGAGCATCGAAGGCCGGCCGAAATCCGTCGATTCGCGTCGCCGGTTTGGAGATTGGGAAGGAGACACCGTCGTCAGCCCCGGGCGACGCAGCGGCCTAGTCACCATGGTGGACCGTAAATCGGGATACGCCCGGATCCGCAAGACGTCGAGTCTTAAGGCGGCCCCGACGAGACGGGCCGCCTGCCGGAGTCTGCGCGACCTGTCCGAGACGCTTCGACGCACCATGACGCTGGACAACGGGAAGGAATTCGCCGAGCACGGGCAACTCGCTGAAGACTTGGAACTGGACATCTACTTTGCCAAGCCGTACGCTTCCTGGCAACGGGGAACCAACGAAAACACCAACGGACTGCTACGGCAGTTCTTTCCGAAGGGAACTGACTTCGCGCGGATCAGTCACTACGCGGTGGCCCGTGCGGAAAAACTACTCAACGAACGCCCCCGAAAGCGACTCGACTACAGAACACCCCAAGAAGTTCTCGCCAAAGAATGCGCTGCAATTGGTACTTGACAGCGCCCACTCCTAAAGATGCGCATGGCGACTTCTTGAAATCGGCGAAGCTGGTCGTTCCAGATGGCACGTTATGCTATTTGGTGGTTCTTTCCTTCAGTCACCGCTCTGCATTCTTGCGCATCTCGTCACGGCTCTCGGAGAACTTCTCCTTAGTCTGGTCACTGTCTGCACTGAACGGTGCCTCCGGCCAATCCCATTCATCGGTACGGAACGAGGGGATCGGAATGACGCTCTCGTAGTGTTCTTCGTTTACCACATTGCCGAGCGGATTGCGCGCCCAGGCATAGCGGACAGCCACAGGCTTCTTCACCAGTGGACTCCATATTTTAAGCTTCTTGTCGTACCTTTTTACCTCATCATCCTCTTCGTCATTCCTGTTCTCGTTCACGGGCGCAAATACCGCGTTGGCGGGGAAGAAATGACGGTCTTCACCGGCGATTGCAAAACCTATCATTGCCCGTCC
>JAAESQ010001435.1 GCA_024229275.1 bacterium | reverse complement strand
TGACAGCTCATTCCAATCGAATCCAGCCGTCATAGTGAGGAGGTGCTCGATCGTCAGTGACTCCTTCTCGGGACCGACGTTGGCAAGGTCAGGGTACTCGGGGAAATAGGGAAGGACTCTGTCGTCCACTGACTGGATATGGCCCTCTTGGATTGCGATTCCGATAAGGGCAGAGAGGTAACTCTTGGTTACGGAGTACAGAGCCTGCCGTTGATTCCGCGAATAGTCATGGAAGTACGCCTCGAGTACGAGCTCACCGTCTATCGTGAGGAGCACGCTGTGGACCTGGCCATAGCGTTCTCCTCTAATTGCCTTGAGAAGGTCATCGATACCTGTGGGGTCGAGGTCTGGATGGGGTGTTCTGGTGATAGTTGTTTGGCCTTCAAATCCGCAAGCTGCCAGAGAGGCGAATACAGCTATCAATACAAAGACTCGGGCGAATACTGACGGTGAGAGCGACATAGCACTACGATCGTATCAATACTGGATGAGAACCTCAGGCACGAACTTACGTACCCACTTCGTGAATGCGCGAGATCCCAACACCAAATAAGTGAGGTATCCACGATGCTTAATCTGAGACGCGTCTGTTTCGTCCTCTTCTGTTTCTTGATAGCCAATGTTGGGCTGGCGGCTGCTCAGCACGAATCCGCGCCTGTTGTTGCTCGGCATCTCGTCGGTCCGCTACACATTCTGAAGTGCAACGACAATGCGCAGGTGCTCGCATCAATTGGAGAAGATGGAACTCTGCTTGTTGATACAGGGTATCCGCAAACTGCAGACGCAGTGCGCAAGGAACTGACCGAACTCGGTAGCGATTCAGTGGATTTCATAGTCAACACTCATAGTGACCTCGACCATGTCGGCGGCAACGCCGTTCTAGGAAAAGATGCGGTGGTCCTGGCACATCCCGTTACGCGTTTGCGCATGAGCACCTACTTTGCCTTGCCTGAGATTCCAGGTGAAGGGATTCCAAATCTTACGGTCGCGGGTGACGCAACCCTGCAGTTCAACGAGGATGTGATCAGGATATTGCCGTTTCCAGGAGGGCATACCGGCGGTGATCTCGTCGTCCATTTCACACGTGCCGGCGTGGCCTTCCTCGGCGACATCGTGCTCAGCGAGACGTTTCCGAATTCCGACCCTGCAAAAGGCGGCAATGCATCGAGAACTGCTGAGATCATTGCCGAACTGATCGAGACCATGCCGCAGGACACAGTTTTCGTGGTGGCACATGGAAAGTCTCTGACAAAGTCAGGGCTGGGCGAATATCTCGAGATGGTAGAGGGTACGGTTGCAGCGGTGAAGAAAGTGGTCGATGCCGGGAATGATCTTGAGGCAACTCTCAAGGCGCGCCCGGTTGCGCCGTGGTCGAAATGGGAGAACGCTGAGGTTGGCCTTACTGTCGATCGATGGACGTACGAGGTGTATGCGGGCCTCAGTGATGCAGCGAACGTATCGATTTGTGCACCACTGACAGAGACCCTTGTCGCCGATGGAATCGACGCCGCAGAGAAGCTCTATCGCCACCTTAAAGCTAGCGAAGCAGACGCGTGGGACTTCGGAGAGGGTCAGCTCAACTTTCTCGGGTATCAGCTATTGATGCGCTCGATGGTAGATGAAGCTATCAAGGTCTTTGAACTCAACGTTGAGAGCTACCCAGAGTCGTCTAATCCATATGACAGCCTTGGCGAGGCCTATATGGCTGTAGGCAAGAATGACCTTGCCATCGTGAACTATGAGCGATCTCTCGAACTCGATTCACACAACGACAACGCAGTTGCGATGCTGAAGAAACTGCGCGGCAACTGAGAGTCTCCTGCTGGACCTTTCCAGAGTGGCGTGGTCCATAGCGACGGTTCGGCCGTTGACCGCAAGATTCATGGCCGTCGGCGAAATGGCTTTGATGAGAGTGCTCTTCCCGGCCTCAGCCGCGCCGACAACCAGGGCCTTGCCCATTCTCATTGGACGGCTCCTGGCAAGAAACCATCGGAGCACGGGTTGCGCTCAAAAGTGGGTGTTTTGTCCTGGGGGAAGAGGGATCCCTCTTGCACGGGGCTAGACTATCGCGAGCTGAGCCCGAGGCATTCACGACGAATCGTTGCGGGAGGTTGTTGGTTTCCGTTCTGCCTTATTCATAAAGGGGTCGATCGCTCTTGCATATCTAATCGCGACGCAGTATCATTCCTACTTATAGTCTATTCAGTTGCCAGAATGAGGATTCGCGGGCAACGCGTCTCCGGGATTGGTGGAGGAAGTCGTGAACGAGTTTATGAGACACAGTCGCACCGCAAGGATCTATGCATTTACATTGTGCGTTTTAGTGACCCCGGTGATCGCTACCGGTCAAGTGCCGGTGGCTTGGGACGCATCGTTCAACCCAGGCACAATCGGCCCAGGGAGCGTCTCGACGCTTCAGTTTGATATCTCAAACCTGACCTCAGTTGCGGTCAGAAACCTAGGATTCAGTAACACTCTCCCGGCTGGTGTGACAATCGCTTCACCTGCCGCTAGCTTGAACACCTGTGGCGGAACCCTATCCGCGACGAATGGTGGTTCCACGATCTCGCTGACGGATGGCGGAATAGGAGCATTGGGTTCATGCTCAGTCTCGGTTGATGTTACGGCCAGTGCGCCGGGAACCTACACCAATGTCACGGGTGACCTCACATCGGATGCCGGCAACAGCGGCTCCGCAAGTGCAGACCTGACGGTCGCCGCTGATCGCCCTGGATTCAGCAAAAGCTTCAGCCCGTCTGTCGTCGCCTTCGGCGGCCGAACCACCCTGACATTGACCGTTGACAACACACTCAACACTTCTCCGGCACCTAATCTGCGGTTTACTGACAACCTACCGGACGGACTCGGAATCGCCGATCCTTCAATCGCCTCGACGACTTGCACGGGAGGTAATCTCAGCGCCCCGGCCGGAGGCACTGTCATCAGTTACGCTCCCAACTACTTCGGGGACGCATCCGTAGCCGCTGGGGCAATCTGCAGTGTGACTGTCGAAGTGATCGCCATGTCAACCGGTGTGCTCGGCAACACGACTGGAGAGTTGACTTCGGATAATGGAAGTGGCGCTCGGTCGAGTGGCAAGGCCGCCAACACACTCACGGTCCCCAGCAACGATCTCTCCCTCACCAAGAGCTTCACCAATGATCCGGCGTACCCGGGAGGGACGGTCACTCTTGAGTTCACCGTACGAAACTTGAACCGCCGATCTGCGGCTGCCGACATTGGCTTCACAGATGATCTCAACGGGACTCTCTCCGGGTTGACGGCGATTGACACACCGCTGAGTAGTCCTTGCGGGCCGGGCTCGACGTTGACGGGCAACAGCGTTCTGACGCTTGCCAGTGGCAACTTGGATCCGGAGGCAAGCTGCACATTCGAGGTTCTGCTCCAGGTTCCGGCTGCCGCCAGTGGTGCCTTCACCAACACAACGAGCGAGATTACCGCCAATGTCGACGGAGAGCCGGTGACCGGCAACCCGGCAACAGACGTTCTCGTCGTGACTCCTGCCCCGCTGCTGACAAAGACCTATCTCGACGACCCTGTAGGTGCAGGCGGCACAGTTGAACTCGAATTTTCGATCACCAATACCAGCACGATCTTAGCCGCATCTAGCATCTTCTTTGAGGACGTTTTCCCGGTCGAGCTTGGGACCGCCGCTTCCGTTCCTGCAACCGGATTTTGTGGTGCAGGCGCCCAAGCGACTTTCTTGCCTGTGTCGGATTTTGCTCCAGCCAAACTCACGGTTTCAAGTGCCAGTCTTGCGGCCAGCGATTCGTGTACCTTCTCCATCACCCTCAATGTGGCTGTTGATGCAGCTGAAGGGATCTACCCGAACACAACCAGCTTCATCACCGCTGTCGTTGGCAACGAAACAACAACCGGCCCGCCGGCAAGCGACGAGCTGACGATCGTATCCGCGCCGCGGCTGCAGAAGGAATTCACTGATGATCCGGTTGCGGCTGGAGATACAGTGACACTGGTATTCACCCTCAGTCATTCGGAAATCGCTCCAGGTGACGCCTCCGGAATCACTTTCAGTGATGATCTGGACGCAGCTCTGAGCGGGCTCGAGGCTACGGGACTACCACTTCAGGACCTCTGTGGTCAAGGATCTCAACTAGTTGGGACATCAACAGTGACGTTCAGTAGTGGAGTGCTAGCACCAGGAGAGGGTTGTAGCTTTGCGGTGACTCTGCAGGTACCGGTAGGCGCAGCGCCTGGAAACCATACCAACACGACAAGTGCGGTCATTGCGTCGGTCCTCGGCGTTGACACGATGTCGTCTCCAGCTTCAGCTGATCTCCAAGTTGCCGGTCTGACCTTGACTCAGGATTTCACCGATGATCCGGTAATGCCCGGTGGTACGGTGACTGTGCGCTACACGCTCGACAACGCGAGTTCGACGTCGAGTGCGGAGGACATTCAGTTCCTTCATAACCTGAACAACGTTGTCAGTGGTCTTACTGCGACTGTATTGCCTGGAGTAGACCCGTGCGGTGCAGGATCATCTGTGACGGGTACTAATCTGCTCATTTTCCAAGGTGGAATACTTGCAGCGGAGACCTCATGTTCATTCGATGTCACCCTCCAGGTGCCTGCGGCGGCAGCCCCAGACACCTACAACAGTGTGACCAGTACGGTGGTCGC
>JAAESQ010001434.1 GCA_024229275.1 bacterium | reverse complement strand
CACGCCCGTGCCCACACTCACCAGATTTGTCATCTTGAGCGCAGCGAAGCGGAGTCGAAAGATCTCCCTTTCCAATCAGCAATATGCCGACTGCTATTTGCCGACAGATTGCTAAACCTCGACGGGAGATTCTTCGTCGCTTCGCTCCTCTGAATGACATGATTGAGAGTTTTGCAGGAGGCTCAAGTGGCACGTTCCGTTCAGCAGTTGGTTCTCCGCAGGCGCTTCCCGAGCGGTGCCAGGCACGGTTTCTCGAGGTCAAAGCTAGTTCAGGAACCGAGAAGACACACTCTCTCGAGAAACCAGAGCCCCGCACGCGCCGCCGAACGTACCCTTCTCCCACCCCACCACTCTGCTGTGCCCCGACTCCCAGCCTGCCCCACCTCAGCGGTTCAAAGAACCGCCCAATAATTCTTCTTCGCGTCCTCTTAGTGTTCTTCGTGAACTTCGTGGTTCAAATCCTTCTTCCGTCTTCCCGTTCGTCCCGCATAGCCGTTGTCCCGTATAGCCATCCATCCCGTCGACTCTCCTCATAGATATACGAGCCGCGCGGATCCAGTCCTCATCGTCATCCTCATCATCCTCATCGTAATCGTCATCGTTCTCCAGGAGCAACTCAACACACGATGACGATGAGGATGACGAAGGCGATGACGATACGTCACCCCCCCGTTCATGCTCCCGCTCGTCACGGCGAAGCGCAGAGCGCGAAGCCGGATCCTGCCGCATAGCCGTTGTCCCGTTCGTCCCGCATAGCCGTTGTCCCGTTGCCCCGAAACCCGTCTACAATAGTCCGGCCGCCACGGCGGCATACCTCCCTGACGGAGCATCTGTATGACCAAGCTTCTTCGCTGGTACTTCCAAACCTCACTCATGCTGCGCATCGTCGGCGGCTTCATCCTCGGCAGCAGCATCGGAATCGTCTTGTGGATCGCCGGAGTCGACAACGGAGGGGCGCCTGCCCAGAGCCTCGCACCCTACATCTCCCCGTTCGGCGCCATCTTCGTCCAGATGCTCAAGATGGCAGTGATACCCGTGGTCTTTGTGACCCTCGTCTGCGGGGCGTCGGCCCTGCCCATCCGCCGCTTTGGCCGCATTGGTGTGAAGGTCATCGCCTGGTACCTGCTGACTTCGCTGTTTGCGGCAGTTGTCGGTGTCATTCTCGCACTCGCACTGAATCCCGGCGCAGGACTCGAACTCGGTAGCTGGAAAGCGCTGGCGAGCGGCCTGGGCGATCAGGCGTCAGAGCTTGCGGTAGCCGGTGCGTCGGGCGCGAGCCTCATCGACATCTTTCTCAACCTCTTCCGCAATCCGTTTGAGGCTTTGGCCACTGGCAACTTCCTACCGATGATTGTCTTCGCCATCCTCTTTGGACTCGGTATTCGAGTGCTCATCGAGGCTAATGAAGCCGAGGGCACTCATGGTCGCTTCGAGGCGATCATCGAATTCTTTGAAGCCTCGCGCGACGTGCTGTTCAAGATCGTCGACTGGATCCTGGAGTACGCACCGATCGGTGTCTTCGCTCTCTCGATGCTGAATTTCGGTCTCTACGGGCACGCCATCGTCGGACCCTACGTCCAAGTCGTCGTCGGAGTCGTGGTCGGCATCTTGGTCATGATCATCGTGGTCTACGGTGGCATGGTCTTCGTCGTGCTGCGGGAGAATCCTTTTAAGGTCTTCCCTCACATCCGCAGAGCGATGCTCACCGCATTCGTGACACGTTCAAGTGCTGCGACCCTTCCTGTGTCGCTTAAGGTTGCCAGGTTGAACCTCAAGGTGCGACGCGAGGTGTCCAGCTTCTCACTGCCGCTTGGTTCGACGATCAACATGGACGGCGTATGCGTCCACCTACCGTTTTTTGCTGTCTTGTCAGCCAACCTCTTCGACTTCACTCTCACGCCCGCTGCGCTGTTCCTTCTCGTCATTACAACGGTTCTCGCTGCGATCGGCGCCGGCGGAGTTCCTGGTGGCAGCTTGATGTTGATGTTCATCATCCTTGATGGGCTCGGCATGACGCCCGACCAGGTCGCAGTCATCGTGGCGCTCGCACTCGGTGTGAACCCGATCCTCGACATGTTCGAGACGATGAACAATGTCACAGGCGATCTAGTCTGCACCTATGTGGTTGCGTCTAAGGAAGGGCTGCTCCAGGAAGAGGGCGAAGAAGAAGCTGCGTAGGATCCGCTAGCAGGTCAGGTGTAGGGCTGCGGCGACGTCGCGGCCCTCAGCTGAAAGACCGTTGAAGATCTCGACCGACTTTGGCGTTCGTTCAATGATGACCTCTGTCCCCGATTCTGCGAACGCGGCGATCGTTTCCTTGAGGACTCGAACGCGGCCGAAGTAACCCGTGCCCATGACCACGACTTCGGGGGCAGCCTCAAGCAACTTACCCATGTCAGACGTAGCGAATACATGCCCGCCACCCTCGCGCCACCACGGAGACGTCACCTCTCCTCGAAGCAGAATCACATCTTTGGAGTAGGCGCAGCCATCAACTTTGATTTGACCGAATCGGTAGCTATCAATGTGCACGACTCGTCAATTCTATCCGCGTTCATCATTTCAGCTCGGGTACACTGAATCGACCCGCGATTGGGGCAAACGACACACATGAAAGAACCCTGCATATCCTCTCTGACCCTCAAGGACCTGATTACGTCAGGTCATCCCAGGTGT
>JAAESQ010001433.1 GCA_024229275.1 bacterium | reverse complement strand
TCCATCCCGCAATAGCTAAGAAAGATGCCACCTTCAAGCTGAGGCAAGGCGCTGCGATATTTCGCCATCAAGAAACACCTCCTTTGTTCGTCGATCCGCTAATTCTACCGGGCTGTCGAACGACCTCCATGTATACATAGATACAATCAAAGGTCTGCAAAACCGCATGACGCGCTCGGTTTACCGCGTCGCCGTCGATGCGATTGTTATGGCGAAGCAATGCCAACAACGTCGTAACGTCGCTCAGCCAGCGATGAACGTCCCTATCCCTATGGGCCGCGTACCACAGCTATTTCACGCCAACGCCGATATTTGGCTCGCAAGGCACCTCGAAACCGTGAGGGCCTTCAAACACCTGCATCGCGACTTCGGCTTCATCCCATATCGACTCACGCTCTTCGTGTGGAAGATGAGCCATCATCTGGTTGAAAGCGCCAAATGACTCGCGCTCGAACCGAATGCACTCGGCGGCGGAGGCCATGCGGAGAGGCGCGGAGAGCGTGTGCGCTTCAATATCGCGGTAGCCCGCTTGGCGGAAAGCGCCTTCGAGAACGCCGTCACCACCCAGGCTGAATGGTCCCGGTTGGCCAGGCAAAGGCGGGGGAAGTTGCGCACGCTTGCGAATGATGCCGATGGGTACTGTGCCCCAACCGTTGCGCTCCGGGGTGGAGAAGACGGCCACCACGGCTTTTCCACCAGGTTTGAGGACACGAAGCCACTCGGTCAGCGCCCGTTGCCTGTTGGGCATATAGATAAGCCCGAAACGGCAAAGCACGATGTCAAAGGAAGCATCGGGGAGTGCAAGCTGCTCGCCGTCCATTGCCTGTGTTTTGAAATGTGACAGGCCGCGGTCATCCGCGATCTTCTGGGCAAATTGAAGGATGTTCTCTGAGAGGTCGGTTGCGAGGACAT
>JAAESQ010001432.1 GCA_024229275.1 bacterium | reverse complement strand
AGTTATTTCTAATGCATCTGCGGCATTATCAGCAGATCAGTGACCCACGGGGACCGCAGCGATCCGCTTCTTGCCTTGAAGCTGGTCTAACCAACGCAAGGCGCTTTGGCCTCTGCCCCAGGTCGTGAGCGTAACGGTTCCGTCTGGGCGGATCGTCACAACCGTTTTCATGCTGCGTCCCCGAACGTAATCGGCATGCAGGCGCAGACCACTCTCGCTAAACGTGAGGCACTCGAAGAAGTCGGCAACCGTGAATTCGTCGCTGGGCTGGAAGTCCAGTTCAGAAATCCCACGGGGTCTCGCATCGTGAAACGAGAGCGCTGCCAGGGTGAACAGGAACCCGAAGGCACTCCATTCAACGATCTCGCCCGGCTCGGTGTCTTGGTCGTCACCCTCAAAAACGAGCTCTGCGCGAACAAAGACATTCTCCTTGTCGGGACTGAGCTCCGTATGCGTGTCGACAACCCGAAAGAGCACGAGCGTCCCGGTCTCGAGAAGGCTCTGTTCAACTGATTTTCTGATTTCGCTCATGAGTCTCAGCGCCACAGGTTTTCAAACCGCTTCGCGGCCGTTCGGGTGAAGAGGCAGTGTGCTTGGGGTCCCAATGCACCAGATAGTCCTGGATCGTGCGGAGATCATGCCCCTTGTTCGCCAGCGCGTCTCCGCGGACATCGAAGGTCACTCTTTGCTTTTCGCCGATTGGTGAACGTTTCTGGACGACCTTAACCCGCTGATTCGATCAACCCAAAATGTCCCTACATTGAACAATACAGACATTCTATAAAGAGTGTCACAGGATCTCGCCCATGTCGATGGCGGGCGGCCGCTTCGCCATGTCGAGCTCGAAGGTACCGTAGGGATTGACGTGATGGTAGATCAGCGGCGAGAGCGCCCGCAGGTCCGGCGTT
>JAAESQ010001431.1 GCA_024229275.1 bacterium | reverse complement strand
GCTCGGCTCTCCCGAGGAACCGTCTCTAAGATCCTCAACCGCAACGATCTCCGACCCCACAAGGTGCGCTACTACCTCGAACGCCGCGACCCGGAATTCGACCGCAAGATGGTGGAGGTGCTCCATGTCTACCGCGAGGCGGAGGTCATCCGCGAGCAGGGGGGCGATCCAGCCGCCTCGACGACGGCTTATCTCTCCTATGACGAGAAGCCTGGCATCCAGGCGCTCGGCACTACCTCTGAGGATCTCCCTCCCGTGCCTGGAGCCTTCGACCGCATCTACCGCGACTTCGAGTACGTTCGGCACGGTACGTTGAGCCTGCTGGCGGGAATCGACCTGCTGACAGGACACATTCATGGACTGGTCGCGCCACGACACCGCAGTCGGGAATTCATCGAGTTCCTCAAACTCGTGCACGAGTACTATCCGGATCACTGCCGAATCCGCGTCGTGCTCGACAACCACAGCGCCCATATCTCGAAGGAGACAAGGGCTTACCTGAAGACGGTCCCTAACCGTTTCGAGTTCATCTTTACGCCCAAGCACGGCTCCTGGCTCAACCTCATCGAATGCTTCTTCGCCAGGATGGCCAAGACCGTCTTGAGAGGCATCCGAGTAGCGTCTAAAGAGGAACTGGCCGGTCGGATCCGGCTGTTCCTCAGAGAGGTCAACCAGACACCTGTCCAGTATCGATGGAAGTACGGCCTCGATGAGTTGACCTAGCATGAGGCGACACTATTTTGGAATCGAACGTCTAGCCGTCCGAATCGGCCAACTGACGGCGCGGGGACTTGCACCCCGCCAGACTCGCAGCCTTGTCGGCTGCCCCAACCCCAACGGGGTTGGATTCCAGAGCCCAGGGTAAGCGAAACGTCACCCTGGGTGCGGGACGGTATAGAATCCCAACCCCAAGGGGGTTGCATAGCAGCCTGCCCG
>JAAESQ010001430.1 GCA_024229275.1 bacterium | reverse complement strand
CGTGAAGGCCAAGAAGAAGTAGATGCAGAGCGCCATCAACGGCACCAGCACGAGGGCGAAGACCATTCCAAGATCGATCCTGAAGTCACGAGAACCGGACTGGACGAGTTTGGGAGTGACGTAGGTGATGACGAGAAAAGCGAAGGACATGGCGTGGTTCGCCAGCACGAAGCGGAAGAGCGGTCCGGTCCACCTGCGCTCGAAGCGCTGCAGACGATGGGCCACGACCAATCCGATTGCTCCAATGACGCAGCACAGAAGATAGACGAATAAGGGAAATACCGTCACAGACGACAATGTACACCAACCAGTGCCACACTCACTGAACGACCGCGCAGAGGCCAGTCTTTCAAACTTGCCTACGTAGAGCTACGTATCTTACTGAAATACGACAATTTGCGTATGGACTATCCGGTCCAGTGGAACTAGCTTCTGGGGCAGGCCGAGGCGCAGCTTCCTCACCAATCCAAGTCTTGGAGTTCGGGCATGAAATCTCACCTTACGAACCGAATAGTGCTTCTACTTGCGGGCTTCCTCATCTTCAACGGCCCGCTCTGCCGAGCCGACACGCAACCAATACCGGACGAACCCGAGATCGTCGCATCCATAGATGAGTTCTTGGCGGACGAGTTCTCTCCGGACATGCCAGGCGCCTCGGTCCTGGTCGCCCGCGGAGATCGAGTCCTGTTCAATCGAGCCTATGGCCTCGCCAGCCTCGAGCTCGGAACGCCGATCGCACCAGACATGGTCTTTGCGCTCGGCTCTCTAACTAAGAAGTTCACGGCTACCGCTGTGCTGATTCTGGTCGAGGAAGGGACGCTGGCCCTCGACGATTCGATCTCCAAGTACGTCGAGGGGCTCGAGTTGTGGGGGAATGATATGACGATCGACCAGCTGCTATCCCATCGTTCCGGAGTCCCCGACCTGTTCTCCGAACCACAGTGGATTGCAAGCTGGAAAGATCCTGCCTCGCCACAGGATCTTGTTGATTTCTTCAAAGACAAAGAACTCCTGTTTGAACCTGGTTCGCGAGCGGCCTATAGCAACTCGAACTACGTGATGTTGGCTTTGGCTCTCGAGAAGGCTGCCGGAACGTCCTTCGAGAACGTCATCCGTGATCGCATTCTCGATCCTCTTGAACTCACGCAGACGAGGTTCCTCGAAAACAGCGCGATCACACCGGGTCTGGTCGAAGGCTACCAACTTTCTGCCGACGGCTTCGAGAAGCCCTGGTACGTTCACTTCAGTCATCTCTATGGAGCTGGATCCTTGGTCTCGTCCACCGACGATCTCCTCAGATTTCACCAAGCACTGGTTTCCGGCCGCCTCATTCGTGAAGCCTCGTTGCAAGAAGCTTTTGCCCCTGCCGTTCTTACCGATGGTGGCACGAGCGCATACGCTCGGATCGGCTACTTTCACCCCAACCAGGTCAAGGGTCACCCCGGCATCGACTTTTCAGGCGCGATGCTCGGTTTCGAAGTTCATGAGAAGTACATCCCTGAGGATGGACTTTTCGTGTGCGTCCTCACCAACATCAGCGGTGGACCGATGATGGACAACCCCTACGAACCGAGCCGATTGGCCAAGCACATCGCCGGTCTCGCACTGGGGATCTCTCCGACTCGGCTTCAACCAATCGACCTGCTTGCCGGGGAGCTTGAGCGCTACGTTGGGGTCTACGAACTCGATGGAGGCGATCTTCGGATCATCACCCTTGAGGACGGACAGCTCGTCTCCCAGCGCACGGGCGGCGGGAAGAACAGGCTCTTCCCGGCCTCGCGAACCGAGTTCTTCGACGAGGGCGCCGAAGAGGCACGGTTCCTATTCACGGTCGACGAAGGCGGCATCGTGACCGAAGCCAACTGGCGCGACGGTGCGGGCACTGTTTCGGTTGCGAGTCGGAGCAATCGGCCGCTACCTGAGACAAAGAACATCGTCGAGCTGCCGGAAGCAGCTTTTGATGCCGTCACCGGGACCTACGAAGATACCTCGGGGATGACCCTCAAGATCTCCAAAGCAGACAACGCCATCGTCGTCACTGCGACCGGCATGCCTCCCGCTAACTTCGTTCCCGAGTCCGCGACCAAGTTCTTCCTCCCCGATCAGGGTTGGGAACTCGAGTTCAAGATCGGCCCAAACGGCCTAGCAGAAACGGTGCGCTTCTCGATGCAGGGCGG
>JAAESQ010001429.1 GCA_024229275.1 bacterium | reverse complement strand
TTCACAAGGTTCTCTCAAAGACAAAACCGTCAAGACTGCCATGTTGAGCGGAGCGAAGCGGAGTCGAAACATCTCCCGTAGAAACGAGCAAACCAATGCCTTGTGCGGTGGACGGGCTGCTCAAGTCGGCGGGAGATCCCTCGACTTCGCTCGGGATGACAATGTTTGGCGCGGAGTTGTCTTGCTTTGAGTCAGGGCCAGATCGGCGTAGAAATGCTCAGGATGACAATTCGGGGGGCGTGTGTCATTGGGAGCTATAGGGGTAGCGCGAAAAAGTGAAGCCAATTTCCCACAGAAAAGAGGACCCCGAAGGGTCCTCTTGGTTGTGCCCTATTTCAGAAAGCGATCAGTCGTATGGATTTGCCTTAGTCGGATCTTCGACCGCACCAGGCCGCGCCGCTTCGTGCATGATGGTAAACATCATCGATTCCTCATGATCGGTGTCCCACCACAGTCCGCCAGGACCGTAGTATTTCTTGAGTTCGCGAGCGGTCATTCTGTCGAAAAGGTTGGTCCATGTACCGAGGTCTGGATCCAAACCAAAGCCCCAGGAATTGACCTTGAGCGAATGGCAGCTGACTGCACAAGCATTGGGCATGCCGCCTCCATCCTGGTAAATCAAGGTTTTCTCGGGTGGAATCGGCTCGAATGTGTGAGCGTGGATGTCGAAGTTGATCGCAGACTTCTGCACCTTCGGCATGTGGCACTTCGAACAGCGCGACAGACCCATGCTACGAGTCGGACCGTAGGGATGATTGGTGTGCTCTGCAGTCACCCTGCTGATGAGATCGAGGTGCTCGTCGTGCTCTGCCACCTGTTCCTTGGTGATCGCTTCGAAATCACCATGAGTAGCATGGCATGCCAGACACAGAGTGTTGTTGTCGTTCGAGGTCGGAATCCTGAGTCCATCATCCGTGATACTGGTCCGGACCATGTGCTTGCCACCCTTGTGTGGGCTGTGGCACTCGACGCACTTGATTGGATGGAAGCCAAACTCAGGCTTCGACGACTTGTAGAAGTCAAAGTACTGCTGATGGTGCTTCTTCGAAGTCGTGCCGTCGGGCCAGTAGCCTCCGGCATCGGTGTAGAAGTCCTTGAGTGGAGTTTCGGTGCGCCCCGGAATCCAGGACTCGCCGGTGTCATCTTTATATGGCCAGTCATGAGTTCCATTCGGAGTTGACTTGGTTCGTACGTGGCACTGCTCGCAGATGGCGTTGGCTTCCTCGGTCGTCAGCTTGCTCGGCGCGAGGATCTCGTCGGGATCGCCGCCTCCGAGGACGTGCTTCGACCCGGGGCCGTGGCACGCTTCGCAGCCGACGTTGACGATGTCCGGCAAGCCGTCGTGGTCATAGTCGGGGTACTGTTCGGCGCGATCTGGATTGACCAGGTTCGCCGGGTAGGGTCGGTAGATCCATTCCCCATTGTCGTCCTGGTACAGCTCGCGAATGCCGGTTGTGTGACAGCCGATGCACTTCTTAGAGTATGTGCGGCCGTTCTCGGCAGCGAGCTCTGTCACCGTCGTGGTTGAGCCGTAGCGAGGCATGTTGACGTCGTCATACCACGCTTCGGGGTGGTAGAGC
>JAAESQ010001428.1 GCA_024229275.1 bacterium | reverse complement strand
TGTCCCTCTTGGAGTGGAATCGCTTTGAAGCCAGGTCTACCCATGGTGAGCTCTGACACGCTGATTCTCTCCCGTCTCGCGTTCTCGCACGCGACTGATATGGACCATCCTACTGTTTCTGAACACAAAGCCAGCAGGCTCACTCACGGACCTGTATCGGACAAGACGAGAGTGTGGTCAGCCTCTAAGCCATCAGTGAAGATCACTTTGGCGGCAGGCACCCAAGGAGGAACAGGATGTCATAATGCCAAGAGAGGACCTATCGTCTATCGCCAGGCTCTTGGTGGGAAAGGACTCGATTCATGAGCGACCTCAAGCTCCAGTGCCCGTCTTGCCGAGAAGACTACTCTTTACCGGAATCATGGAAGGAGTCTCTCGCCAACAAAGAACTCACTTGCGATGTGTGTAAAAAAGCTTGGGCGCCATTTCCAGCGACCGGACTTCTGAAATCGGCGCCGACACCTCTGCCGATCGACCTGAGTGTGTACCGGACGCAACCATCTCACCCCCTCGGCGGCTCCACCAGTGCCAATTCGCCGTCTCCGCCTCCTGCCAGCCCCCCCCCAACGACCCAACGAGCAAAGATGCCTCCAGTCGTTGAGCCCAGTCTCCAGGTCATTGCGGCTGGACCCGGAATCGACGTTCGAGCTGTTTACTCACTCGGAAGTTACGATTTTTTCATCGGCCAATCCGGCTGCCACCTCAACCTTCCGACCGAGCCGATTCCGAAACGAGCCGTTTGCATTAGGCGTCGCAGAGACGGTTTCACATTCGAGGGACTCAGTGGATTTCGACCACAGGTTGGCGCCGACCCGGCTATAACAGGAGTCATTGCCTCCGGGAAACGGGTTCAGATGCAGATTGGCTCTACCACTCTACTTCTCGAG
>JAAESQ010001427.1 GCA_024229275.1 bacterium | reverse complement strand
TCGTCGTTGTAGAAGATGTCCCACTGCGCTGCCTGCCGGATGAGCTCTTCGCAGGCTATCATGAGGATGATGGCAGCCTTTCTGATGATGTCCCACTGAGTCGAGGTTGGAAGAGGAATCTTGAAGCTCTTCATCAGCCTCGCGAGTCGGTTGAAGGGCAGCCCAGTGCCGTACTTCAAGAGCCCGATCATACTCGCCGACGTCTCGTCGTACTTCTTCTCCCCGACCTCCTCCGGAGCCTTGGCCCGGAACACCTTACCGCAGAGATTGCAGCGTAGTCCTTCGAGCTCGTAAACCTCCGCTTGAATAGGTGCCTGGCCTCTGACGCGCACCAGCTTGACTGGATTGATCAGGGGGTAGACCTTGGCGCTGGTGGTCTCGCACTCCGGGCACGAGTCGCCAGGCTTGAGCGATTCATGAGGCACCTGGATCCTCTCTGCGCCCTCATAGGCGTCCGCGCCGTTACGACCGTGCCCCTTGCGTTTCCTTTTCTTCTGCTCTGCCTCTTCATCGGTCTTCTCGTCGCTCTCATCCGGTGGCGACTCCGCGGCCTGTACCCCTTTGAGAACCTCGCTCGTCTTCTCGGTCTTCTTCGTGTTGATGGACAGGGCCTTGCGTAGGCGTGCGACTCGCGCGCCCTTCTTTTCCAGCTCGGCTTCCAGCCAAACGAGGGTCTCGACGCTCGCTTTCAGCTTCTCGTATTCCTCCGCCTTGAGCATCGTCTTGGTACGTTCGACGATCGCCATCAGCTCGGCGGTATCCAACTTCATCTGCCCGGGCTTGCGACGACTCATGGGACCGCTCCGAGCAGTTGGCGAAAATCTCTCCTCAGCGGATAGCCCAACACTTCCTTCTTCGGCTGAGTCGCCTCTTTCGTCGGCGCGTTGTGGCCGCGCCCGGTCGTCAGGCCCAAGGGGATCCAGTTGGCCGCCAAGTAGCACGTACCTCGGAAACG
>JAAESQ010001426.1 GCA_024229275.1 bacterium | reverse complement strand
GAAGGTGTGGATTCCCCCTACGCCGGTCTCACGGTCGCCCGGGTACCAGTTTTGGACCGTTGAGTATTTGATCGAGGCGTCTTCGTGCGCCACTAACTCGACGACGGCCGCGTGAAGTTGATTCTCGTCCCGCATCGGTGCAGTACATCCTTCGAGATAGCTGACCTTTGATCCCTCGTCGGCGACGATCAAAGTGCGCTCGAACTGACCCGTGTTCTGGGTATTGATACGGAAATACGTGCTGAGCTCCATCGGGCAATGGACGCCTTTCGGAATGTAAACGAAGGAGCCGTCCGAAAAGACTGCTGAGTTCAGGGCCGCATAAAAATTGTCGGTGTGGGGAACGACCGAGCCGAGGTATCTACGCACTAATGCAGGATGCTCGCGTACAGCTTCTGAGAATGAGCAAAAGATGATGCCCAACTCGTTCAGCTTGTCCTTGAAAGTCGTTGCCACAGAGACGCTGTCGAAGACCGCGTCGACGGCGACTCCGGCTAGCATCTTTTGTTCCTGCAATGGAATGCCGAGTTTCTCGTAGGTCGCAAGTATTTCCGGATCCACGTCGTCCAAGCTCTCGACCTGTGGTCGGGTGGGTGCTGCGAAATATGAGATGGCTTGATAGTCCATCTCGTTGTAGTTCACATTCGGCCAGCGCGGTTCAGTCATCGTTAGCCAGTGACGATAGGCTTTGAGACGCCATTCGAGCAGCCACTCAGGCTCGCCTTTGCGAGCGGAAATAGCGCGAATGACTCCTTCGTCGAGGCCTGGAGGGAAGGTCTCCTGCTCGACATCAGTGACAAAGCCGAACTCGTACTCACGGTTGGCGAACTCTTCAATCATTTGGTCATTGGATGTCATGCGTCACTCCGGTTTGTTCCCAAATCGAGTGGGATTGGTTGCGTTGTGGGATACATTGCAGGGCTCGACGATTTCTGAATGATGTCAGCAACAGTAATCCCTGACAGGAAATCTGCGACAAGGTCTGCCAGTCCACGCCAGACAGGCCTTAGACCACACTCGCTGTCGTGAGCGCAGGGTTCATCGTTTGGTGTGACTCGATCGCAGAAGCTCCGGTCATACAGCGGATCGCTGAACGCTTCGACGATCTGGGCCAGGTTGATCTGGTCGGCACTATCGGCAAGCGTGTAGCCGCCGTTGCGCCCCCGTTCGGAGGTGACAACTCCGGTGTGTCGCAAACGTGAGATGACCTTTGCCACAGTAGGCTCTGGCAGCGTTTCGCGGTCGGCAAGTTCGCGAATGCTGAGTTGAGTTTTCTCCAACGCGAGACTCATCACGAGTCGGAGTCCATATTCCTCAGATTTGGTGACCCTCATGGCACCTCCGCCCGAGTCAACCATAAAAGTTGAATTCAAATTCCAGATTTATTGTTGAGAGCTGATTTTGGTCTGTTATCGGGCACTTGCCGGTGCGTGTGCCGACGAGTTTGCTAATGGCAAACCCTTCCAGGACACTGAAGCGTTGGGTTGAAAGAGCCGAACTCCTGGACCTGCGATGGAGATGTGGGTTACCGGATCATCCAACTCTCCAGCGAATACACGCCGATAGCCCATGAAGTCGCGAGGGAAGCGGTTGACCAGGATGCCGTTCGTTGCAGTTGCAGGAATCAAGCGACAGTAGGAGTCGTGGCCGCTCGCGTGTCGGAGGTAAAGCATCACCGGAGGTGTCCGGAAAAGAGAGCCTTGCAAGCGGCCGAAGAGAGTCGGACGCATTTCTATATGTGCGAAGACAAGTCCGTCAAACGTAGGAATGTGATGCCGAGTATCGAGGTCGAACGACTCTGTGCCGAGATCGACCATCGGTTGATCCAGTGGCTGTTCGCGACGTTCGAGTAGTGCTATGCGGCGTTCTATTTCGAAATCTACTATCGAGTAATTGAGCAGTATCGCTCGCCAGGTGGCTGGTGCGTCCACCATTTGCAGGCGCAGGCCTACAGGTACCCACTCGTTGATAATCAACTCGGGCCCGCGACTCCCTGAGTAGTGAGACGCGCCCCAACTGTCCAACCGAGCCGTATAGCTGTGATAGAGCTGAATGGTTGGTGTAGG
>JAAESQ010001425.1 GCA_024229275.1 bacterium | reverse complement strand
CGGTGATTCGCTGGCACCGAAAGGGCTTTCAGCTGTTCTGGCGGCGCAAGTCCCGAAGCGGCAAGGTCGGCCGGCCTCGAATTCCGCGCAGGCACATCGAATTCATCAAGCGGATGAGCGAGGACAACCCGGGTTGGGGCGAGGACCGGATCGCCCTCGAGCTGCGGCTCAAGTTCCGGGTCGAGCACTCCACCAGCACGATTCGGCGCTACATGGTTCGCGGCCGTGATCCCAGGAGTGGTCACAGTTGGCGAACCTTCATTCGAAGTCACCAGGAGCAGATCTTTGCCCGCGATGTTCTGATCCAACATACTGCGTGGTTCGATTTCGTATACGTATTTGTTGTCATGGCAATCTCCACGCGTCGCATCGTCCTGATCAACGTCACAACGAGCCCGACCCTCGACTGGGTCAAGCAGCAGATCCGCACGGTCACAGCCTTCGGCGAAGGCCCTCGCTACCTGATCCATGACAACGATGGCATCTTCGGGCAGTTCCGCGAACGGCAGTTCGGCAGATGCTACCGATGCCACTTCGACCGATGGCTTTTCGAGGTGATGGGCATCAAGGGCATTCCGATTCCCTACGGAGCTCCGAATG
>JAAESQ010001424.1 GCA_024229275.1 bacterium | reverse complement strand
TCGCCCTGCGACGCCCTCGCAATGCCCCGTTGCCCCGTTGCCCCGTTGCCCCGTTGCCCCGTTGCCCCGTTGCCCCGTTGCCCCGTTGCCCCGTTGCCCCGTTGCCCCGTTAAGAACTTACCAGGGAGCTTCACCTTCATCATGTGAGAAATCGGTGTTTTCAAAGCGAGTGAACTCGTGCTGAAACACGAGTTCGATCTCTCCCGTCGGCCCGTTGCGCTGCTTGGCTATGATCAATTCTACCTTGCGAGGATCATCAATCTCGGGATCGTACATCGACGGCCGTATGATGAACATGACCACATCTGCATCCTGTTCGATGCTGCCCGATTCGCGCAGATCGCTGAGTTGGGGTCGATGGTCTCCGCCGCGCCGATCCGGCTGCCGCGAGAGCTGTGAAAGCACTAACATCGGTACATCCAGCTCTTTGGCGATTGCCTTCAAGCCTCGCGAAAGGGCAGACACCTCTTCATTCCGACTCGCGAATCTTCCCCCACCAGACATCAGCTGCATGTAGTCGACCATGACGAGGTCAAGGCCGTGCTCCTGTTTGAGCCGACGCGCTTTCGCCGAGACTTCCAAAACGGTGATCCCTGGTGTGTCGTCGATCCAAAGATTGACTTCCTCCAGGCTCTGCGCCGCCATCGTCAGCTTCGGCCAATCCGATTTCGCCAGGTATCCGGTGGCGAGTCGCTTCTGATCGACACGCGCCTCCGACGAGAGCAATCTGCGAACCAGAGCCTCGGACGACATCTCGAGTGAGAAGACCGCAATTTTCTGATCGGAACGCAGTGCAGCGTGAGCACAGATGTTGAGAGCTAACGAGGTCTTTCCCATCGAAGGCCGTGCAGCAAGAATTACGAGATCCTTACGCTGAAGTCCAGACGTAAATTCGTTGAGTCGTACGAAACCTGTGTCTATGCCCGTCAGCGTCGATTGCGTTGCTCGGGAAGACTCAAGATTCTCCACCTCTTGCCGCGTCAATTTCCCGATATGCACGAGACCGCCTGACAGGCTTTCCTCGGCGATCTGGTAGACGTCCTTCTGAGCCTCTTCGACGGCATCTCGCGCTTCGCCCTGATCCTGGGTGCAGGTTGACAGGATGCGTTGTGCGGCGCCTATAAGACGCCTCTTGACCGCCTTGTCACGAACGATTTCCGCGTAGTGTGCGACGTTTGCCACGTCCGGCAGCGCATCCACCAACGACGACAGGTAGCTTGCACCACCAACCCGTTCAAGTAGGCCCTGCTCACGTAGGTGATTCGTCAAAGTCAGGAGGTCGGCAGCCTGGCCTCGTTGCTGCAACATCAGGCAGGCGCCGAAAATCAAGCGGTGGCTGTCGAGGTAGAACTCATCCTCGCGAAGATTCTCGATGACCAACAGAAGCGAAGTCGGGTCGAGCAGAATCGCGCCAAGTACCGCACGTTCCGCTTCGGGTTCGTGCGGCAGACGTTCGAGCAAACTCGGTGGCGGAGATCGGTGCAGGACTTCAGCGCTACTCATGGGCCCTTCATCGTACCGCATCCCGGTGCTTCATCCCCTGTCACATGACCCAGTTTTGAGTTCATCAATGACTGATGTGAGTTCGGCTACGTCAAACCGCTCCCCCAGGGTGACTCCGTTGTCTGTCGGAAGCACCCATCCAACTCCAAGATCGTCTCGCTTCTTGTCACGAGCAATGTGCTCAACAAGCTGATCTGTGTCCAAGTCCGATACTAGTGGCAGCGGTTCAACGTTCTTCAAGCTGTTCTCGATTCGGCACATTGAAGGATCCGAGATGAGACCTCTCCGACGCGCCAGCATGGCTGCAGCGCGTATCCCCCACGCCACCGCTTCACCGTGCAAAAACCTCTCATACTTTGTGAGCGATTCCAATGCATGTCCCAAGGTGTGACCGAAGTTGAGAGACTGTCTTGCGCCACGCTCATGTTCATCGGCTGCAACGACAGAGGCCTTTACCAATGCTGTTCGATAAACGATCTCAGACCATTTTTCGTAGCTTTGTTCTTCGAACCGGTCCGTCGGGCAGTCGAGAAGTTCAAGGAGACCTTGGTCATCAATCCATGCGCTCTTGATCACCTCTGCCAACCCGGCGCGCAGCTCACGCACTGGTAGTGTCGCCAACACGCCTACATCTGCGATCACAGCACACGGTGGCCAGAAGGATCCAATGAGGTTCTTCCCTTCGGCAAGGTTGAATCCCGTCTTGCCGCCGATCGCAGCATCGACCATACCGAGAAGCGTGGTGGGAAACGCGACCCACGAGAAACCCCGTAAATACACCGCAGCCGCAAAACCGACAAGATCCGTCACAACGCCGCCACCCAACGCCGCGACGCAATCACTACGGTGCAGCCCCTGCATCAGCCATTCGCGGCAGATGCACTCCACTTGGTTCCAGCGTTTGAAGGCCTCGCCATCGGGCAGCTCATACCAGGATTCCAGACCGAGTAGCCCAGTGATTCGAGAGGCATACAATGGGCCGATGGTTGTGTTGCTCACCAGCGCTGCAGGCGAAGGCAGTTGCTCTGCCTCGAGGATCTCGTCAATACGGCCCAGAACGTCCCGGGCTATGAGAATCGGATATCTGCCATGCTGGCTCTTGACCTCGATTCGATGCATTCGACTCATCCTATCCTTGGGGGGTCGGTCGGTCGTCGTCCGTAGCGATAATCTGCTGTTGATCGAGTCCCAGACGAATCGACTGCCACCTATCATGGAACCAAAGCCACTGGTTCGGCCGTTCACGAATAACGGTCTCGATCACCTGATTGAGCCGCATCGTAAGTGACGTCTCATTACAATCGCTACCGTCAATCTCATCAGCCACCAACGCTGGATCGAAGCGGACAGAATAGCGGCCCGGACCTTCCCAGAATCCCCACAGCGGCACCAACGGAGCGTTGGTTCGCAGCATCAAACGGGCCAGAATTGCGTGAGTCCAGGCGGGTTGGTCGAAGAAAGGCACAAGGAGGCCAGCTTGCGGTTTCGACCGCTGGTCGATCAGAAGGCCGACCGCTTTCCCCCCTCGCAGTCGCTCAAGCATCGCCCTCAGGACACGCTTTTTGCCGAGGGCAATGTTGCCGAAACGGCTGCGAAAGCTATCAAGCTCTCGCTCCAACAGAGGATTGTCGAGCGGTCGATTGACGACTGCGAGACCGTCAGGCAACCTGAGTCCGGCGATCAGTGCTGCAACCTCCCAGTAGCCGACGTGCGCCGACATGAAGATCACTCCTCGATTCAGAGACAGCGCACGTTTCAGATGTTCCTCTCCATCCACCTGCACGTGGGCGAGCAGTTCAGCAGGAGCGACACTCCTCAAACGGAGCATGTCCAAGGTGACACAACCGAAATGGCGAGCAACTTCGCGGGCCAGACGATCCCGTTCTCGCTGACTCAGCTCCGGAAACGCGAGCTTCAGATTAAACCGAGCGATGGCGCGACGGCGCCGATCAACGACATGGAAGACCTCTCCCAAGGCTGCCCCAAGCCTACACAGGCTGCGGCTCCCCAGACGACGAGCGGCACCCCTCGTCAGTACGAAGGCGGCGTACTCGAGTCTGTTTCGCAGTGCGGTTCGGTTCTTAGATCCCATGGTCCTTGCTCTCGCCGTCTAGGCGTGCATAGTCTCCCGTCGCGAACATTGACTCTACACCTGTCCACTCGCTTGGAGCAATTCGTTTGCCCTACCCGCGCGAACAGAGATCC
The DNA here is from genome assembly GCA_024229275.1 of bacterium. Lineage (GTDB taxonomy): Bacteria > Acidobacteriota > Thermoanaerobaculia > Thermoanaerobaculales > Sulfomarinibacteraceae > JAAESQ01. The sequence goes on along the minus strand of JAAESQ010001424.1, from coordinate 2,502 downwards.
AGCACGTCGTCCCAGGACCCTTCGTTAGGCACCATCTCCACCTCGAGAATCCAGTGCCCCGCGCCACGCGGCAGCTTCGCCGCATCTTTCGCGGTTGTCACGAGGATCGCCCGGTTTTGCGAAGCACAGGCAATTGCCGAATCGACATCAGCCTGGTCGAAATGGTGGTGGTCCCGGAAAAAGAGCTGCTCGACAACTTGCGCATCAATATCCTTCAGAGCCTCCACAAAGCCGCTCGGACGGCCCAATCCGGCCATCGCAACTACTCTCCGGTTCGCGATGCACTCAACAGATTGGCGTCCTTCAGGCGATATCAAGCCGGTTGGTACTAGCCGCGCTCCAAACACGGGAAGCGATGGAGCAATTGATGCGATCTCTTGCCGGAGATCTGCGAAGCGACCCTCAGAGTCTGCGGGAAGCTTAGTAATGATCGCCGCGTCAGCCCGAACGAGGCCCTTAATGGGCTCGCGAAGCCGCCCGAGCGGAGGCAGGCGACCACCTCCCCATGGATCTCCCGCGTCGATCAGCACCAGGTCAAGATCTCGAGCGAGACGACGGTGCTGGAACCCATCGTCCATCACAATCACACTGGCGCCTCGCCGAAGCGCTTCCCTGCCTCCACGAACTCGGTCACCGTCTATTGCTATGGGTACACCAGGCAGCCTTGTGGCCATCTCTAGAGCTTCATCCCCGACACGCTCCGCACTCGCCGTCGAATCGGGACCAACTATCAGCGTAGGTCGCCGATCCTTTCTTCGATAGCCTCGAGTGAGTACGGCAGGGCGCTGGCCTCGTCTCACCAACTCGCGAACCAAGCTGATGACAGTCGGCGTCTTGCCGGTACCACCGAAGGTCAAATTACCAACAGAAATAACCGGGACCGGCAACCTACTTGTGGAGATACATCCAACTCGAAAGCCGAAATTGCGCGCGGCAACCAGACTTCGAAAAACAGGAGTCAGTGGCAGCAAAAGGTATTTCAGTCTCACCGATTGACATCTTACGAGATCCCGGCTGAGTTCGCGCTTCAACTACAGTCTCACCAAAGCTTCTACCGTTTTCGCAGTGGCGCCCCGGTTGCGGAGCACAACCTGTCGCCCTGCCTCTCCTGCGCGTTCTGCAAGACTGGGCTGTTCAACCCACTTCGTCAACACGTCAGCTAGCGCATTGGCGTCATCAACCACCACAGCACCCCCTTCGGCGAACATCTCGTCATAGACCTCGCGGAAGTTGTGCACGTTCGGCCCAGTGGCCACCGGCACACCCCAAACCGCAGGTTCGAGAGGATTGTGCCCACCAGTCAGGGCCAAGGAACCACCGATGAACGCCGCCTGGGCCAAACCATACGCACGTCCAAGCTCACCAATGGTGTCGAGGAGAAATACGTCCGGTGGCGCGTTCACTACGTCGAGGAGAGATCGACGAACCAACGAGCACCCAGACGCGCGAACTCGCTCAGCTACAGCATCGAAGCGCTCCGGATGGCGTGGCGCAAGAATGAGAAGAACCTTCCTGCAGCCATCGGGAATCTTGAGGATGGCATCAAGCACTGAGTCTTCCTCACCCTCCATCGTGGATCCAGCAACAATGACAGTACGCTGAGACGCCCACTCATTCAGCTGATCGGCCCAAGCAAGAGGCTCGGTGTTTACTTCAAGATCATATTTGATGTTCCCTACGACTTGGATGCGTGAACGTGAGACACCAAGGTCTGCGAAACGCTCACAATCGGCGTTGCTGCGAGCCAGCACAAGTGAAATGGGCGCCAAGATACGGCGTAGAATTCCTCTGACTCGTCGGTAACGTCCAAACGAGGTTTCGGACAGTCTCGCATTGACGACAGCAACGGGAACGTTTCGGTCTGCGGCATGAGCCAGCATCTCCGGCCATAATTCAGTCTCGACGAGGACCAACAGCGATGGCTCGATAGCATCGAACATTCGTCTCACAGGCCTTGCCAGATCCAGAGGACATGGAAGAACCGTTACGGTATTGTCCAACGTGCGGCGCGCCAGGGCGAGACCGGTCGCCGTGGTTGCAGTCACGGTAATCGCTCGATTCGGTTCTCGTTGCAGGAGGTCGACCGTCAATCGACGAGCTATCTCCACCTCGCCGACCGAAACTGCTTGAATCCAGATCCCACCCGGTTCAATCTCCGGGAGGTTCCTAGCGAGTCGTTCGGAAAGGCAGGGTCGGCTTTTGCTATGGAGCCGATCTCTGAAGTGCAATACGGCACCCACCAGTGGCAGTAGCAGCCACAGGACAGCACGATACAACCACAGCTCAGGGCGCACCATCACCGCCAGAATAGCGAAGTCTGCACGCGTAGCGAGACTTCAAGACACTCCTGGGTCACGGCAGATTCACCACTTCGAGATCACCGTCTTTCACGAGGAAGGTGCCAGCCTTGCGTTCAAGGGCCATTTTAAGGCTCTCCTCATCGGTGATCAGGACTTCTTTTCCTGTCGCCTCGACGAACTCGAGCGACGCTCGAATCTTCGG
>JAAESQ010001423.1 GCA_024229275.1 bacterium | reverse complement strand
GGCGTGTCCGCTGCATGACCATCAACCCGAGCGGACTTGGCGTCACTTGGACACCTGTCAGTACCAGACGCTGCTGCACGCGGAACTGCCGCGGACACGTTGCGAGGAACATGGCGTGCGTGTTGTCGAGATTCCCTGGGCCGAGCCGCACGGCCGGTTCACGGCGTTGTTCGAGCGACTGGTGATCGATTGGCTTCAAGCGGCCAGCCAGCAAGCGGTTGCGGATCGCATGGGCCTGAGTTGGGACGAGGTTCATGGCATCATCCAGCGAGCCGTCAAGCGGGGACTTGCGCGGCGCGAAGCGGAGCCGATTCCTCGCATCGGCGTGGACGAAAAGTCGTTCCGCAAGCGTCATCGCTATGTGACCGTGGTCAACGATCTTGATCGCGGTCGGGTGCTGTACGTGGCCGAGGATCGCAAGCGGAAAAGCCTGGACGGTTTTTGGTCGACGCTGACCGAGGAGCAACTCGACTCCATTGAAGGCGTGGCCATGGACATGTGGGAACCGTACATCAACTCGACGAAAACGCATTTACCCCAATCCGACGAGAAGATCGTCTTTGACAAGTTTCACGTCGCCAAACACCTTGGCGAGGGCGTCGACAAAGTGCGACGCCAGGAGAACAAGCAATTACAAAAGGCCGGGGATAAGCGGTTGGTGGGAACCAAGTACGACTGGCTCAAGGGCCGCGACAAGTTCAAGGAGAAAAGCTGGCGAGCCTTCTGTCGTCTTCGTCGCGGCAATCTGAAGACGTCACGCGCGTGGGCGATGCGAGAACAGGCGATGAAGCTTTGGGACTACAGCTACCGCGGCGCGGCGGAGAATCATTTTCGTTATTGGTATCGCTGGGCGACGCATAGCCGGCTGAAACCGATGATCGACAAAGCGAAGCTACTGAAGAAGCACCTCCCCAACATCTTGACGTACCTGTCCCAGCCGATCACCAACGCGTTGAGCGAAAGCCTGAACTCGAAGATCCAATGGGTGAAGTACACCGCACGCGGCTTCCGCAATCTAGACAACTTCAAGACCGCCATCTACTTCCACTGCGGCGGCCTTGACCTGCTGCCAGCCACTTAAAACCCAGTAGAGCCGAAAATACAAAGGGCCGCGGTTAGGGCGGCCCTTTGCGATACACGCTTGCACCAAGCTGTCGTCTCGGCTATTCGATCGTGATCGATTCCGAAGGACATACGTCAACACACGACCCGCAGTCGCCGCAGACCTCTTCGTCGACAACCGCCTTGTCGTCTTTCATCTCGATCGCTTCCAGCGGGCACGATTCGACGCATTCGCCACAGCCGGTGCAGGTTTCTAGGTTGATAAGTGTCGCCATCAGTCTCAGACTCCCCTTTCAATAACGTTTAACGAGCAAACTGCGGCAGAGACCGCAGCCAAACGGACATGCAACTCAATCCCGAATCAATTAAGTATACTGCGCGTGCAGCGTTCGCCTACCCCCCAATGCTTACTATACATCCACCCTTCATTCTGGTCGCCATAACCAGCCTGGCAGCCACGGCCGAGGTTGGCGTGCCAAGGGCGAGGTTGGGGTGGCAGGGGCAAGGTTGGAGTGCCAAGGGCAAGGTTGGGGTGGCAGGGCCGAGGTTGG
>JAAESQ010001422.1 GCA_024229275.1 bacterium | reverse complement strand
TCCGCACAGATGCGCAAGCACTCGGAGTTCAACCTGTGAGTAGTCAGCCGAAAGTAACAAGCGACCTTCAGGAGCGATGAACGCACTTCGGATTCTGCGCCCTTCAGCAGTCCGCACGGGAATGTTCTGAAGGTTGGGATCGGTAGACGCGAGTCGGCCCGTAGCGGCGGTGGTTTGCGAGAAATTGGTATGAATCCTTCCTGTCTCCGGATGCACCAGGTTGGGGAGAGGATCAACATAGGTGTTCTTCAACTTCACCAGCCCTCGGTAGTCGAGAATTGCCTGGGGTAGAGGGTGCTGCATAGCCAACTCGGTGAGCACAGCTTCATTCGTCGATGGGCCGGTCTTTGTCTTCTTCACAACGGGGAGTCCAAGGTGGTCGAACAACACTGTACGAAGCTGCTTCACGGATCCGATTGCGAATTCCTCACCGGCGAGCTCCCAGCACAAGGCCTCAGCTTCTCTGATTCGCTCAGTGAGTTCCTTGGAAAGCGCACCGAGCATTTTGCTGTCGACGGCGATACCGTTCCTCTCCATTCTCGCGAGTACGCTCAAAAGTGGGAGTTCGAGGTCTCGATACAGGGAGTCAAGCTGGGCTTCCTCAAGCTCCGGCGTGAGCTTGCGATCGAGCAACCACGTTACATGTGCGTCTTCCGCTGCGTAGTCGGCTGCGTCGTCGAGTGGTACCGAAGCAAAAGTCTTGCCCTTAGGTACGACGTCTTTGAAGGGGATCATACGATGCCCGAGGTGCACCAGTGCCAAGTCGTCCAGCTTGTGTGATCTTCGATCCGGCGACAGAAGGTAATCGACGATGAGCGTGTCGCCATCGATACCTTTGAGTTCGACGCCATGGCGAGCCAGGACCTTGAGGTCGAACTTGAGGTTCTGTCCTGTTTTTCCAATATGTTCATTCTCGAGGATCGGAGCGAGTTCTTTTCGGACGGCCTCCCAGGAGAGCTGGGGAGCTTGACCAAGCATCAAGTCGTGGCCGACAGGAACATAGAAAGCAACTTCATCATCGCAGCAGAAAGAAAGCCCGACGAGATCTGCCTGAAGTGGGTTCAGCCCTGTCGTTTCAGTGTCAAAGGCAAATCTCTGAGCCCTTTCGAGTGTCGTTCGAAGGTCAGCAAGATCTTCCTCGGACGAGATTGTTCGATAGTGCGATCGGTCGATGGCATTCATCTCTCCACCGAACTCACTGAGGAGCGATCGAAACTCGAGTTCCGAAAAGAGATCGCGAGCAGCATCGACCGGGGGAGGGAAGTTCAGAGCAAGATCGTCGAGTCCGAGTTGTACCGGAACATCAGTTCGGATGGTTGCAAGGTCCTTCGACAGATAGGCGTTGTCTCGATCGCGCTCGAGTTTAGTTCTGGCGCCGGGAGGTGTGACCTCTTCGAGGTTGGCATAGATGTCATCAAGATCTTGCCACTTCGCCAAGAGAGCTTTAGCGCCCTTTTCGCCGATTCCCTTGACGCCAGGGATGTTGTCGGACGAGTCGCCCCAGATTCCGAGTGCATCAGGCACCTGGTCTGGTCGACATCCGAACTTCTCTTCAACCTCGGGAAACGAAATCGTGCGGTTCTTCATCGTATCGAGCAAGGTCACATGCTCACTGACGAGTTGCATCAAATCCTTGTCTGAGGTGACCAAAACCACATCGAGTTCGCTCTCATGCCTGCGGGCGAGAGTGCCCATGACATCGTCGGCCTCAAAATCGTCGAGGCAGATATATGGAATACCGAATGCGGCAGCGACACGTTTGAAGACGGGCATCTGAGCCCGCAATGCGTCTGGCATGTCAGGCCGGGTGCCTTTGTAGTCTGGAAATGCTCTTTCCCTGAAAGATCCTCCCTTTGGATCCCAGGTAATGGCCAAATAGTCTGGCTCATTGTCTCGAATGAGCTTGAGCAGCATGTTCGTGAAGCCGAACAAGGCGTTTGTCGGCAGACCGTCACTGTTGGTCATGCTACCAATGGCAAAGAAAGCGCGAAAGGCAATGTTTGGGCCGTCGATCAGATAAAGAGTGCGCCGCGTGTCGTTATCGCTCATCTGCCAAGTTTCGCATAGTGTGGTAGTCCATTCGCGGGAAAAGCAGTTGGGAAGGCGCAGAGACTTGTCACGCCGACGAACCAGATATGGCTTCTCAACGTATTGAAGGGCGAGTGAGTCTCATCGGCGAACACGCTCGTGAGCCTCCGAGCACGAAGAAGCGTCTAGGTGATGTGAAGGTAACAGTGACAGAAGAGACAGGATATGCCGCAATGCGACTACTCGCAGTCCTCGTTTGGTGGTAGTCTTGCCGCCGCTGCCGGTCTCCAAGTTGATGAGGCAGACGGATTTATGCTCGTGACCTGAGTGGATGCCTTCTCAGATGGAAGGTCTGACACTCATTAGCCTGGGAGAATATTGCGATGCGTTTCGACAATGTGCAGATTTTAACTGTGTCCCACGTGGATGCCCCCGACCTGGTTCGATCGGAAGAGATCGAAGCAAGGCTCGCACCGACGATGGATAGACTCGGCGTTCAACCGGGATTGATTCGCAAATTGTCTGGAATCGAAGCCCGCCGCGTGTGGGATGAGGACTACCCTCCCAGTACCGGTGCAACTGCCGCCGCAGAGAAGGCAATTGCTGCGGCTGGAATTGACCGGTCCGAAATCGGCATCCTCGTCAACACTTCTGTATGTCGCGACTTTGTCGAGCCATCGACGGCTTCGATAGTGCATAGCAACCTGGGCCTGTCGGCGAATTGCTTGAACTTCGACATCTCGAACGCCTGTCTGGCGTTCATCAACGGGATGGAAATGGTCAGCAACATGATCGAACGTGGTCAGATCGAGTACGGTCTGGTGGTTAATGCGGAGAATACTCGTTATGCGACCGAACGGACGATTGAGCGATTGCAGAATCCCGAAACCGATTGGGAGACATTCCGCGACAACTTCGCAACTCTGACGCTGGGTTGCGGCGCTGCGGCGATGGTGCTTGCCCGGTCGCATGGCAAAGTTGGCGAACATAGATTCCTGGGTGGAGTGACTTTAGCGGCGACGGAGTACAGCCGCCTGTGCTATGCCCAAGTGGACAACATGGTGACCAACACCAAGAAGCTCTTTCACCATGGCATCGAGGTTGCGTCCAAAACCTGGGCGTGGGCGCGAGACGTCATGGGTTGGACTCCGGAGGAACTCGACCACTTCATCATTCATCAGGTTGGTAGAGCCCATACTGAGACTTTCGCGAGGATCCTGGGCCTGGACCTTAAAAAGATCTTCCGTCTCTATCCAAAACACGGGAATATCGGACCGGCTGGGGTTCCTATCGTGCTCTCCAAACTGTGCGAGGCTGGCCGACTATTGCCAGGCCAACGTATCGCGTTGATGGGAATCGGCAGCGGGATCAACTGTTCGATGGCGGAGATCGTCTGGTAACCAGGTCGCAGGGCCAACGCAGTGACAAAATGGCAGAACCTAACGTTCGGCGGCGCGTGCCTGGCTCTGGTTTTTCGTTAGCTCGATCTTTTTACTGTCTAGACGCGTAACGTTCACGAAAAACCGTGCCTGGCAACGCTCGGGAAGCGCTGGTGGAGAACTTGCCGTCTGGTTGACTTTGGCCGATACCAAGCGTTGTACTTAGCTTCATTGGGTCTACGAATCCGAATACGAACAATAGGCTTCGTTGCGGCCTGCCCTGCTACGGAGCCATCCCCAGCGACTCCAATCGAATCGCCTCAAACTCGTCACCGGGTGTCCAATTGGGTGTCTCGTCGCTGTTCGCGACAATCAGTCCAAGCATGAAAGCCAGTTGTGCATCCTGCCGGAGCCCATCGAACTGCCAATGGTCATGAATCTCATCGCTCGGACGGTGGTAGTGGCGGTCAATCCAGTTCTTTTGCTGTTCCGCTCCCCATTCCGCGGGTTGGCCAACATGGTTGGTGCCGGACTTGAACCAGATCGCCGGTACTCCGGCGCGGGCAAAGCTGACTTGATCCGAGCGGTAGAACCATCCGGCGCGGAGATCGGGTTCAGGAGAAAGATGGCGATGCTGGATTGCGGCAACTGACGCCAGAAGGTCATCGAGTTCCGACTTGCCACTGCCGTAGACAACGACATCATGAGTTGGACCCCAGACGTTTCCAAGCTCGAAGTTGATGTTCGTCGCGATTGCGCTTGGGGCGAGTACGCGACTCTCGACGAAGTGCTTTGAGCCGAGAGAACCCTGTTCCTCGACGGCCACAAAGAGGAATAGCACGCTGCGACGAGGGGCGGGATCAAGAGCGGTGAACGCCCGTGCAACTGAGAGGGACTGGGCCATTGCGACGCTGTTGTCAAGAGCACCGTTATAGATGATATCGCCGGTTTCGTCCGGGCTACCGATTCCAAAGTGATCGTGATGCGCCGAGTACACCAGGAACTCATTCTTGAGTTCAGCGTCGGATCCCTGGAGGATCCCGCCGACGTTGGCAGACTGGGTGCTCCGTGTTGTCGCCGTGATTTCGATTGAGGTCGAAATACCGAGCGATACCGGTTCGAAGTCACGTGAGTGAGCAGACGCCACCAGATCTTCGAGCGAGTGCCCGGCGAGTGCTACCAGGTCTTGGGAAGAATCCTCGGTCAGCCAGGCTCGAATGGCGAGCTTCGGCTCATCCCCGGCCGGCAGTTCGAACTGCTCACCAGTCCAGCCTGTGACGACCACTGGCCACGGATAGCCTGCCGAGGGCGTTGTGTGGATGATGATGGCCCCGACAGCACCTTTTCTGGCCGCAATCTCGTACTTGTAGGTCCAACGACCGGCATAGAGCTTACGTTCCCCCTCAAAGAGGCTAGGGTCCCAGTCCGGATCGTCGTTGAGCATGAGCAAAACCTTGCCTTCGACACTCATGCCTTTGTAGTCGTTCCACTGCTGTTCCGGTGCATCGATACCGTAGCCAACAAAGACGACCTCGGCCTCACTTACTTCCGCATGAGCTTCTTGGCCACCGATGGCACCCATGTAGTCATTCTCGAATTCAAAGGCGACTTCGGCGCCGTCACTATTTTTGAACGTCCACTCATCCTGCATCTGGCTGGTGATGCCGATGATTTCGAGGAGTTGCTGCCAGGAGTCTCCCTCGAATGCCGGTGTCAAACCGAGAGCTTCAAGTTGCGAAGCCAGATAGGCACGAGCGAGTTCGTCGCCTGTACTTCCAGGACCGCGCCCCTCGAACTCGTCACTGGCGAGCGCCTCAGTTGATGCGCGCAGTTCGTCCTCGGAAATCGACTCGGCGATCTCCAGGACGTGGTTTGCCAGAGCTGCTGGTTTCACTGTGGTCTGGTCAGATTTCGGGTTGGCACATGCAAGGAGAGAGACACACAGCGGAAGCATGAGAACGAATGCGGAGTGACGCATGGAATTCCTTTCGGCTGTTGAGAAATCGGGATTAAAAGTGAAGTTCGTCCGCTTCGACGCGGTTTCGTCCACCTTTCTTCGCTCGATACAGCGCACTATCGGCGCGTTTCAATAGATCTTCGATTCCGATGTCCGAGGTTTGCAGTGTTGCGCCACCGATGCTGACAGTCACCTGGACTCGGTTCGATTCTGCAGTGACGGGCATCTCAGCTACAGCGTTACGCATCTCTTCAGCAATACGAGCGGCATCTGAGAGAGGGACTCCCGGCAGCAGGACGGCGAACTCCTCGCCGCCGAGGCGACCCAGGATTGAGCTGTCTTCGAGAACCTCAAGGCATACGCCTACTGTTCGGATCAGGACCGTATCGCCGACGTCATGGCCGTGGGTATCGTTGACAGTCTTGAATCGATCAAGGTCAAGAACAAGAGCGCTTAGCGAGGCGTTCGCCTGCTTGCATTTTTCGAACTGCGTCGCTGCGAGATCGAAAAACTGGCGACGATTACAGATTCCGGTCAACGAGTCCGTTGTTGCAAGTCGAGCGAGTTCTTGGTTCGCTTGTTGAAGCTGCTGAGTCGTCTTTCGAAGCAGAAGGTGGTTAGCGACTCGGGCTTTAATGATTGCCGGTTTGTAGGGCTTTGTGATGTAGTCCACCGCGCCAAGGCTCAGGCCATGTGTCTCATCCAATTCGTCGCTGAGTGCGGTGACGAATATGACCGGAACCTCTGCAGTCGTCTTTCGCATCTTGAGCCGGCGACAGACCTCGAATCCGTCCATTTCGGGCATCACGACGTCAAGCAAAATGAGTGCAAATGGTTGTGCTCTGGCTGTTTCCAGCGCGACAACTCCATTTGGAGCCGTGACGATCTCTGCGTCGCCTTCGAGAAGGTTTGAGAGCATCGCGAGATTGGCCCTCGAGTCATCGACGACTAGGACTCGAGGTTTTCGATTGTCGGTTTCGATTTCTTGCACGCTTCACCCCGGCTCCACCGTCTGGGTCGCTACGAGTGGAAGATCGCAATGATGAGGACTCTACTCACCCTCTTCGTTGCACCCACCGCGTCCACTACGGGGAGATGACCTTAATTGTAGCGCCGTCGCTAAGATTCTGCTGAAAGATTATCGCTCGAGGAGAATCTGCGACGAAAATGGGTCGCACATAGCTGGACTAGGGAAATTCTCGCATCAGGTCTGAGATAGAATCTCCCCAGTCGATGAGCAAAGGAGTTTGAGCCGATGACCGACAATGCCGAGCTGCCGCAACGCTCGGGTGGCAAGACGACATGGACCGATCGAACCAACGGTTTTCGTGCTATCCCGTTTGAACCGTCCCCAGACCGCCTGGCGGCTGCGCGACGACAACGGCGGCGTGGTCGTCGGTTGGGTTGGCTGAAGGGCGATACCATCTTCGATCGCATACGGGTCGATGTCGGTCTGCGTTTCTTGCACGAAGTCGTCGGACTGAAAGGTCTCAGCTACGGGCTATGGGAAGGTGAGCCTCAATCCCTGGAAGGCCTCAAAGCAGCGCAGAATCGTTATGCCAAGACTCTCTGTGATTGGGTGCCTCACGGTGTGCGACGAATACTCGATGTCGGGTGTGGGACCGGCGAAACGGCTCGTAAATTGACTGAGCGGGGATTTGAAGTTGAAGGCCTGTCCCCAGATCCGTACCTAGGCGAAGTCTTCACAGCTCGTACCGGCCTGCCATTCCATCTGATCCGTTATGAACGATTTCACCCAGAACGGCCCTTTGATCTGGTCATCATGAGTGAGTCGGCGCAGTACATTCTGCTTGACCAACTGTTCCGGTGGGTCATGCGGGAGAGTCCGGGAGCCTACCTCCTTGTTTCTGACTACTTCACTGTTGAGCCAGCCGACGGGCCGCTCGGTCAGAGCGGACACCCGCTTTCCGATTTCGAAGACGAGGCTCGATTGTGGGCTTTCGAGGAACTGAGGCGAGAGGACGTCACCGATGCGGTGGTACCAACGCTGGAATTGTCGCGCCTCTGGCTGGATCGCTATGTCATTCCGACTGCCGAGTTGGTGCAGGAGACACTAGCTCGACGAAGCCGACTTCTGGTTGCGATTGGTCGGATACTCTTACGGGGTCAGGTGACTCGATGGAAGCGTCAGGTCGAACTTGGAGAAAGTCGTGAGTTCATGCGTCAGAAACGCTACTTGAGACTGCTGTTTCGTTCCCCGGAGAGTATGGGGGAACTCCAGAAGCTCAGGGCTTGATAGGTTATTCAGATTGTCCTGATCGTCCCAGCTGGCGCGCTTGTGAATTCTTCAGTTCTACTATTCGCTACTCGATCCAGGAAGCCTTAGCTTCTTTTTCCTGGGGCGCCTTGCGTGTCCGTCCGCTGGTTCTCCGTTTTCACTGCGTACTACGCGTGAACCGATCAAAGACCTGCTGAGTCCGTCTGTCAACGTGAGCCTCAGGGTAGATGGCTGAGCTGGGTTGGCGTTTGCCCAAGTTGCGAGAAGACCACTCTCGACATTCTCTGACCCCTCGGCAAGAACCTGCGCGTCTGTACCTGGGTGCTCGATAGACTCCAACATCCACGATCCCTCTGCCACCTTTGGATCGAGGCTGAACAACGCCGCGGATCCGTAGAGAGGAAATGGGGTAACAGGAGGTGAGGGTGGAAGTTCGGCAACGAAGCTCACCCCGATCAGCCCAGAGCCCCCGAGAACGGCGGTCGTCTCCATCGTCGTTTGATGTGCGAAGAGAATTGCGTCGTCGAACGCACCGAAACGTGTGAATTCGCCTGTCGGATCGACTTCGTACGGCAAGATTTGGCTGTTGTGGAACTCGAGAGTCGACTGGTTGCCTGCTTCCACGGTGCATGTGACGACCGAATCATGCACCACCATATGCGAGTCCTCTCGTGAGCCGAACCAACCTCCGTTGCCGTCAATCAGGCATCGCTCGACCCAAACCCTGGAGTTCTGTTCGGAGATGATCTCGCCGAGAATGCTGTCGATGATATCGACCTGGGCATGTGCCTGTGGATAGAGATTCCAAGTATCGATGGAAGCATTTTCGAGTTGGATCATGCGATCGTGAAGAGGAATCTGCAAATCTTCGACCAGGCCTTCACCGCCGAGATTCCTGATGACAGCAGAGTTCGGCATCAACAGACCGACCACTATCCAGTTGTCCTCTGTAATGTCGCGCAGGGTGAGTTTACTGTCGGCGTCCACCAAGATTGGCCACAGCATCACTTCACAGCGAGCGAGGTCAACCCTTTGCTCAATTCCAGTCGATCCTTCGGGTGGATACTCCCACGCATCAACGAAGCCGGGTAGGGGAGGCGAGTAGACAACTTCGCTGCCTGGTGTGACCTCCGGCCACACCCAGAGCTGGCCGCTGCCCGGATCACGAGGGATGTCATTCAGGACCATCGACGATTGGTCCATGAGGAGGACCTCGAAATCGCCGTTCAATCGCTCGGCGACGAGCCGACTGTCACCCATGGCCAGCAGTTGGACGAATCCGAAGTCCGTATCCGTGACCTGCAGGTCACCGTTGCCGTGGGACACCAGAGCGTGTTGGACCCCGTTCGGCACCCGATAATCGCAGCCGGTGACCTCCGCACTCGAGTTCTCGGCGCTGACCAGCCCGTACTGCCCATGGTACGTGCTCATGAACTGGATGACGGAATTCACCAACTCAACGCGGCTCTCGCCAATCGCCCACAAATGGCCGGAGATCTGGAATCCGGGCTCTGGAACATCCACCACTCGCAGGGAGCCGCCCTCAGCGACGATGATATCGCCGACCTCCATGGGTTCGGTGACGATCTGCGCGTCGGTGATGATCCAAGGCTCGTCTTGCGCGTGTCCGGAAGTTGTTGAGCCACAAACGACGAGGCAGGTGCTCACGAAAGCGCTGGTGAGAAGGTTTCGCATGACGAGATTATGCATCGACCGTTCAATGCGTGGGTGCTTTGATGGATATTCTTCGGAGGAAGGAGAAGAAAGGGAATCCCGCATAACTCACCGGCTCGTCGAAATGGTACCGATCGGGACAGCGGATGCTCTGTGCAGTGGAGGGCAAGAGGAAACGCCGACGAGTGCTCGCCGGCGTTTCGTTGGGCCATCGAGTGGCCGACAATGAAGGAAAAGGGAGCTGGCACGCGCCAGCCCCCCTAGCATGAATCAGTTCAAATGCAGGGACAATCGGACGTATGCCAATCTGCCGGGCAAATCATGAACCACAGGACTCATGTTGATCACGCCGCAGGAATCGCACAAGGCTGGATCCTCATTGAGCACGTTGTTCACACCGACGATAAAGGTCACCAAGCCGTTGCTCATCGGGAGTTCGTAACGGCCCTGTAGGTCAGTGTACATGCGGGAGTCCAGCTTGTTGCCAGACGGCTGGTCCAATGCGCTCACATAGCGGAACGTCAGACCGGCGCCCCATTCATTGAGCAGCCAGTCGAATGTCGTTGTTGCTTTCAGCTCGGGATAAGCTCGCTGGAAGGTCTCGTTCGTGATGGTGCCGGTACGGTCGTTCTCTGCGAACGATCCGTCGGGATTCGCTGTGAACTCGGTGTAGTTGCTCAGGAACGTCGCGTTGAGACTGAGGTTGAACTGTCCGGCTCTTGCTCGTGGTGCCACATAGTGCAGACCGAGATCCCATCCAGAAGCTTCGATCCTGCCGATGTTCTGCAGCTGGTTGTCGACGATGTTGACTCGACCTGTGTCAGTACGATCGACAGCATCACAGAAGAAAGGATCAAGAGTATCGACACAGGCGTTGATGATGTCGCCGGGGTCGCGTCCTTGAACCGCATCGTCGATTGTCAGATTGTAGTAGTCAAGTGAAGCCGTCAACGATCCGGCAGACGAGAAGCTTGGGCTGTAAACGAAACCGTAGGAATAGTTGTCCGATGTTTCCGAAATCAGAGTTTCATTACCTGCAGACACGGCCGATAGCTGGGGATTCACTTGAGGAAGACCGACGGGAACACCCAGGGCGGCACAGTTGTCGATGATGTACTGCGGCTGTGCTGTATCGCGTCCACCGTTTCCTACTCCGATGGTTCCGAGTACGTCAGCACAGGGATCGAGGAACGTGAAGTCCTCGCGAGCAGCGCCACCAAAAAGTTCACCAATGCCCGGTGCCCGGATTCCCGTGGAAACGGAACCGCGCAGCGACAGGTCTCTGACCGGGCGCCACAGAACACCAGCTTTGTAGGTGGGCTCGGAGCCGAAAGTGCTGTAGTCCGATACGCGAGCGGCCACGTTGAACTCGAGGTAGTCGATGAGAGGAGAGTCAAACACCAGCGGGATATTCAGCTCGCCGTAGTACTCGAAGACGTCGAATTCGCCGCTGGTTGGCGCCGAGGGAATACCCGCTGTCTCACCTCGAGCAGCAACGGGATCCGGCTGGAAGGACCCCGCATGTTTGCGGTACTCCATACCAGCAGCGAAGGCCACACTGCCGGTTGAGAGCCGGAACAAATCGCCAGTGATGTTGCCCGCAAGATCCGTCAGGGTTTGTTCGCTGTAGTCGCGCTGTATGTAGCCGACGAAGTCGAGCATCTCCTGAGTAATCGAACCGTTGCCATCCGGGCCCTGGCCACCAAAGAGGTTGAAGGGTACGCAGTTGGGAGTCGCGGTACAGACAGCTGGGTCGCCCAACGCAACGGCAAGCCTGGCCTGGTTGTGCGCACCGAACTTCTGCTGGAATCCACGGTTGTCACCGTAGCTGGCGGTTACGTCCCAAAGGAAAGCCCTGTCACCGACGTCAAACTCGCCCTCAAGGCCGGCACTGGCGAAGAAGGTATTGATATCTTGCTCGAAAATTCGCGGACCGGACTCGAGGGGACGCCGACCGAAGAACTCCAACGTGCCGTCGGCCACGGAGAGGTCCATACCGAACGGATTGTAAATCTGATCAGCATCGATCATCATGTTTTCAGCGATGCGGTTGCCGCATCCCGCACCAAAGCACAGCGGTTCGGGAGCCGCCTGAGTTGCCGACTGTCGGTTGGTGTAGACGGCTTTCATCACGAAGCGCGTGTTCTTCGTGAGTTCATGCGTTACGTTTGTGTAGAGGTTAATCCTCTCGTTGGGAGTCTGAAGGTAGTTGTACCCTGGACCATTATAGTTGAATCGGTCAGTCCAGCTAAACGCGTGAAAATCTCCACCGTACGGGTCCGAAGGGTCCCACTGGGGTATGTTCGCGCCACCGTCGTTCAATACTCCAGTGTTGAGCGTCATATCTGCATAGTCGTACGCAGGACCGAGAATGAAACGACCTTGCGGAGTGAACGATGAGCATCCACCGGGCTCACAGCTGGTTGCAAACGGCGTCGGGTACGCCGATTGCGCACGGTCCGAGGTCCAGACGGGCTGTTCTTCCACATAGCTGCCGCTGACGATGAAGCGGGTTCTTTCGCTTCCGCCACCCCACAGTGCGGACACCTCATTCGATTTTCCGTCGCCGTAGCTCATGTAGCCACCGGTTTGGACGTTGACCCTGAAGCCCTCGAAATCCTTGTTGGTGATGATGTTCACGACACCACCGATGGCATCTGAACCGTAGATGGCTGAAGCACCGTCCTGCAGCACCTCAATCCGCTCGATGACGGCCGCCGGCAGGGTGTTCAGATCGACTGCGCTCGGTACACCGGAGGCGGACGCACCAGCGATCCAACGCTTACCGTCAACCAGGATGAGTGTGCGTTTGGCACCGACGTTACGCAACGAAAGCTGAACCGCGCCGGCCCCGATACCGTTACCGTCCTGGGGAAAGCCTGAATTGCCAGGCACGTTGAACTTGGTGTTGATAGCCGTTCCCATGGCGGGCAACTGCTGGAGTGTTGCGCCCAAGTTCGTCAATCCAGATCTGACGAGGTCGAGCTCTCCGAGTTCTACGATCGGCGCAGGGTCGTATAAGGGGCTCTTGAGAATGCGAGAGCCTGTGACAACGATCTCGCCTCTCATGACGAGTGGATCTTCCTCTTGATCCTGGGGCTCCGCTTCTGTTTGATCCTGGGCAAACGTCTGGCCTGGGACCATGCAGATCATGAGCATCAGGCCGACAAGCAGGCTACGATACACCCAATCAGAATTCCATCTCATAACTACTCCTTTTCTCCTCTGGAACAGAAAAGCCGATTTCGCGGCATCTCACCTGAGTGCCGCAAATCTGTGAAACTTGCCTTCCTCGAGCGACCACTGAGGCGGAAGCTCATATGAGGAAGCAAACGCACACGCTTGCGTTCTTCGATGAAAGAATGTGTTCTTTTCTTGTCGGGGGCTGTCAACCGGAGTGGCGCATCTCGCGGAGCTAACGCTTGAGCTGGAGTTTTTGAGTTCACAGCTGCAGCTATCACTCGCGCTCTCCCACAACTCACCACCGCTTCACGCCCAATACCCCTTTTGGCGTAGGTGCCTCTCTGTCGGCCTTCAAGGCGCCTTGCTACTCGGTTGCCATCTTTGTGATTTACTGACAAGAGGCTATCACAGGTTTTCAGAAAATGGCGAATTCATCCCTTTGGTCTCTATCATGCCGCAGTGGGGCACAAACAGCCTGGAATGGCAGTGAGCAAGATCTTGTCGTACTGATCGATAGAGAGATTTCCGAGTCAGTGGCGGGAGGTCACAAATGGCGAGTGTTTTAGTGACAGGAGCGAATCGGGGAATCGGCCTTGAACTCGTCCGTCAGCTCAAGAGTCGGGGAGACGAAGTAATTGCAGTGTGTCGGCAGCAGTCGCAAGCGCTTGACAGAATAGGCGTTGAGGTCATCGATGGAGTCGATGTTAGTGATGATCGAGTCGGCGGCATTCTGAGTGAGGTGCTTGGCCGGAGATCCCTCGACATTGTGATCAACAACGCCGGTGTGCTGACACAGGAAAGCTTGGAGGACCTCGATTGGGAGAGGATTCGACGCCAGTTCGAGGTAAACGCACTCGGTCCCATACGTGTGACGTCGGCATTGCTGCCGAATCTGGTCACAGGTTCGAAGGTGGCGATCGTGACCAGCCGTATGGGCTCAATCGAGGACAACACTTCAGGAAGCCGATATGGATACCGGATGTCGAAAGCGGCGGTCAACATGGCTGGACGCAGCCTCGCTCATGACCTAAAGGCACGAGGGATCGCGGTGGTAATTCTACACCCAGGTTATGTTCGCACTGAAATGACAGATGGTCAGGGGTTAATCGATCCGCCGGAGTCAGCTACCGGACTGATCGCAAGGATTGACGAGCTGACGATGACCACGACCGGCACTTTCAGACACAGTAACGGTGAAGCGCTCCCTTGGTAGACAAGGATCTCGAGGAAGGGGAAGCGTGGCGCTGTCAACTTGGCGTGGTGAGGAAACGTCTCTGCGTAGTGGAACCCGTGACAAAGATCACTTCAGCACTAAAAACTCCCCACTACTGTCCAGTTCTGGATACAATGGAGCTGAGATCCGTAGACACACCAGACGTGTAACTCGGCTGAAGAGCCGATTGGAAAGGTTGCGATAGTGAGTGCGAGCCCCGCCCCTGCAGTGGCACAGCAGCTGTCATCTTCGACCGAACGCTCGCTCCGACCAGTGAATGATGATGCCGACCAGACATCAAGGCGCAAGGTGTCGGCTCTGGTGACTACCTTTAATGAGGCTGAGAACGTGGAAGAGTGTCTCAGGTCGCTTGCCTGGTGCGACGAGATTGTTGTCGTTGACTCCTTCTCCAGCGACAGTACTTTAGATATCATCGGTCGCTTCCCTGATGTGAAGGTTCTTCAACGGACCTACTACGGCGCTGCTTCCCAGAAAAACTGGGCAATTGACAGGCTGAGCCACGATTGGGTTTTGATACTCGATGCTGATGAGCGTGTGACCCCTGAGCTCCGTACCGAGATCGAAGGGATTCTTGGATCGCCCTCTCCGGCCGGGGCCTATTCTGTCAAACGCCGTGTCTTTGCACTCGGCAAGCAGATTCGCTTTTCAGGTTGGCAAAATGACAGCGTCGTCCGTCTGTTCCGACGGGATGCCGCTCGGTATCCAAACCGGCGGGTTCATGCCGACATGATGACCCGCGAACGACCAAAATGCCTCGAGGAATACCTCGACCACCACATGGTGAGTGACCTTGCCGAGTACTTCAAACGTATCCAACGCTATTCTTGGTGGGGTGCAGCTCAGCTTTGGCGAGGCCGACGCCGCGCTGGATTCAGCGATATCGTTCTGCGTCCTGCGTGGCGTTTTCTCCGAACCTATGTGTTACAGCTGGGTTTCATGGAAGGTCAACGGGGCATCGTTATGTGCGGGCTGCAGAGCTATGGCGCGTTTCTGAAATACGCAATTCTGTGGGGTTGGCAGATCCAGGCTAAGCGAGGTAAAGTCCCTCGGCTACCTGAGTTTGACGACGATTCATCGACATGGGCATGGCACAAGAACGATTCGTCGTCGTCGGTCTTTTGGCCGAACACTGAGGTGAGAGTGGAGACCACCCAACAGCCCTAGTCTTCGATAATCCGCACGAAATGCGCGGTTCGGAACCAGAATTGCGACTCTCCTGTACGATAGTTGTGTACAAAACCCTATCGAGATGGCAGGAGATCTCATGACCACCCGGAGAACAGCCGAAAAGGTTCGGTTTCCGATCTCAGAAACGGAGGTCCTCGGATTACCGGTTCGTGCTAAACCGGAGTGGACCGACGTCGATATTGGTGAGAAGCACCGGTTGACGCTGAGAGTTGTCGGGGATCATATCCTAGCCACTCGACCTGTCGGCTTTGCGGAACGCCATGAGTTAGTCGCTGCACTGGATCTCGTCCAACACGTGGCAGAGACCTGCTTTCACGGCGAGTGGCCCACTGTTTGGATTTCAGACTACTCCGAAGTTGGTGGGACGACTCGTGAAGGGCGAAGCTACTTTCCTGCACGGCTCGCGCAATGGGACCGACTTCATTTGTTGATTCTCTGTAGTATTCCGGCGAAGCTGAAGGTGCTTGTCAAACTGGGAGTGAAGCTGAAGTTGGTGCCTTTCGATGTCCTGATCGCAGAGGATTTCGAAGCTGGATTGAGATTGGCAATCGACGTTGTTGCCGATTTTGAGAGCGCTAAGGTTCCTAAGCTCCAAACCTTCGAAGGGCCAGTCGAAGGCGAGTGGAGTTTGTCTGACGCCGATTTCTTCATTCGTTTCAGTATTGTCGACAACCGAATTCTCCTGGTCGTCGTGGAGGGAACACCTGAGGATCGTCATCTCGACTCTATCTTTGAATTGCAGGAACGAATCACGCGGAGGTCGGATCTGGCGAAGAATCCCTACGCGATTGTTGCTGATTTCACTGCGATGACGGCGATCAGCCGTGCAGCGCGGTGGGGTTACCTTCGCAGGATTACCCACCTTCACAAGACCCACCCGTTTGCTGTGGAAGTATTCTGCGGGGCAAATCCTCTATTGCGTGGTGCAATTAGCCTCACCAGTCCATTTGCGCCTTTTGACGTGCAGGTAGCAAAGAGCCGCAACGAAGCAATCAACCTTGCCAGCGAAGTGTTGGACTCGCAAACGCAACCGCCACACATCGATTTGCTCCCGAATGGAAGTGCAGGCGACCTGCGCTGCTATGTTGACGAGCTCATGCTGACGCTCGGAGCTCTGAACTGGGACTCGGGTGATCGTGGTGGGCGCAGGGCGATTTCAGACGACCATCCTTTCGCTGAGGTGTTTCAAATGATTCGCATGCTCGAATCGGACATTCAAGACTTGCTTGTCGAGCGTGCCAAGGCTGAGGATGAAAGACGCCTTCTTCAGGAATCTGTAGCTCGAACACGGAAGATGGAGGCGCTTGGCCTGCTTGCGGGAGGCGTAGCCCACGACCTGAACAATGTGTTGACGGGATTGGTGAGCTACCCCGACCTGTTACTTACTGATCCAACCTTGAGTTCTCAGCATCGCAGTGCGCTACTGACGATCAAACAAAGTGGTGAACAAGCCGCCGCGATTGTGAGTGATCTTCTGACAATAGCTCGAGGAGTTGCTCTTAAAACTGAGCCGGTTTCTCTGAACGAAATTGCCGGGGTCTATCTGGACTCACTGGAATTCAAGCGGTTACGGCACCACCACCCAGGCCCTATCGTCTCAACCAGGTTTGAAGAGACGATTCCACTAGTTCGCGGCTCCGCCATCCACCTGCGCAAGGCGATCATGAACCTTGTGTCGAACGCGGTGGAGGCGGTTGAGGTATTGGGCGAAGAGGGGAGGGTTACAATCCGCACATTGCTTCGCAACGTGGAAAGCCATCCCACTCATAACGGCGAGTTGGCAACCGGAATCTATGTCGTGCTACGCGTCACCGACAACGGGGGAGGTATTTCACCTGAAGATGTGGAGAGGGTATTTGAACCTTTCTACACCAAGAAGGTCCTGGGGCGTAGCGGAACAGGACTCGGTCTTACTGTGGTATGGAACACGGCGCAGGACCATGCAGGTTTTGTGGAAGTGGAGTCGGTTTCCGGCAGTACGAGATTTGACCTTTTCTTACCGGCTACAGACGAAGTGGCACCGATCTGCGGCCGGTCAGTTCCGGTGGAAGAATATCGGGGGAATGGCGAGACCATTTTGGTCGTCGATGACATGGAGAACCAGCGCCGTATCGCTAAGGCCTTACTCGAGAGTCTGGGTTACGTGGTAGAGACAGTGGCCAGCGGCGAAGAGGCGGTTACGAGGATTCGTGACCACACTTTCGATTTGGTGATTCTCGACATGATCATGGATCCGGGAATCGACGGCGCTGAAACCTGTGAGCGTATTCATAACATCAGACCAGGACAGCGTGCCTTGATCGCCAGCGGCTACTCCGCCACCGAGAACGTAAAACGTGCTCTAGCACCGGGTGGAGGATCGTTCATCGCCAAACCTTATAGTATGGAGACGATTGGTGTTGCGATTCGTGATGCGTTGCGGACGCGAGACGTATCCTCGTTCGGAAAACACGGTAGACCGGGCGAAACTCTTTGAACCTGGAGAATTGGCTGATTCTCTCGATTTCCTCAAAGCTCAGTGATCGAAAAAGTTCGTGTCACTTCAGCATTTTGACCTTCCCCTGTAGAAAGATCGAATGGTAGATCTGATTGCAAGTCGATGCAGGTCGGTTTCTATCCGAACATCAAGCGACTGAGACCCTTGTCTGGAAACTCCTCAGAAAAACAGAACAAACGTGATGGGGATAGATCTGCAGGCTTGCGTTTTGGCTCAGCCGTCCTATTGTAGAAGCTGTCCTTTTTGGTCAGGAGGGTATATGTCTGAAGTGAGGGGCAGCTGGGGCAGCAAGCTAGGCTTCATTCTTGCCGCGTCAGGAAGTGCCATTGGCCTCGGTAACATCGTCTTCTTCTCATCAAACGCTTACAAGTACGGTGGTGGGGCCTTCTACGTGCCGTACCTGGCGGCCCTGTTCCTTATAGGCATCCCCGTGATGATTCTAGAGTTGGGCACCGGGCGTCTGGGGCGCCGGTCGATGCCGAACGCCATGTTCCAGCTCGTAGGGAAGCGCGGCGAGCTTGCCGGATGGTTCGGCGCCTTTAATGCAACCCTGATCACGATGTATTACGTCGCCATCCTGGGGTGGATTCTGGGCATGTGGGTCGGTTCGTTGGGGAATTTGTGGCAGGCTTCGGCGATCGAGAACTTCGGCTTCGCCAGCGGCGAGCTGTCAAATTCTATGAGCTACTTCTTCAACATGATCAGCAGCGCTGATCCCATGATCTACGTCACCTTGATATGGGTGGCCAACATTCTCATCATCATTCGCGGAGCGAAGAGCATCGAGGCGGTAGTCAAGGTTTTCGTTCCGCTCATGTGGGTGATGATGATTGTGTTGATCATCCGCGGCATCACCTTGCCCGGTGGACTGCAAGGTATCTTCTTTCTATTCACGCCGGATTTTTCGGTAATGGGCGATGTGGGAGTCTGGAAAGGCGCATTCTCCCAGATGTTTTTCACTCTGAGTTTGGGCTTCGGCATCATGATGGCGTACGCGAGCTATCTTCCACGCAAGAACGACGACGTACTGAGCGCAACCACAATCAGCTTGTTGAATTGTAGCTTCGAGTACATCGCCGGACTGGCAATCTTCTCCTTGCTCTTTGCGTTTGCGATCGCTCCGAAAGCCAGCAGCCTATCTATGATCTTCTTTGTGGTGCCGGAGGGAATTGCGGCGGTTCCAATACTCGCCGGTACTTTTGGTTTCCTCTTCTTTACCCTGCTACTGATGGCGGGCCTCACCAGCTCCGTATCCCTTGTGGAGGCGGTCGTGCTTTCGATGATCGACAAGTTCGGAATCCCTCGGGTCAAAGTTCTGGTCGGGATTTTCTGCGTTGGGCTCGTCGGTTCCTTGATGTTCGTTCTCCCGATAGTTGTGGATCCTGGTCTGAATAACAACGGTACCCTGGGGTTTTCCCTGGTCGACCTCTTCGATCACTGGGCATTCGGTTACGGTCTGCTTCTGTGTGGTCTGCTCGAGATCATCATCCTTGGCTGGCTCTACGACTTCGACAAATTGCTGGACTTCATCAACCGAGACGCACGGGTTCAGCTGGGTGCGAAGTTCAAATTTCTGGTCCGATACATTCTTCCTGTCGTGATCATCAGCATCCTGACTTTGTCAGTGATTGAGGAGTTTCAGGGCGGTCTCTACGGCAACGCTATGGAGACGGGCGGTTTCAAAGGGTTGCATGTGATTGCGTTTCTTGGATGGATTTTCTTTTCTGTGGGAGGCGCGATTCTGTTCACGGCACTCAAGCGTCAACCCGATGCTGAGGAGTTGTCATGAGAAAACTATTCTTCCTCTTTGCCCTTCTCGGAGTCTTCGGGAACAATGCCCAGGCGAGTGTTGAACTTTCGTTCGCCGATCCCGTCCCCGAAGCGGGAAAGGAACAAGAGGTCTCCCTCTCCGGCATCGACCAACCTCAGGCTCTACGACTGAAGGTGGTGTACTCACCCAGCAGTGAAACCCAGATGGTGGAGGATCTCGGACCATTCTCCGAAAGCGGGGACATTAGCTGGAAGCCGACGAGGCCGGGTATCGCGACCCTGTCGGCACGCAATGACGCGGACACAGAAATCACCTCTTCAAACGTCGCGATTTTCTTCTCGTCTACGCCGATGTCCGGAGTCCTGGTGATGCTGTTGGCCGGCGCGTTGCTTTTTGGAGGTGCCGGCGTTTCATTGAGCTTCGCGTTGCGGAATTAGGTTGATACTCAGTCGAGATCCGCCAACCTCAGAATAAGCTCGGCTTTGAAGTCATCACCTGGATGCCTACGAGGCGTTTGTCGTGACCGAAGCGCCGAGCACGAGAGGCGCACCAATCAGCGCAACGAAGATGACATAGACCATGAGGAACGCTCCGCCACCGTTGGCGGCTGCGTTAGTAGGGAACGCCTAGATATTTCCAAGGCCAATAGTACTTCCGTCCGCGGCGAGGACGAATGCGATCTTCGAACCCCAGTTGTCGCGTTGCTCAGATCCTGTTGGCTGCATGATCTCCCTGCCATCCTTTCACGTGTCGATCAGCAGTTAACATAGCGTATGCCGCTGGCAAGCCTACGCAAATGCTCTGACGGATGTCGTTAGCCCGGTGTCCGTCATTCTGTGGTCCCAGTGGCGCAGGCGTTGGTGTCGGATATCCCAGCTCGCTATTCGGACAGCGCTGTGTTGACGATAGGCAGATGAAAGCTAAACTTGAGAAAAGGTCCTGCTTAAGGGCTTTGAGGGTGGATTAGCTTTGCGCCCGGTCGGAGGTGGGCAGTCATGATCGAAAGGTTGAGGATCGGATCCAAGCTCACTATCACGGTCAGTGTGTCGCTCACGGTTTCGTTGGCGCTGCTTGGTATCGCCGTGTTGGCTCAGGTTGAGAGCCTCACCAGGCGTTTAGCATATGCCGAGGCGCAAGAAGTTGTTTCAGCCAACGCGGCCGAGATTCGAGAGTTCTTTGTGCAGCGGGGGCGGGTTGCCACCACCATGCTGGCAAATCCCCATCTGCGAAGCTGGTTCTTGTCCTACGATCAATTCCGTGCGCCCGTTGCAGACGATCCGGATTATCGCAAGATCGTTGAGTATTTCGACGCAATCGTTGAGGGCGATCCACAGATCGTGCAAGCCTTCTTTGCTACCGAGAATACTCAGGAGTACTTCCGTGCGGGCGATGGCCGAATTGAACGCGATGGCTACTTCGTCAAGAGTCGGGAGTGGTGGGGGGAGGCGGTCGCTCGGGATCGCCTTTACGTGACATCGCCTGATGTCAGTGCGTCGACCGGCATTGTCGCAGTCGTTATCCATACGACTGTCTACCGCGACGATGGGACGCTCTTTGGGATCGGTGGTGTCGATGTCAGCCTGGACGTTTTTGGGAAGATGATCGATGAAATAAAGTTCCAAAACACTGAAGGTCGTGCGTTTCTCGTCAACGAAAATGGCCAGGTTATTCACTTTGCCGGTGTAGATCTGCAACTCGATACGACGCAGGAGCGACCAGCGGTCTACTTGACGTCGTTCGACGACAAGGCAGAACAGACCGACGGTTTTGAGGAGTTGAGCCGTCTCTACGTTGAAGGTGATACGTCACCCCAGGAAGTGACATGGCGTGGGGAGTCGTCGATTGTGCTCGCAGCACCGGTCACGAGCGATTCTCCGGAACTCGATTGGACCCTTGGGATGGTCGTTCCCGACCGCGTAATCAGTGCACCGGTTCGACGAGCCACCATAGTCTCGGCACTCGCAATCGTCCTAGCGATCTTGGTAGTTTCGGTCTTGACGCTGGGGGTTTCCAACATTGTAGTGGTGCGTCCCTTGCGCGGGCTCGTGACGCGTTTTCGCGACATCGCAGATGGAGAAGGCGATCTAACGCGTCGTGTCGAAGTGGCAAGTGCCGACGAGGTCGGAGAGCTGAGTGAGATCTTTAACAGTTTTCTCGAACGACTTCAGAGAGATATTCGCGCTGTAGGGGAGACCTCTCAATCCCTGCTGCTGGCCTCTGATAGGTTGCAGAGTTTGAGTCAGGAAATTGCCAGAACCACTGGCGAATCCTCGGCGCAGACGGCATCTGTTTCACAGGCTTCAGAGCAGGTCAGCGCACACATTCAGACGGTAGCTTCAGCTACTGAAGAGATGAACACGAACACTCGGGAGATTGCTCAGTTCGCCAAACAAGCGGCTGAGGTCGCGACTGAAGGAGTTAGTGTTGCTGGTGAGTCCCTAGACACTTTTGACAAGCTCGGAGGAAGCACTCTAAGGATTGGAAAAATCGTTGAGATGATCAACGCGATCGCAGAGCAGACGAATCTGCTAGCGCTCAACGCGACCATCGAGGCGGCAAGGGCAGGGGATTCGGGAAAGGGCTTCGCCGTCGTGGCAGGTGAAGTCAAGAATCTCGCCAATGAGACAGCTCAGGCAACCGACGAGATTTCAAACACCATAGGATCGCTGCAAAACGATGCCGCCTTTGCTTCTGAGTCGATTGGCCGTATCTCGAGCATCGTTCAAGAGATATTCGAGATTCAGACGACTATCGCCAGTGCGGTAGAGGAGCAGTCCGCGACCACCGCCGAAATTATGCGTTCCTCGAGTGCAGCTGCCTCTACGAGTGGGGATATTGCGGGTAGCATTGCTGGCACAGCCCAATCAGTGGAGGGTTCGGCTGCTGCCGCCGCAGTCAGCCAGCAAGCGGCGATGGATCTCGCGGCTACGGCAGAACAACTTGCGGCAATCGTAAAGCGTTTTAACTACTAGGAAACTCCGGCCTGGGCGGGTGAGGGACGTGTGGAAGGGTAACTCATGAGATACGGTTTGCCTCGTCTGAAGCGATGGCTACTCTTGGGATTAGTGCTGGCATCGTTACTCGGCCTTTCAGTCATGCTCACTTCCGAAAGCACCTTCTCCGTGCTGCTTTCGGTGGCTCTCGGTGTTTGGGTTGTACTCAGCTTGGCAGTCTTGTTGCGCAGGTTCTGGCGCTGGCTTACCTATCGCATCGGCATGCGCCTGTTCCTGTCGTATCTCTTGATCGGTGTCTCGCCTCTTCTGCTAGGTAGTGCTTTGGTGGCATTTTGCTGCTATGTAGCGATGGGACAGTACACATCGGTCCGGTATGGCTCGGAGACCCGAGTTCTGGCGCAGGAACTTGGCAGTTTCGCCAACAGTGTGCTGGACATTGCTGCCCTCGATGGTGATACAGAAGCAATCGCCTTTCTGCGCGAAACCGAAGAGAATCCTGAGAGCCCCTTTCAGCAGGTGCTGTGGTTGGTTCGATTTGGCAGCGTTGAACACCGTTCTGCAGGGGCAGAAGACCTCGAGTTTCCCGCATGGCTGGAAAGCTCTCGGGAAGCTACCGTGGTTCGGGACGGCAGTTCTGCGTTCTTGTTGGCTGGGGAGTCTCGTCCAGAGCAAAACAGGGTAGTTGTCGGGTTGATTCCGCTCAATGCCAACTCGGCTCAGGCACTCAATTCCTCATCTTGGTATGACGTCTACTTCTTCCCGATTTCTGACACTGTAGACGCAGAACCAGATACCGAAGATGGCGTGAATCTCGGTATTACAGTTATGGATCCGGAAGGTACTCAACCTCGAGTTCACTTCGACGAGGGGTCAGTGAAGATTGAGGATGTTTTTGCGGATCGTAGCAGTGAGGAGTCGGCTTCGTGGCTTGATAGCGCGCTCATCTACTGGTTCCGAGTCGTTCCCGATGTGAGGGATTTGGCGACAGGCGAAGTCATCGAAGGCCGTAACTTTGCGACCTTGTTACGTACCTCCCCAAAGGCAGTATGGAACGATTTCACTGCATCAGGCTACGAGCTGGCGGAGGCGCTCCAGATTGCATTCTTTATCGTTGTGGGATTCTTCTCAGCCATCTACCTGTCCGCCGTTGCGATTGCCGCTATTATGATCTTCTCAATCACGCGCTCGACGACGCGGCTGACCCATGGAGCAAAGGCGGTTGGGGACGGTAATCTTGGCCATCGGATTCCCGTAAGCCGGCGCGATCAGCTTGGGGATCTGGCTCTATCATTCAACCAGATGACTGAGTCCGTCCAATCCATGCTGAGCGAAGTCGCAGAGAAAGAGCGACTCGCTGGAGAACTCGAACTTGCCCGTGAGATCCAGGAGAGTCTCCTGCCAAAGTCCAGGCTGCGACATGGTCCAATCGAAATCAATGCCACATTTCGACCTGCAGCAGAGGTCGGCGGTGATTATTGGGACGTCTTCCCGTTAGATGAAGATCGCATTGTGCTCACCATCGGCGATGTGGCAGGTCATGGGCTTCCCACCGGCCTCCTTATGGCCATGCTCAAGTCATCTGTCGCGTCGTTGGTGCACGAAGGATACCGTGGTGAGGTTCTTGTGCGTCGACTCAATGAGGTACTACAAGAACAGGGTCAGCAGCGGATGATGGCGACGTTGATGATCGCAGAGATTGATCTCGCTGGAAATGTGGTGAAGGTGACAAATGCCGGCCATCCCCCAGCCTATCTCTTGTTGCCGGATGGGACGCAGCGCGAACTCGCGTCAGGGGCATTGCCCCTCGGGGGAATGCATGGTGATCCGGCAACGGGCACGTTTCCTCTCAAGATCGGCGCATCGATTGTGTTCTATTCAGACGGTTTGGTCGAAGCTTCTGGTAACGATGGTGAGCCCTTCGGGTACGATGCCCTAGCCGCAACTTTAAAGAGCCACCGAGAACTGACCGGTGGCGAACTTCAAACTGAGAT
>JAAESQ010001421.1 GCA_024229275.1 bacterium | reverse complement strand
CTGCATCGCAACTACACTGCATCGCAACTACACTGCATCGCAACTACACTGCATCGCAACTACACTGCATCGCAACTACACTGCATCGCAACTACACTGCATCGCAACTACACTGCATCGCATTGCAGGAGTTCGAAACTGTGTTTTGTCGGTTACAGGGTCGCGCGCCGGGCTGCGGCGGCGAGCGAGTCCGAGCGTCCTTTCGCGGCGGCGTTGGCCACCACGTGGCGGAGGTGTCGCTTGAATCCAGCTTTCAAGAAAGGCTGAACTGCGTTGGTCAAAGCGTTGATCAGTTTTTCTGCTTTGGGGCCGAGAGTGCCTCGCGTTGCCATCACGAAGGCGAAGAAGCGCGCGTTGATTTCGGCGACTGCTTCGTCGTGGCAGGTCGACTTGCGTTTCTCGGCTTCTTCGATCGCCGATGCGGCTGGGAAGGTTGAAACGAGAGAGACGTCAATCGCGAGGCCGCTGGGTTCCGTGTGGAACAGTGCGTCCGGGCGGTGGCGGTGTCCGTCGTTGTAAATGAAGCATGTGGGCTCTTTCGTCGTGGTGATGCCGTATTGGCGGGTGGCGCCGATGATGGCGTCACGGACGAGGTTGTGGCGGTAGGTGTGACCGAGTGGAGTGGACTGGTCGCAGGTGAGCACGTGGTCGATGGTCTCCTGGTCGTTGACCCCGAAGTGGTAACCGCAGTTGCACTTGGTGTTCAACAGCATCAGGTGGCTCGGGACGATGTTGCAGCGGATGGACAGGGCATTGCAGAACTGGGCGGGCGTCAGAGTCGATGTAGCTTCGTAGAACATCCACTGTGAGTCGAGCTGTGCGCGTGTAGTCGTCGTGTCGAGGTCGTTTGTGATGAGCGACACACGCGGCACAGAGGGGTCATCCTCAAGTGACATTCGTTGGAAGGCGTAGAACAGTTCTTCGGTGTGCATCGAGTAGTGCGGAGCTCCGAGGCCGGCCATGTCGTGCAGGACGTCGAGGCCGACCTTGGTTCGCCCGGATGGATCGATCAGCAGGTTGTACGCGCGGTGGACTTGGTCGTCGAAATCTTTGGCGACGGCCCGCATGTACTCCGGAGGTGTCGTCGAGCAGTGGTAGAGAATCCGCGGGAAGCCACAGATGCGGAGGATGGTCGCCTTGATCTGCGGGTGTAGCGGAGAGCGGTCGAGAAGCGCGAAGTAGTTCTGTTGCCGTTGTGCCAGGCGCCGGATGAAAGGGCGGAACGATGCAGCTGAGGTCGCAATGTTGGCACCCAGCACGATGAACTCGTCGGTGTGATGGCATTGCGGCAGCGCGTAGTTGCCGGGGACGTCTGTAAGAACCTTGCTTTTGGACTCGTTCACTTTCAGGCCGACGGTGTTGAACGCATTGATGGCGGACGCGACCACCGTGTTGACGTGTTCCGCATCGACGCAGATCGTGAGATCGTCCATGTACATGTAGACTTCTGCTCGGATACCTCGTTGAACCAGGGCTTGTTGAATCATGCCGATCGCGCGGTCGACGCCGAGGCAGAACAAGAGACTTGATGTCGCGTCACCTTGTTTTACACCTTCGCCCAGGGGGATGAACGAAGTGCCGTCGGGGCCGAATACTGCGATCTGTGTCTTTGCGCCGTATACAAGTCTGAAGTACTGCTGCATCGTTTGGTCGAGGCCTTTCACAATGTCTTCAATGACTCTGCGGAACAGCGTACCGTAGGCATTGGAGTTGTCAAAGCGAATGACCGCGCCTCCCGGGTTGTTTTTGATGAACTTGCGGATCTTGTGGACGATGCGTCTTGCGCCGTCCTTGACACCTATCGCGTACTGGGTCTCAGACGGTTTGGTGCCATCGCGTTCGGTCGAGATGATGCCGAGCAACTTGAGGAAGAGGCTCGAAATGCAGATCGGTCGCACTCCGGGGGCGTCCGGCTTGGGGAGCCCCACGCCACGCGAGAGGTCGACGACTTGTTGGAAGAACGGGGTCAGCTTCGCGGTGAGGATCCAGTACAGTAGGTTGCCCACCATACTCGCGATCTCGCCGTCAACGGAGATGGCTTGTTCGAGGAGGCGCCGTGACCACCCGTCGACTGCATTTGCAGCCTGCTTGCTGCACTTCGACAGGGCGTCGACCACCTCAGTTCCGGGGATGAGCGGTACGTTGCGTCGTTCGATCGAGGTCGTGAAGTCGCCATCAAGTAGCTTCTCCTTCATGCCCTGGACCTTCTCGTCGTGCGGGATATCGGGTGCGTCCGCGGCAGAGGACAACAGCCGGTTGGCACTGCGCATCTTGTGGTCTGCCACGAGTCGTGTGACAGCCTCGGTTAGCCGGTGTTCGCGGTCATGTTGCCTCGGTCGGCGTTCGGAGTTGAGCGCTGTTGTGAACGGTTGCCCTCGCTGAAGATGGTTGAAGACACGATAGGACGACGCGTTTCGCGGCAGGTACCATGTAGGCAGGAGGAAGAAGCGCATCGCTTCGTCTTCCTTCGTTGCTGGTGGCGCGTCGATGAATCGCTGGAGCTGGTGGCGTACGATGCGGGACCACACACCGACGGAGTGGTCTGGGACGTTGTTGCGGCACTTGTATCGGTGAACTGCTGTAAACTGCGCAAGGTTCCGCGGCACTTCTGCCTTGTCACTCTCTAGCTCATTGGTGATCGAGATGACTGGCCTTGGCGGGTTTTGTAACGGTTGCGGTGGCACGTGTGGATGTTGTTCGAAAAGGTGCTTCTCAGCCTCGGTCATGTTGGAGCTCCTCGCTTGGCGCATGGCGATTGCCACTGTGCGGTCGGAGGGGTTGCCCTGACTGCGGTTCATGTGCATGAACGTCATGCGCTCGAAGAAGTTGCGGTAGATGGTTCTTGCTGGCTCAAGTAGCGTGCGGAGTTTCGGGTCACGTGGTGCTTCGTTAAGCACGCCCCTATGACCGTTCAGGCTATCGCACACAATGTTCACGTGTTCGAACCCCATCTCGGTCAGCATTCGTTCACCGAAACGGAATCCAGCAGTAATCGCAATGTACTCGGTGATGTTGTTCGTTGTCCACGGGTAGAACTGTGCAAGTTCTTTGAGGACCACACATTCGTCATTTCGCATGGCGTACACCTTAATACCCGCCGCGCCTGCGCCGGCGCCGTGGGCGGCTTGGTTGGCGCCACCGTCCACGTAGATGGTCGCGTTGCTGCGCACAACGGGGCGTGACGGGTACTGGGGTGTGATGAAGAGCGGTAGTTGTTCACTTTTGATGTTGGTGATGGCGCGAGGGTCATCTGAATCGAGCGGGATCTCGCATGGGCTCAAGTCGCTGCCGTCGATGAACTCGACAGTGCGATTCGCGCCGGTACAGGCGATGATCCTAGCCGTGTGGGTGGTGGCCACACGGTCGTTTTCGGCAATGGTGATGCGAAGAATCGAAGAGGCAGTGGTGTGTTTGATCAGTTGTCGGACGGCGTGCGGTGTCAGCTTCGTAAGAGCGGCGGGAAGGTTCGCGGTTGCACCTCGAGTCACGGGTCGTCGAGGAATCGGGCGGTCATCGTCACTGTCGGAAGCGGCGGCTGGGGGTGGGGAGGGGTCTCGAGAGAGGTTGTGTTTGCGGTGCCGATGCGGCACCGCTACACAGAGTACGCCGAGCCGACGGCGTGGGCAGTCCACAAGCCGTCGTCATCGATGGCGAAGTCTTGCCCGAGGTATTCGGACAGATCTTTCTCTCGAGGTACTGCGACAAGCGCAGACATGGCACGGTCGGTGTACTTGTTGTCACGGATCGTGTGTACTTGGCCTCCCCAGGCCTCGGCGATGGCGTCGAACGTAGACGGGTGCGGCTGGTAGTTGGCGGAGATGTTGATGAGCTTGGTGCCATCCTGGACGGGCTTGCGTGGAGCGGCGGGCTTGTCGTTGGAGCCTGGGGCCCAT
>JAAESQ010001420.1 GCA_024229275.1 bacterium | reverse complement strand
TTGATATCATTCGGGATTCCGGCAAGTTGGTCAGGTTGAATTGCCAATGCCGAATTACTACTGTCGCTTCCGATGCTGCCGCTGACGCTACAATTCTTCATGAAGCCGGAATCGTTCCCGCTCCTGAACGCGAGAAGAAGCGGACCTGGAAGCAGTTCATGCGGTCGCACTGGCACTGCCTGTACGCGTGCGACTTCTTCAACGTGGAAATCCTGGGGATCTTCGGCGCCGTTCGCTACTCGGTGTTCTTCGTGATGGAGCTCAAGACTCGTACCGTCGAGATCGCTGGAATTCGAGTCAATCCCGATGGTGAGTGGATGAAGCAAGTCGCTCGCAACCTCACCGATCCTGTCGACGGATTTCTGCGTGACGCGAGGTACCTGATTCATGATGCCGATCCACTCTTCACGGACGGGTTCAAGGCAATACTCAAGCCACTCGATCTTCCGGACGGGGAGGGCGTCACATGCGTGAAGATTCCTCCCAGGAGCCCGAACTGCAATCCTCACGCAGAGAGGTTTGTTAGATCAATCAAATTCGAGTGCCTACGTCACTTCGTCTTCTTCAATGAGCGACATCTTCGATACGTGATCAAGGAGTACATGAGCCACTATCACGAAGAGAGGTTCCACCAGGGAATCGGCGGCCAGCTCGTCCGACCGGCCTTCGGGCGGGAAGACGAGTTGACTGGCGACACGAACCACAGTGTGCGTGAGGAAGTGAGCTACTGCGACGGCAGCGATATCAACTGCCGATCAAGGCTCGGAGGACTCCTCAACTTCTACTACCGGGAGGCGGCGTAGAACTGGGATCCGTCGATTATTGGACACTACGCGCTTCGTGCCTCCAGCAGCGGAGAAGGGCACCACCGCTGAGCACATCATCCACCACACCGGACACAAGTCGGTGGGCATAGTGCGGGCCTACACTCTGGGGAGTGCTGCCTTCGCCGACCATGAGGGGGGG
This sequence comes from bacterium, assembly GCA_024229275.1. Classification (GTDB taxonomy): domain Bacteria; phylum Acidobacteriota; class Thermoanaerobaculia; order Thermoanaerobaculales; family Sulfomarinibacteraceae; genus JAAESQ01. The sequence continues at coordinate 152 of JAAESQ010001420.1, read as the reverse complement.
CTTTAGGCGCGCCGCCTCCGCAGTAGTGCTAGCGTGGCGAGAGCGCAGGCGTGAAGCAGCGCGGTCGTGGGCTCGGGCACTGGTACCTGAATGGCAAGTGTGTGCTGGTAGCCGGCAGCAATGGCGCTGGCGGTACCGTCGTTTCCGTCCAC
>JAAESQ010001419.1 GCA_024229275.1 bacterium | reverse complement strand
CGTCTTTCCGCGCGATCAGTAATGAAGGAATGAACTAACTCCGAAGATGAAGGATCATGCCGGAGAGAAACACGGGCGCTTGAGTGCCCGGCACCGATTCGGCACTATTCATGGATCCGATCCCAAGCTCCTGCGCCCGTACTTCCTCCACCATCGCGAGCTTCTCGGCAAGCTCAGCCAGACGGCGTGGCAGACGATTGCAGAGATGGCCGATGCAGCGACAGGTGGCAACGAGCCGGTGCGGCCTGGAATGGTGTCAGTCAACCAGATTGCGCGATCGGACCTTGGCCTCTCGCCCTACATCCATGCTTTGGCCAGCCGTGGGGTTGGGCGCCGGACGGCCGCTGGGTGCCAGTGCCGCGTTTTAGGTGGTTGTAGAGCAACTGGAATCACGCTTCGCCGAAGCTGCGGAGTTTCTCGAAGACGCCGTTCATGACATCTTAGCGTTTGCTCACTTCTCACCGGATATCTGGACCAAGATCCGGTCGAACAATCCTCAGGAACGCCTCAACAAGGAAATACGTCGCCGAACGGACGTCGTCGGAACCTTCCCAACCCGTACATCGATCATCCGTCTCGTCGGAGCTCTCCTATGTGAACAGACCGACGAGTGGGCGATCGCGAAACGTGATATGAGCCTACGTACACCGCTTGACTGGACACACCCATCTGCTAGCCTTAAATGTAGGGGCGATCACCGACATTCCACTATTCCGGAAGCGACTCTCGCAAGGCCCACACTCTTTGTGGGGCGGATGAGCCCGTCGTTCTGATCTGAGGGATGGCATATGAAATATCGCCAGTTTGGAGGATTTGCGATGAGTTGGACATGGCACAAAATGCTGGTGGCGACTTGCGTTTTGATCGTTGGTTGCGCTCCGGAAGCGACGACCACGTACGAGGAGGGGCTGGAGGCTGTTCGCAGTCGGGGCAAGCTGGTGATGCTGTGCGTACCCCACCAGGGTGACGTCTTTCTCAGGACCAACCTCGAGGCCGGTCCGATGCCAGAGGTGGGCACGGTAGACAACTTCGTAGGTTCTGACGTCGACTTGATGGCCGGCTTTGCCGAACGCCTCGGAGTCGAACTCGAGATTCGACCTACCCTAGGATCGGACGGGCTGCCGTCGCACGTGGCGCTGATCGACGGCATCGAGCAGGGGGTGGGCGATGTTGCCGCGGGCTCGCTGTCAATCACTGAAGAGCGGCTCACGCGAGTCGATTTCTCGATTCCCTACTACCATAACCGGGTGGTTGTCATCACCCGGGCGTCCTCCGGCATAGCGACTCTTGCCGACCTCGAGGGGAAGACCGCCAGCGCGATCGCTGGATCGAGCCAGGAGGGGTATCTCAAGGACCTCGGCTTCGAATTGGGATACCTGCACTACGTCGACTTCGACCTCGAGCAATTTGTTGCGGTGAGCGAGGGTACCGTCGATTTCTGTGCCGTGGATGAATACTCCGCTGACGCGGCACTTCAGGGATTCTCGAACCTCAAGATCAACCTACAGCTGCCGGTGGAAGATGCCTACGGTGTGGCGCTGGCGAAAGGAAGTAGCCTGCTAGAACCCCTCAATCAGTATCTTGAGGAGGTCAGTGCCAGCGGTGAGCTGAACCAGCTGATCCAGCTCCACGCGTCACAGGTCCCCGCAAGTACTGACGCCCCAGAGCCAGAAACAGAACCTGATGCCTAATCGTGCCCGGTGGTACCGCGCTCTCTGTGGTCACGAGGGCGCCACCGCCCAGGGTTTGTTTCGGTGCCAGGTGGGCGCTTGGGGGCAGGGGAGGAGATGACGAAAAGACGTGCCCGGCACGTTTTACGAACCTGCCAAAAAACGCCACAATGTCGGCACCGGAATGCAGATCCAGTGTTAGTGCCAGGCACCTATACGTTGGGTTGGCACAGGACAGATCCATCAGCTCACGTCCTTCGCCTTGTTGGCTCGGTACCTGGCCATGATCGGACTCGTTGAATTCCGTACCAGCTCACCGAGTGGGCCCCTGCCGACAACCTGTCCTGCTTCGAGTACCACGGCTACATCACACAGACGTTCGGCCTCTGACGGATCATGAGTTACGACGACGAGGGTGACCGCCTGCTCCCTCGCTAACCGCTCGACCTCCTGAAGGATATCCTCCCTCGTCACGAGATCGAGGCCGGTGAAAGGTTCATCGAGTAGCAGGAGTACCGGTTCGACCGCCAGTGCCCGAGCGAGCGCGACCCGTTGTTGCTCGCCACCCGAGAGGGTGCCGGGAAGCCGGTGGGCGAGCTGCGCAACGCCGCAGCGTTCAAGGGTGGCAGTGGTCCTTCTCCGCGCTTGGGCACGCTTCAAGCGGAGCCCAGAGAGCCCGAGCCGAACGTTCTGCTCGGCATCGAGATTTGGCCACAGCCCAAGATCCTGGAACACCATGGCCATCCGCCTTCGCTCGGGTGCGATGAGAATATGCCCTGGTTCGGAGAGCACCTCGTCGTTGCTGAGCACCAGGCCGCTGGCCGGCGGCTCGAGGCCGGCGATGACTCGCAGTAAGGTCGATTTTCCGCTTCCGGAACGACCGATTACGGCTAGATTTGAACCAGTCTCGACCTCGAGGCAAACTCGATCAAGAACTTTCTGCGAGTTGTACTCGACGCTGATGTTCTCGAGACAGAGCCTTGTCATGAAGGGCTCACGGTTCGACCGGCAGTCGACCAGCACAAGAGCGCCGCTACACCGGTCACGGCGACCGCCAGTTGCACGCAGCATAGAGCAGCGACCAACGATTGTGGGGCGTTGGCCATCACGGTGAAGATCCGCAGGCTGAAGCTGCTGTGACCAGGCGGTGCAAGTAGTAGAACGGAGGTGACGTCGGCAGATGCCAATAAGGCCACTAGAAGTGCGCTGATCGCTAGTGCGGGACCCAGCACCGGCAGCAATACCCGGCGTAGGAATGACGTCAGCGTGACCCCTGATACGGCCGCGGCATGGGTCCATGAGGGAGCAGTCGCACCCCAGGCCCGGAGCAGGAGCACGATCGCGAGCGGAGCCAGTCGGAGCCCCTGGG
>JAAESQ010001418.1 GCA_024229275.1 bacterium | reverse complement strand
TCGGTGGTGGAAGAATCCTCCTGGAATCACCACCTGGGATGTGCCGAACTGCACTTGAAAGTCGTTCCCGAGTGATACCAAATAGTCTTCACCGAGCTTTCCCTCTACAGCCGCGGCTCCAACGAGGCGATAGTGATCGTATCGAAACATCCTCTTCACACCATGTATTGGTTCGTACTCTGTCTCGCCCATCAGAGGATCCATCGACGCCTCTACGAGTTCTACAATGAGCCGAAATGGTTCCGGGGGTTGATCAATGTCCTTGATGAACTGGTCCACGACTGAAATGAACTCAGAGCGGTCTTGGACGTGAAGCTGAGACGACCTCGGCCTTACGGTCACGCTCCCTTCATCCGAAAGGAGATCCTGCACGAGATCGACGACCTCAGGCATATCTGCATGCTGCAAGTCATACGATCGAACTTCCATGGTCTGAGCTACAGCTGCGGCCGCGCACAACGTCAGGCAGGATACGATCGAGACAACTGCTCTCGACTTCATGAGTTTACGACTCCAGTTCCGGATTGACGACAAACCATACCGCCGTCTCTTCGTCGTCGGCAAGACGGTAGATCCTCACACCCTCGCCATCCATCTGAAATTCAACTTCCGGTCCTTCCTCAACTGCTTGAGGTTCTGAGACTGTGAGTTCCTCGGTATGGACGGCGATGCCGGACGCATCTTCGTTCATCCACCAGACACCGACCGTGACGAACAACACCGCTGCAGCTGCGGCAGCAAGTTGCCAAGGTCGCGGGCGACGCCTGATTCTGCCGGTCAACTTGTCTTGACGAATCATCGCACTGACCGATGCCACACATCTATCTACACCGACCTGATCGGTCTCACCTTCGGGTGATGCCAACATCAGAAGCAAGGTGGGCTCCGCGGCAACGGCCCATTGACGACATTGCGGACAACCTCGAAGATGCTGACGAAACCCGCCTCGCAAATCCTCGTTTAGGCTGTCTGCCAGATAGTCCTCAAGTTGACTTCTGAAGTCCTCACACTGCATTGTGATCTCTCCTCGCTGACGGCAAATACTCCGGGAACTGATCCTCGATCTTCTTGCGAAGAATCTTTCTTGCTTGAAAGATGTGGTTACGGACAGTCGTCGGCGAACATCCCAGGACGGCCGCAACCTCGGCACTGTCCAGTCCCTCAATCTCGCGCAGGACGAACGCGGATCTCTGCTGTGGGCTCAGACTCTCAACGAGCTGATCGAGGATTCCTGCGACCTCTCCATGCGCAAGCTCATCAGACGGCGTCGAGGGCCGCCCAACTACCCGCAGGATATGCGCGCCACCAGCTTGATGCGCCTTTTCTCTGCTTCCTCTCGACCGAATCAAATCGATCGCTAAGTTGGTACCAATTCGGTACAGCCATGTCGCGAAACTCCAGCGCGAATCATACCGATCCAAACGTTGCCAAGCGCGCAGAAAGGCGAGTTGAACGACATCCCATCCTTCGGCATCATCCCCAACGATGCGAGCCACAGCGCGATGGAGACCACCGCTGTGCTTCTTCACGAGAGAGGCAAACGCCTCCTCATCACCTTTCCTGGCAGCTGCTGCAAGCTCACGGTCATCTGTCGCCATCTGAGAACGGCTCCGCCCAATCGCCCGAACGAGGCATACTTCGGTCACTCTCATGCCCCCTCTCCAAGCAGTTTACGGATCAACCGGCCTCGGCGTTGGGGCTAGCGTGTGTCATCGTAGCACCCGACACCGGATCACACCACGACGCGCTACACTACACCAAGCAGGCCTGCGATAGGATAGAGGCTTCGGAGGATGAGTAAGTGGATATCTCCATCGAGTACTGTGTGGTTTGAAATTACCATCCGCGCGCCGCAGGGTTGGCGGTGGAGTTGGAGCGAGAATTTGGTGCTCAGGTGACGTTGATCAAGGGTGCGAACGGTGTATTTGATGTCGAAGTAGACGGTACGCAGGTGTTTTCTAAACACTCCGTAGGCCGTTTTCCAGATCCTGATGAGGTGCAGCGAGCAATCCGGGGGCTTGGCGCCTCTAGTTGATCATTCGTCAGGATTCTTCTGCCTCGATACCCGGCGATACAGGCTCCTCATTCGGTTCGTCGCTTCGGCGTCGTCGATATATTGGCCGCCCCAATATTCTGCAGTTGGCCGTCCAGGCGTCGCCATGCTCACCTTCGGTCGCAATCGTATCGAGCACTCCAGCCATTCTCGAATCGAGATTGTCGAGCAAGTGAATCAGGAGAGCTTCCGGCGTTTTAGGCCGGCGCGGTGAACCGAATTCGTATTCTCCATGGTGCGCAAGCATTGCGTGGAGGAGCTGCCGTCGTGTCTCGGCAGGGAAACTCGGCAGGTCGGCCAGCACGCGTTCGACGTAGAGCACGCCAATGGTGAGATGTCCGATCAGCCGTCCGTCATCGGTGTATGACAGTGAGTGATCATTATCGAACTCCCAAATCTTGCCAAGATCGTGAAGAACGCAGCCGGCGACGATGATGTCACGGTCGAGACCATAGTGGCCAGCAAACTTCGACGCCAACGTGGCCATCGAAACCGTGTGTTCCAGCAGACCTGCTCGGTATGCATGATGCATAACCCTCGCCGCCGGTGCCAATCTCAATCGCTGCGACACTTCAGGATCAGCCAACACCCTGAAAAGCAGCTGTTTGAGGTGATCATCATCGAGGTTTTCAATCAGTGAGATCAACTGGTCCCACAAAGCCTCCGGGTCAAACCCCGAGGATTTGACGAACAACCGCTCGTCGATCTGTTCCTCAGCAACCACCTGAGCCTCACGAACAATCATCTGCAGTCGCTGGTTGTAGCGTTGTACATTTCCCCGTACCAAGACAACCCGGCCTGGCTCGAGCACTCGGTCGAGTTCGCCGACGTTTTCCCAGACCATCGCGCCTAACCGTCCGGAACTGTCGCACAGGTTGAGGCTCAGGAATCGGCCTCCCCCCCGTCTCTGGCGTAGCTCCTTGTCAGCGACTGCGTAGAGTTCCTCGACCTTGTCACCAGGTCGCAAGGAACCAATCCAGCGACGTTCATCCGTCGGCATTTGCAATTCGCTCGATCGCTTGCGGCAGCAGTTCCTGGTGAACCTCGACCAGATACTCTCTCTTCAAGTTCTCTACAAATCCGCTCGCCTGCTCCTGGTACCGGCGGTCCGACTCAACACGATGGATACGATCCCTCAACTCTTCGAAGGGTTGGTATCCGGCAGGGATCCGCCGGACAAGACGCAGCACTTGAACACCGCCGACCGTTCCGATCGGATCCGTCAACTCACCATCACCGAGGTCGATAAGTGCATTTCGGAGTTCGTCCCTGAGATCCTCCTCCGGTATCGCGCCTAGGTCTTGCAGGGCCACCCCAGCCAATGTGGCTTCAGCGGTCAAGTCCGCTCCACTACGGACACGTACCAGCATGCCTTCAACTCTGGCGATCACCGCATTGCGATCAGATTCATCTTCTGCGAATGGAAAGAACAACTGTGCGAGTTCTATGCTTGCTGGTACCTTGAAATTCTCTTTCTCTCGCTCGTAGATCTGGCGGATTTCTTCTTGCGTTATCTCCGTCGACTGGATTTCGCTCTGAACGGTCCTTTGTAAGAGCATCGACTGGGTGTATCGGCGACGGAGCGCCTCGATCGTTAATCCGGCCTGACTCAGGGCCTGCTCGAATTCTTCTTCGGTCTGAAGACTGTTCTCCTGTCTCAGAGTCTCGATCGCCTGGTCGATCGCTTCGCTGGACACCTCTACCTGCTTCTGGTCCGCTCGCTCAAGCAAAACCAACTCCTGAACCACGGCTTCAAGTAGCGCTTCAGCAAACTCGGCCATCTGATCGTCTTGAGGAAGTTCCGGCAGCTGCGATAGCTCTTGACGCATTCGCACCGAAAAATCCGTAACACTGATAACTCGGTCGTTGACACGGACCATGATCGCTTCGACCACGATTCGTTCAGCCGCAACCGTCACGGCGATGACCATGATCAGCAGGGCAAGAAGTGACTGTTGTTTACTGAACCGCATTATTCTCCCTCGTATAACGTCCTTGGTAGTCGAACCACAATCGGTCGGCGTGCACAACGACTCCGACTTCCGATGCCAACCGATCAACGCAGTCACGGAGGTGTTGACGGGCGCGTGCCTGCTCAAATTCACCTCGCACGTTCCATTCAACCTCACCTCGATCCGGGTGCCCGGCGGGAAACACTTGCAGTACCTGGAAAACGTGAAATCCTGAAGGCCCTTGGACCGGGGACGAGATCTCGTCGGCACTGAGACCGAAAATGACTTCCTCGAGTTCGACAGGAAGACCGCCCTCCTGCAAGATCCCGATTTCGCCACCTCTATCAGCGTTGGGCGCCAAACTCACTTCACGGGACAAGGACAACCAATCCTCACCCTTGACCAGTCGCTCTCGCACAGCACTCGCCACTTCCTCCGAGCCCAGCAACATTTGCCTCACGTGAACGCGGATTGGAGTGGTCTCGACCATTCTGCGCTCCACTTCTTCATCGATCGCTGTGGCTGCTATCGGGGCGGACGGTCCACACACCGCCTCCACGAGGCCACGAATCACTCCAAACCTTGCCTCTGGATCGGTAGGAATCTCCACATCGTCCCGCTCATATGTGCTGGCTGCAATGACCTCTTGATCTAGGAACTGATCCAGCAAACGCGTCGCAACGCGCCGATCCACAGCCTGCCATGCCTCTCCTGTCGTCGCACTGAGGTACGCCTGAAAGCTTGCAATCTCAATTCGGTGATCCCCGACCTTCGCCACGACCTCATCGCCTCCGTCGCCACCACATCCTACGAACAGCAACATCGCAACGATAGGCAACCAAGATCGGTCCATCGGGTGAGCCTATCACGAACCCGATTCAAGGACTTGCAGACAGCTTACTCATGAGTCTCTGTTTCTGCTTCCTCCCGGATCTTCACCATTTCACCCGCCCACCGCTTCGTCCACGGTATGAGTGGAAGCCCAAAGATGCTCCCCAGCGATCGTCTGGCCATCGTCACACAACCTATTCTCACTACACCCTCGACAATGAACACGAGGTCCAAAAGAGCCCAAGGAGATCCATTGCGAAGATCACGGGGAAGCTCGATCACCCCTCCCAGCAATTCAGCGCAGGCACCCACCGCCGTAAACCAAAAAGGACTCAAGCTGAGTCCGAGTGCCCACCTCTCCTGATGAGCAGTAGGAGCGAGACACATCGCAGCAGAACGCACGCCTGTCCTGAAGGGATGTATCGGAACTGGCGCCGGAGGGACGAACACCGGAGTCAGCGGTGGAGGGAGAAGCCGCAAAGTAGGTTCGTCTTTCACGTCCGGAGACTGCACATGTCGAAATCGGTACAGCCACCGTGAGCCGTGGCGGAGGACCTCAGTCCGCCGAAACGATGTACCACGGTAGGGAAGGATCCCACCATCCTCCCAGTCGCGCCGCTGCAAAGTCACCAGCAATTCAAGAACACCTTCATCGTCATCAAATAGATGGACTATGGGAGCGTCCTTCAGCGCCCTCGAACCAGCAACCTCGACTGGCCAGAACAAATGTGCAAGCAGCCCAAATACAGTACCGACAGGATCGCCCGTGGAGATCACCAATACCAGCCTGACGAGACCCTCCGCCCACAGGATGGGCCCCAACGGTGAGAACGGCACTAACCAATCCGGCAGAAACCTCGAGTCTGCCCCAATCACCATCACAAGCTGCAGCAGGAGAGCACTGCCGAGAAGAACCTCAACAAAGGCACTGATCGCCGTAGCGCGCGTTGCCGCGAACCCCGTCTCATTTGCCAATCGCTGTTGGTGACTCGCCGGCAGCATCCCCACCAGGGGAAGGATCAGGGTCAACCAGAGTCTCTTACGGAGACCACGGTATGTCTGCTGCCGCTCCGTCATAGTCTCGGCAACGGATTCAGGGCTTAGAGGCACAGTCACCCGGACTGCTTCACCCTCAGGCCACGGCGCGAGATGCCACTGCCATCCCGATTCGAACTGGTCGACCTCGGTGACCTCGAAGACAGACTCATCCCACAGTACCGCCGTGCCGACATGAGGACCTGCACGTGGCCGCCAGTCGAAAACCGGTTCTTGGCATGCGACGATCCAGTCGCCTCCCCCAACGCGGCGTGCAGAGACGCCGTGACCAAGATGGCTCACGTGATCGTCGCTCATTTGATTCTTCATGGTATCGCGGATGGTTGACTTTGCCTCGGCAAGCATTTGCTCGGCCAGATATCAGGGTTTCTGTGACCTGATTGCCGCTATTCCCTACTCGGCCAGCTGCCGTACCAGCTCGAGAAGATCCTCTACAGGCGCCTCTGTCTGATAGGGCACTCTCACCTCACCCCGTGGACTGATCTGAGCTCCGGGTCGAGAATCCAGCACACCTCCCAGATTCGCCACCCCAGGGCTTTCAGCATCCATCTCAAGCAACCACTGCCCCCGACTCTTCCGAATTCGCCACAACCCAGCTTGCTGAGCCATCTGACGCACACGCTGTGTCATCGCCAGAGCCGACAGTTGGGGTGGTGGAGGTCCATATCGGTCAACAGCCTCGTCTATCAGCGCATCGATCTGCTCGTCGTCACTGCAGCCGGCGAGCCGCTTGTAGAAGGTCAACCGCAGCGCCGGCTCGGGAATATAATTGTTGGGCAGCTGGAGATCCATCCCCAATCGCAACTCAACTTCGCGGTGCTGGGCAACAGGTTTGCCTTCGAGTTCCCCAACCGCCTCCTCGAGCAACTTGCAATAGGTTTCAAAACCCACAGCCTCGAGAAAGCCGTGCTGCTCCGCCCCTAACATATTGCCTCCTCCACGGATCTCGAGGTCGCGGGCCGCGATTCTGAACCCAGATCCGAGCTCGCAGAACTCCTGCACTGCGCCAAGACGGGCCCGGGCAGTCGGAGTGAGCGGCTGCCCGGGAGGCACTAGAAAGTAGGCGAAACCGAGCTTATCTGATCGTCCGACCCGTCCACGCAGCTGATACAACTGGGCAAGACCAAAACGGTCGGCCCTACTAACCAACAGAGTATTCGCATTGGGAATGTCGAGCCCATTTTCGATGATCGCTGTGGCGAGGAGAACATCCGCCTCCCCATCGAGGAACGCACGCATTGCCTTCTCGAGTGGGCGCACAGGCATCTGTCCATGGGCTACAACTACTCGTGCTTCAGGAACGACGCGTCGAATCCACTCGGCAAAGGCGCCGATCGAACGCACTCGATTGTGGACTACGAAGACCTGACCGCCACGCTCAATCTCGAATGTCACGGCCTCTCGCACACTTTCCTCAGAGAATTCGAGGATCGCCGTCTCCACAGCCTGACGATCACGTGGCGGTGTCTCGATGAGGGATATATCGCGAATGCCTGACAGGGCCATATTGAGCGTCCGGGGGATCGGCGTTGCCGACATCGAGAGTAGATCCACCTCCGTTCTCAACCGCTTCAATCTTTCCTTCTGAGCTACGCCAAAACGCTGCTCTTCATCGACGATCACGAGACCGAGGTCTCGAAAGTGAATATCTCCCGCCAACAACCTGTGGGTGCCGATGACAATATCAACCCGCCCATCGGCCATTCCTTCGATGACTTCACGAGCATTTACGCCCTTGACGAAGCGAGATAGCGTTCTGATTTCAACTGGAAAGCCAGTGAACCGCCTCCGAATCGTATCGAGGTGCTGCTCCACGAGGATGGTCGTCGGGGCAAGAATGGCAACCTGCTTGCCATCGAGTACTGCCTTGAAGGCAGCCCGAATTGCCACTTCCGTCTTGCCGTAGCCGACATCGCCGCACAACAGTCGATCCATCGGAAGATCATTCTCCATGTCGGCCTTGATCTCTTCGACGGCGCGCTCCTGGTCGACTGTCAAGTCGTATTCGAACGCATCCTCGAACTCGCGCTGCCAGGTCGAATCAGGCGAGAACCGATAGCCTCGAGCTGCACGGCGCACCGCAGCGAGGCGCAGCAACTCCGCAGCCATTTCACGAACTGCTTTCTTGACGCGCGACTTGCGGCGCTCCCAAGAAGTTCCTCCGAGCCGATCGAGGCGCGGCTCTTGAATTCCATCACCACTACCGTAGCGCTGGATGAGATCGGCCCTTTCAACCGGAACCAACAAACTGTCGCCGCGCTGGTACTCGAGGACCAGCATCTCGAGCTGCCGGCCTTCGACATCGACTCGTCTGAATCCTGTGAAACGGCCAATTCCGTGGTCGACATGAACGATCAAGTCATTCGGCTTGAGATCACGCAGGTCCGAAGCAAAGGCTCCAGCTCCAGATCGTCGGCGACGCGGCGCAGGGACTGCCGTGAGATTTCGCCGTCCATAGACAGCGAGTCTCTCCTCCCACAAGAATCCCTTCTCGAGCAAGCCAGACACAAGTGAAACGCCCCCTGGCGGAGGTGGCGCATCAGACGGTATGACTTCTCCTTCCTTGAGGAGATGGGTGAAACGCTTTCGTTCACCTTCGGAACCGACGGTGAGAATCTGCACCATTTCCCGCGCCCGGCGGCGGCGAAGCGTTGGTACCAACTCAGGCAGTTTCTGGACGAAGGTGTCTGCCGGATGAGTCGCGAGTCGTGTCCATGAAAGTTCGTCATTCCGAACGACAATACGCTCGATCCGCAACGCTGCCGAGGTCAAGACAGCTCGCAACACCTCAGGCTCGAGCAAGGTGTGTTCAGGCCCGGGAAGCGGAACATGGGCTCGTATCAGCGTTTCCCATTCCCGGTCCACCACCGTCATCCATCTTTCAATCTCACCGAGGCACTCGTCGACGTCGCAGACAAAGGGCCCAGAGCACAGGCTCGACCAGGAGTGCGCTTCATCAGCCAGGTGCAGCAAACCCCACCACAGGCGACGCTCTACACCATCTCGAAGCATTGCAGTCAGCGCCTGATACTCACTCCCGAATCGATCCACCAGTTGGCGGCGATGTGTCTCGCCGTCGGCAAAGAAATGGAGCGGCGGAACGAAACACCTCTCGAGCGAGTCCTCACACCTGCGCTGGGTTGCAGCGTCGAAGAACTGAATGGTCTCTACACGATCTCCGTCCAGCTCGATTCGTAGCGGATACTCACCACCAATGTGGAGATCAATGACCCATCCGCGCACCGCAAAGTCTCCGGCTTCTTCGACGAGGTCCACTCGGCGATAGCCGGCTTCGGCCAGAAGCGAAGCCAACAGAGACGTATCCACGTCCTCTCCCACGGCCAGATCGAGGCCGCGTTGGAGGACTCGTTTGGGATTGGGCACAGGGGCCAGAAGGGCTCGCACAGGAGCAACAACAAAATCGAGCCGGTTCGCCGCCATGTCGAGTAGCACGCGAATATGATTCAGCCGTGCTGCCAACGGCGGCTCTGAGCCGAGGTAAGGACCTGCTCCTTCGCCACGAACCACGCCCACGTTGAGCGAAGGATCGAGAATCCGCAATCCCTCTGCAAGCTGTGCCGACTCCGCGAGGTGGGGAACTACGATCAGTGTCGGGCGCGACCTCCACCCACAGCGAGCCAATGCCGCCACCGGCAGAGCGCGAGCTTCGGGTACGACACCACCAATAGCAAGGCCAGACGTCCCCTGATCAAGCTGCGTCAGCAGCCTACTCAAATCAGGTAGGGGAAAACCTGGCGACGACGCCTCCATTTGCTACTTCACTCCGTTCGGCTGGCAATCCGACAGACTCTCGAGCCACGTTCGGCTGTCTGAAGGTGAATGAGCTAGACCAGCTTGAGGAGATGCCCCATTTTGTGTTTCTTAGCTTCGAGATAGGCTCGACTGGTTTCTGTTGGAGGAACCTCCAACCCGACCCTGTCGACGATCTCGAGTCCAAATCCGTTCAGGGCACCAAACTTCCTCGGATTATTGCTCATCAGCCGCAGTCG
>JAAESQ010001417.1 GCA_024229275.1 bacterium | reverse complement strand
GCGACCAGCCGGGCGCTCAGCCCACCCGCTACTATTTCGATGCCGGTGGCAACCAGACCAACGAGCGGCGCTATGATGCGGGGATCCGCTACGCCTACGACGCTGCCGGAAGGATGTCAGAGATCCTTCGCGACGCGGCCAATCGCGCGCCGTCGAGGACACAGCTTCGCTACGATGGGCGAAGCTACCTCTCCCGGTCGACGCTGACACCGTTCTTGGGGATGGGTGTGCGAGATTGGGTCACGCGGGCGACGTACAGCTCAGAAGGGGTGCTCCATCACCGGGCGATCGAGCGGCATCCGACGCCAGAGTCGCCACGGGGGGAGAGGAGCACGGTGGGGGATGATTATGTATTCTACTTCGCGGGGCGCCTGGTGGGGCAGCTCGGGTTACAGGTCGCAGGCAGCGCGTCGACAGAATCAAATCTGGTTTTCTTGAGTACGGATCATCTTGGTACTCCAGCCCTGATGCAAACAGAGAATCGTGCTGCCGTGTGGCCTGAATTGGATCCCTTCGGGAGCGACTACGGCGACACTCATGCCACCGGCGTCTTCCTCCATCTTCCTGGCCAATGGAGCGACGATACTTGGGCCGACTCGAGCTTGGGGCAGCTTCTCCAAAACGTTCATCGCTGGTATCAGCCTGGAGTAGGGAGGTATATGAGGGTTGATCCTCTTGCAACCGATGAGCCCGACGAAGTCTCCCCTTACCTCTACGTGGGCTCGAATCCCCTGACTGGTTTCGATCCTCTCGGTCTTTCTACATTCGAGCCTTGTTCGAATCTCTCGCGGCCACCATGCCCTTCCAGTTGCAACTCGGCTGGAATCGGCCGTGCAATCAGCAACAGCCGCGACCTTCGTGGTCTATTCTGCAAGTATAAAAACAGCCCTGAGCGGCCACCTGGAGTTCCCGCATCCGGAGAAGCTCCTGATCGGGCAGTCGGCGACATAGACCCTGAAGGGCAGCCAGTCTATAGGCCACAAGGCAATCCATGCCTCGACTGGTGCGTGTGTCAGCATGAAGGTCAGCATGTAAAAGATCTGCAAGATCCTCGTGTTGAGAAGATGTTTGTTGAATTTCTACCTGTTCGGCAAATAGCAAACTGGCTCGAGTGCAGGGCGTATACTGTTGGGCTGTTTTGTCTCCAGGGTCTTGCGAATGGAGGATCTCTATGAGCGAGAAAACAGGCATCATTGCTGGAATTCTGGTTCTTCTATTGGCCACTTGCGAGAGGGCACCTGTTCCTGTTCGAGATGGTAGCGTTGCATGTAGTGCATCTTTTCGAAAATTTTCTAGCGAGCTCATCGAAATCGACGTTTCACCTTGGAAGATCCAATTCTCAGTGGCTTTGATCGGCTGCATAGAGGATCTTGATACATTGACCCCCAAGGAGATGCGAAGAATCCGAAGCGAGCTCAAGGAACCGAGCGAGTGGTCCATCCTGAAGATGTATATTGGTGCCATAGACGACGACAGCAGCTTTCGAGCCAAGGTAACGGCAAGATTGAATGAGCTTCTAGGTCGAGACGCCATAGCAGGTATATTGATTTACCACGCAAGAATCACCGAATATTTTTACTTTCCTCCAGAGCCATGATGTCGTAACGATGGTGATGATCGTGGAGGGCACCCAGGGTTTTGCGAAAGGAGGATCTCTATGAGCAGGAGAGCAGGCATCATTGCTGGAATTCTGACTCTTCTATTGGCTACTTGCGAGAGGGCACCTGCTCGAGATGGTAGCACTGCATGTAGTGCGTCTTTTCGAGAGGTTTCTAGCGAGCTCATCGAAGCCGACGCTGGTTCTTGGAAGATCAAATTCTCAGTGGCATTGATCGGCTGCCAAGAGGATCTTGATACATTGACCTCTAGGGAGATGCGAAGAATCCGAAGCGAGCTTAAGGAACCGCGCGACTGGTCCATTCTGGTATTGTATACCCATACCACAGACGACGACAGCTTTCGAGCCAAGGCAACGGCAAGATTGAATGAGCTTCTAGGTCGAGACGCCATAGCAGATATATTGATCTACCACGTAGTAATCTTCGACCATAATCACTCTCCTCCAAAGCTACGATACCGCCCCATTCAGAGCTCCTCGACTTTCGAGTCCGGCGCGTTGTCCGGCCTACCCTCGGCCGCGCGCCCGCGCGTAGCAAATGCAAAGCCAATGATCTATCACTCTCTATACTTCTCTCCAACACGCCGTTCTTCGCTGTTGTTCGCTCAAATTGACTCTCGAAGAGGCCGAGGCGCGGCCTGCCAAGGGCGAAGCCGCGTCAGCCCCTGCGCCGGCCCCTGCCCGCAAGCCTGCTCGCCGCCGCAAGAAGAAGCTTCGGCGTCCCGGAAAGCCGCCGCGGCGGCACCGCCACTGCGAATGCCGTCAAGCGCGCTGCCAGGCTGGAGTGACGGCGGCTACACGATCGCCCGCATCACCGGCGCCACGGGCCTCGACCAAGGCGTGGCCCAGGGCGCACGGGGCGTAGGGCTCCGCCCAGCGACTCTCGTCGCCGGCTACCAGGTCTTCCACTCCTCTTCGCCTGGATCGGGGGCTGAGTCTACGAAAAACTCCTTCAAGGAACAGCTGCAGCTCGCTGGCGCTGAGCTCCACCGATTCGCCCACGGCCTTGCCCCACAGACAAGCGAAGCGGCCTTGCACCAGCCGCTTGGCGTAGACGCACAGCTCCGTCCCACAGCAAGACCTTCGCACGAATCCGGTTGCGGCTGACGAAGAGGTACAGATCGCCGGAGAGCGGATCACGCCCCAGAGCCTCGCGCACCATGCCATAGAGACCATCGAAACCCTTGCGCATGTCCGTCGGTGCGCCGTAGCGGTTCGAGCCCTGGCGGCGGGCTGCTCGCGCAGCTGCTTCGGGTCGAGTCCGGAGAGTTTCTTCTCGACTTGCCGCACCATCCGATTGAGCTTGGCGTCCCCGGAGACGTTGAGCTTCGGCAAGACGCCGCACAGCTCACCGACCTTTTCGAGCGTCCGTTTGTCGAATCGATTCTTCGGCTCGCCGAGCACAGTGGCCATGTCGGCGACCGTTTTGAAGAGCCGCTGCCAGACCTCGGCCATCGCCTGGCGTTCCAGCTCGGCGGTGTGATCTTCGATCTCTTTGCGGATCGAGGTCACCTCGTCGGCTTGCAGGTCTGGCTCAATGCTGAGGATCGGTCGGCCCGACCACATCCGACACCCCCGGCGCCGGCACGCTTGCCCGACGCTGAAGCTCGGCGTCCTCGAAGTAGCGGATCTTCGTCGCCCGCACGGGCGCCTGCCCGGCGACGAAGACCAGCGCGTCGTCCTCCGGCAGGCGCATCGCCTCGTCGGGCGTGAGCAGCGGACGCCGGGTCTGCTGCTGCGAGACGCTGGGGCGGCTGCCGGGGCGGTAGGAGCGCTGCTCGTGGTGGACGGTCATGTCGCCGACCATGCGGCTGATCAGCTGGGCGGTCTCGGGCTTGTTGGCGGTGAAGGCGACGCGGAGGTGGCAGTTGGCGGTGATCG
>JAAESQ010001416.1 GCA_024229275.1 bacterium | reverse complement strand
CGGTGTCCTCATCGAACGCGACTCCCGCTACCGACTGGGCCTCTGGCGTCATCTGGGTCAGATGCTCCTCCAAAGCCTTCCTTATCCCGGGCTGCAACGCTGCCTCATCGGTAAACACGTTTTCTGATTCACCGGGATCGACGATCCGGTCGAAGAGTTGGCTTTTGCGGGGGAAAATCATGTCATAGATGAACTTGACGCTTGAGGACTGAACGCTTATCAAGAAATCCTTGGGCTGGACCTCCCGTTCGCCGAGAAACGGTGCATGGTTCCGCCATTCGGCGATCAGGTAGTGCGATGGCGGTGGTGGCCGAGAAGCGTCCAGCAAATCGAATCCTTCGGCCTTCTCCAACCGCGGAAGACCGAGTAGACCGAGCAGAGTGGGCGCCAAATCCACTGTTGAAACCTGATCGCTACGACGGTCCGGGGACTCAGTTGGTGAACGAACCATCATCGGGACATGGAGCATCTCCTCGTACAGTTCCTGGTGACCGAACTGGCCGTGCTCGCCTAGGTACTCGCCATGATCACCGACTACCGCCACAACTGTGCTGCGAGTCAGATTCAATTCCTCCAGAGAGCGGAGAAGGTTGCCCACATAACGGTCGAGTTCGAAAACCTCGGCCCGGTAGCTTTGCCGAATTGCCTCCGCAGTATGGGCGCCGGCACGCGCGGACTCCATAGTCACCAGCTCGCAGGGTTCGATTCCCATTTCGTCGAAAGTCCTCGGCTCGCAGTGAAACGGTGCGTGTACTTCGTAGTAGTGGACCCAAAGGAAGAGTCGCCGGCCTCTGTGCGTCTTCAACCAGGAGACAGCCGTGTCGGTAACGTTGTCCGCCCCTCCTCCGGCCTCCGGTTTTTGGCTATCCCGGCGGGATCGCTCGTGCTCAAAGGTATCGAACCCACGGTGGAAGCCGTACTTCTCCCCCAGTATGCTGACCGAGACCACAGCCCCAGAAAACAGGCCCGCACGGGCAAGGTGTTCGCTCAGTGTCGTGCAATCAGATGCGATTTCGCCAGGGAGATCCTTGCCGTTGAACAGCACACCATGGTCGGAAGCGTTCCTGGAAGTGAGAATCGATGCATGGGATGGACCCGTCCGTGGCGCCGTTGAATAGGCTTGCTCGAAAACCAATGCTTCCTCGGCAAACACTTGAAGATTGGGCGACGATCGATCCGGGTACCCGTAGGGCTCAAGAAAATCCGCTCTTACTGTATCAAGGGTTATCAGCAGCAGGTTGTGATTGCCATCGGGAGGCGGCGCGGGCGCTGCGCAAGCGACAGACAGCGCCACTGCGAGAAGAGCGAACAGGCTGGCCGACCCACCACTCGTTATCACTTTTCTAACGCACCTAAACTCCTGATACAAATTCACGACTATCCCTTTGCTGAAGGCCGGTAATGCTGCGATCCTCAATGTGCTCCAGGGGCTGTCTGCACAGGCTGAATCTACAAGGATCGAACAAGCCAAGCAAGGTTCTGGACTTCTGAGTGAAAACGCTACGACCGGTTAGCGCTGCTCCGGGCGCCGTGCTCATCTCGATGGATTCAGGCGCACACTCAACGCACACGAACAGCCAGCATCGTGCGATCGTCGCCTTGTCGACAGCCTTCAGTAAAATGATCGACGGACTCAACCAGTTTGTTGACGTACCGTTTTAGGGGCAGTCTTTGATTGTCCACCAAGTAGTGTTCGAGCCTCGCCGTCGTGAACTCCTCTTCGAGTTCGTTCTCTGCTTCTGTGATTCCATCCGTGGCAAAGAGCAGCGTGTCGCCACTCTTGAGTCGAATGGTGGCTGGTTCTGGTTCGATTTCCGGGAAAACTCCAAGAATCATCAACTGGGCTGCATCGAGTCTTCGCGGTACCGCCTCCCCAATCGAAATGAGGTAGGGGTAAGGATTGTGCCCGCAGTTGCAGTAGGTAAATGTGTTCTGTGCAGCATCGAGGATACCAACCGCAACCGCGGCGAAACTCTGATCCGGGGTGATGCAGAAGAGGCGCCGATTCAGAAGTCTGACAAAGGCACTCAGCTCGCTCTTGCGCGTCAACCATTCTTCGAAGGTGGTCTTGATGATCGCGGTCACAAGTGCAGCGCCCAACCCGTGTCCGCTCACGTCGGCAAACACCACTGCAACCCTGGTCGGCGACACCAAGGCGACATCGAAGTAATCACCACTCACGTCATCCTGAGGCACGAAACTCGCTGCCCATTCAAGCCGGTCTTCCAGCGGCATTGCTGAGAGATCCGGCAGCAGACGCTGCTGAACCGCCCGCGCCCGATCCATGTCAGATCGGATTCTATCGGCGTAATTCTTGACCTGAGCGTAGGCCTGCTGGAGTGTGTGCGCCTTCTCCTCATTGTCATACTCCAAGCTGCCGACAGTCATGAAGAACAAGTAGGTCGAGCCGCCCAGAGCTGCCGCACCGAGCATGCTGGTGATCAGAAGCAGTGACCAGCTCCCGTTGAACGCGTAGATGCTGAAGACTGCCATTGGAGCCAGCCCTACGACAGCCGCGTATCGCGGCGCTGCACGAAACAGGGCTCGGTGGTCTCGAAGGTCGGT
>JAAESQ010001415.1 GCA_024229275.1 bacterium | reverse complement strand
TCTGCACGGCGGTCAGAATGAACGCGTGGTCGCGCCGCCCAGACCAGGCGCTACGATCCGGAGCAGCGAGCAAAGCGTCGACTTCGTGGCGATCGAGAAAGCGGATTAAGGTGCGTTTGAATCGCTTGCTAGGGATCGCGAGCACTCTCTGGATCTGTGCAGAGTGTTCTGGGAGTTCGAAGGCCGCGTAACGAAAGAAGGAATGAATGGCGGTGAGGCGCAAATTACGACTGCGGACGGTTAAGCCGCGCCGCTTCTCCAGTTCATCCAGAAAGGCCACGATCAATGGCACATCTATCTGCTCGATGTTCAAACGCGAGGGCGGTTGATGCAAGCGTTGTTGTGCGAATATCAGGAATTGGCGGAAAGTGTCCCTGTAAGAGCTGATGGTGTGGGGGCTGGCCTGGCGCTGCTGCATCAAACGTTGGGTAAAGAAGCGTTCCAGAAGTGGTGCTAAGCTACTCATGACCGATTCTCCCAGTGTCGCTCGAGACGCGCCATCGCCTCTTGCATCAACTCTGGCCAGGCATTGAGATACCAATAGGTATCACTGATATGAACATGGCCGAGGTAGGTGGACAAGATAGGTAAACGTCGCTCTACATCTTCGCCCGCGCGATACCATCGCAACAGCGTCATCACGGCAAATCGATGGCGCAGATCGTGTAGCCGTGGTCCATGTCTATCGTGCGGGCCACGCAGACCGATCTGTCGCGAAAGTGTGCAGAAGGTTCGGTGAATCGTTCCTTCGTCCAAACGATTGCCCCGGTTCGAGACGAACAAGTAGGGCGAGACTGGTCGCGACTGCCAAATGCGCTCACGGTGCGCAATGTAGTGCGCGAGCACCTTGCAGGTTGACACATGGATTGGCACAAGGCGTGATTTGCCGAACTTGGCGCCCCGCACCGTCAGTACGGCCCCCTTCAGATCGACGTCCTGAAGCAGCAGATTACGGGCTTCGCCCCGGCGCAGCCCCGATACGCTCAGTAACCCGAACAGGCAATGGTAGACCCAGGGCCTCAGTCCTTCACCACCGGACAGCCCGAGGGCTGCATTCAGCAACGCGCGGATCTCTTTATCCGAATACAGGTAGGG
>JAAESQ010001414.1 GCA_024229275.1 bacterium | reverse complement strand
TTTACGGGGATGACATCGGCTTGTCCATAGCACGCGCACGTCGTGCAATGGATGCCGTCGGCGAGCAGATGGGATTGACAAAAGATGAGACGGAATTCGACGGTCGCGGCTATGTCCAATCCGATGACGTGGTGAACTCCGGTTTTATCCAGTCCGATACCTCGAGAGTCGAGGTTCAGGTGGTCTACGATGAACTGGTTATTCTCGATGACTACGAGGGGGTGGAAGTCACCCCGCTGACCCGCGAAGTGACGACGGCCGATCCCTTTGCTTTGAATCACATGCGCATCACGGTCGACGGGAAACCCTTAGATGATCCTGGCAAATGCAGCTCGGATGTGCAGCGCTGCACCGACGTGGCCCTCGAAAAAGCCAACATTCAGTTCAAGCACGACAGCTTAAAGCTGGAACCGCGGCTGAACGTGACAGCCTGGCCGCGTACGATCCGTTATCAGGACTTGCAGGATACGGCGTTTGCAGAAAACCTGGTCCGTTTCCGCCTGTACACCAATTACCGCAGCTTCATTCAACGGGCCGAGGTCAGGATTTTCGAAGAAGCTCAGTCCGTACGCGACGTACCCATCGAGGTCATCGCCATGGATGCTGACGGCATGGCCCAATGGCAGCCTGAGTTCGTGACTTTCTTCGCGTCGGTACGCAAACTGAAATATCTGGTGCGGGTGTATGACGACAAGGGGCTCTTTGACGAAACAAGCACCCAGCCCCTGTGGGTGGCAGACCAAATCGATCCGTCGGTTGCCGAGACGGATCCCGGCATAGAACTGTTGGCCGGCTATGGAGAGAGTCGTATCGCCAGCC
>JAAESQ010001413.1 GCA_024229275.1 bacterium | reverse complement strand
TTTCTCTGGCAACGGGCGCAGACTCTTGGCAAGTACTGTCAGCGTGGAGACCATCACACTTAGCTCGCCTGTCCGGGTTCTGAAGAGAGTTCCCTCCACCCCAATGAAGTCTCCAAGGTCAAGCTCTTTGACGAGGGCCCACTGAGACTCATCGAGGTTGTTCTTGCGAATGAACAACTGAAGGTGCTTCTTCCCATCGGAAAGATCGGCGAACACAACTTTACCCTGGCGACGCAGGGCCAGAACTCGGCCAGCGATTCTCAGTGCCGCGGCCTTCTCTTCAAGTTCTTCACCGGAAAGAGACTCGTACTGCTCTCGCACTTTGCTGATGGCGACCTCAACCCGAAATCGCGTTGGGAACGGATCAACACCCTGCTCACGTAGAGAGTCAAGCTTGGCGCGGCGATTCGCAATGAGTTGCTCAAGCGGCTGCTGAGTTTCGTTCTCGCTCACTAAATACACCCCCTAAAGGCGCGTGATTGTACCACGGAACGCCCGCCCAATTCACCTTGTAACACACTGAAAGAGAATCACTTGCGCTATGCCTCGAGACAAAGTCCCAGGAAACGCCAAAGGCAGCGACTCAACTGCGGGTCGTCTTACGACTTTTGGTCGGTGTTTTGGACCTTCGGGAGGCGCCTTGTACTTGCCGCGGCTTTGTTCTGCGTGGCTGTGGACCTACCGCCTGCAACGCTTTGATCTCCGCCTCGGTGAGATCGCGCAGATCGCCAGGCCGCAAGGTGGAATCATTGATCGGCCCAATGGCGACCCTCTTCAGTCGCTGGACACGATGACCGATGCGGAAGAAGAGTTCACGAACCTCGTGCGTCCGCCCTTCACCCACAGCGATGAGCCACCAGGTGTTGGCTGCGGATGCGGGCCCTTTCCGAATAACCCGAATCGGAGTGACTCGACGCCCTTCAATGACCGCACCTTTCAGGAGCCGTTGTACCTCTGCTTTATTCAGGTCACCCTTTACCTTCGCCAGATACTCCCGCTCCACACCGTTTCGTGGATGGAGCACCTTGGCAGCCATGTCGCCGTCATTGGTTAAGATCAGCAGTCCCTCACTGTGGTAGTCCAAACGTCCTACTGGAAAGACCCGTTGTCTAATCCGCGAACGGACCATGTCGATGACCGTCGTGCGCTCCTCAGGGTCATCACAAGTCGTCACGACTTCACGTGGCTTGTAAAAGAGAAGATAGCGCCTAGTCTCAGGCGCCTTGAGCATCTTGCCGTCCACTTTGATGTGGTCATGAGAGGCATCAGCCATCGCCCCAGGTTTAACGACGCTTCCGTTGACCGTTACCCTACCGTCCGCGATCCTCTGATCAGCGTCGCGACGAGAGCACAATCCGGCCCGCGCGATGATCTTCTGAAGTCGTTCGTCAGCCATTCCCTACCCTCCTATGGTTGCGGACTACGCCATTGCGCTGCCGCGGGGAGATTCCGCCTCTCGGCGGGAGGTGCAGAGTACCACGTTGAAAATCAGAAACCTAAACTTAGCGATTCTGCCGGATGAGATGTGCCAAGATCTTGATGTTCAGGCGCTTGCGACAAGCGGAGGCGCACCCTTTCGGTACGTCGAGCATTGGCTCAAGCGTCCTGGGCGCAAGAGATTGGTGCAGATCGCCGGTGAGAGTCGCTCAATTCAGGAGAAACATAGATAGCTGTGGATCTCATGGGACACCATGCTGCGAGACTCACGAGCGGAGGTAGAATCGGGCGATGCGATCCAAACACACGGAGGATGCGCCCAACCCTCGCCACACTCCTATGCAGGGGATTCGATTCGGCGGCATGAATTTCGATCGGCTGAACATCGAGCCAGGCGGTCCGGCCTGGATCTGGCCTGTTTTGATCCTCGGCACCGTCGTTATCATCGCGACCAGGCTGACGCAGCTTGGTTCGCTGAGCGACCAAGGAGAGTTCCTCAAATACACTTTTTACGCTGCAGAGATCATCAAAGGCAGAATACCTATCGATCGGCTGCAGGACCTCAGCCCCGGTTACTTGTGGGCTGTCTCCGGGCTGTATGCTCTTTCAGGCCCTAGCTTCGAGTTACTACGTGCTCTTCAAGTCTGCATGCTTGGAGTTGCTGCGCTCCTCGCAGCTCTCACTGCGTCACGTTGGGGAGGGATCGTGGCGGGAGTCGCTGCATGGCTGACCCTGCTCTTCAGTCGCGCAGCACTGGTTAACGCGTCGGAAGCCGAGCCGGAGACACTGCTCCTTCTCCTCCACTGTGCGGCCATCTGGTTGCTGCTGCGCCACAACCCTGAGAAATCAGACCGTCATCAGATTTTCGTCATACTGGCTGGGGCAGTCATTGGCTTGGCAACCGTCACTCGCCCAAGCAGTGCGATGGTCATACCTTTTTGGTGTCTCTGGCTGTGGTGGGCTTCGCGCAGACCGTTGAGCAAACAATGCGACGTTCAGTCGACTTCCAGAATTAATCAGTTCACTCCGGTATTTCGCCTTCTCGCGGGATTCGCACTGGCACCAGTCGTCGTTCTCCTTCTTCATCTCAGTCTGACCGGTACAGCAACCCTCATGAATCCCGGCACTGTTTCTTATGAAGGCATGAATCCTCGAGCCACCGGCTTCAGTGGCGAGGCACCGAGTATCGTAAAGCAGATCGAACCGTCCTTTTCTCAACCGGACGCGCTACATCTGTCCTATCGACGTCTGGCTTCGCTCGACAGCGGAGTCGATGCCACTCCATCTGAGGCGAATCGTTTTTGGACCCGAAAAGCGCTTCGCTTTGTGATGTCCTATCCCAGAGCGGCTGCGACACTGGTTGTTCGCAAAGCGCTCTCTGCTTTCTCTTCCTATGAGGTCTATGACCTGCGATCGATGATGCAGCGAGACATGGAACTCAGGGCGACCGGTCCTTGGTTTTCTTTCGGTTTCCTCGTCGCCATCGCCACCGTCGGTATGCTCGCGAGCAGGAAAACTGTCGCTTTCCCTCTCCTCACCCATGCAAGCATTTCATTCATCATCATGACTGTGTTCTACGTCTCTTCACGTCAACGCAACGCAGCTCTACCAGCTTTGGCCATACTCGCCGGTTTAGGCGTGGCTCACTTAATTCAACTCTGGGCCTCAAAGCGGCGAGTATTTGCGCTCACCCTGACGATCTTCATCGTCGTCTTCTCTCTCGCAGCCAATTACACAACACATGCTCAGAGAGAAGACATGCATCGATGGCGAGCCGCTAATGCTGCAGCTCATATCGAGGACTCCATCCGATTAGCAATCGCTCAAGGCATGCCCCAGAAGGCCCGCTGGCTCGCCGCTGAGGCCACCACGTGGCAACAGGACACCGGCAGGACGGCG
This sequence comes from bacterium, assembly GCA_024229275.1. Classification (GTDB taxonomy): domain Bacteria; phylum Acidobacteriota; class Thermoanaerobaculia; order Thermoanaerobaculales; family Sulfomarinibacteraceae; genus JAAESQ01. The sequence continues at coordinate 12,378 of JAAESQ010001413.1, read as the reverse complement.
GCACCGTCTCTTGTCCAACAGCAGATCATTCGCCTGCTGCCACAAGTGAACGACCCAGAGCGTCGATTCGATCTCTCCCTTGCAGCGATGCAAGCTGGTGACTGGGCAACCGCTGCCCATCTACTCAAAGAGCTTGAACGAATCCATTACTATCCCGTTCGCGGCGCCGGCGTTGCATCGACACTCGCCTATCACCAGGCGCGCTGCGCGCTCCACCTTGGAGAGAATGAACGTGCGGTGTCGTTTACTGCTACTGCTCTTCGACAGGCGCCAGGTGATCCCGATGTTCTAGAACTCGCGCTTGCGCTTGCTGGGTCATCGGCTGAGATGGCGGGACGGCTTCCAAGCATTCAATCAGCATCAGCATTCAGCGACGGCGTCACGGTTGCACTCTCGAGAGCGAAGGCTCTCTCAGATGTTGGACGACCGCTGGATGCCGAGCTCTCATTAGAGATCCTTTTGAGTGAAGCTCCTGAGTTGCAATCGATCGTCTCGCGATACCGCACTCAGATTGGCCTGCTAGAACCCGGTACCTGAACCGACTACCGTACAGTCCCACGGCCATTTCCACACCTACAGTCCACGCGCCCATTCCGGCGTGAGATCTTTCTCGTCGCGCCTCGCTATCACCTCTTCCAACATGTGGAGGGCTTTCTCCCGATCTCTCGGTAGTCGTAACTTCAGCGGCAAATAGTTGGACGCATGATTGGCAAAAAACGGCCCACGAAATTCTGACATCTCTTCAAGCATCCACGCCAGTTCCTGCAGGAGGCCCCATCGATCCGGCATCTGAAGTCGGTCCTGCGCACAGGCGCTATGAAACTCTGTCCCAGAAACGGGTGTGAGCATCAAGGCCGCGGCGTAGTTCGGCGCAGATTCGGCCAGAAATCTGCCAGTCGCACGTGCATGCCGTTCGGAGCCGTCAGTTCCCGCCAAGCCCAGCAAGACCATCATTGAAAGCTTGAGCCCAGATGCTGTCACTTGTTTGCTCGCCTCAAGCTGTCGTTCGACAGTCGCACCTTTGCGTACAGACCGCAGTGTCTCCGGGTCACCCGACTCAGGGCCAAAGTAGACGATGCCGAGACCACGGGCCTTGAGGGCAGACAGCCCGTCCACACCATGTCGAAGAATCGATCTCGAATCTCCGTACAATCCAACCCTCTGAACGCTCGGCAGGTATCGACGAATGCCACTCAGGGTTTCTTTCAGAACCTGCAACGGCGCAGCTAACGCATCTCCATCCGCTAGGAACACTCTCCGCACATCACCTGCGAACTCGGAACACGCCTCGATTTCCGACAGCACCTCGCTCGTTGACCGAACACGAAACTCCTTATTGCGATACATCCCGCAGTAGGTACAACGATTCCACGAACAACCTACTGTCAGCTGAAGTATCAGTGAATGTGCCTCGGACGGCGGTCGAAAGACCGGCTCTTCGTAGCGGATGGGAGAGGACCACATGAGGACAGTCTACGGCAGTTGCCTACAAGTTCCTGAAGTGCACAGCATTCTTGGAACGCCGTAATGAGTCATTTCGTTCTCAGCTTGGCTCCCTACAACGTCACCTAATTGCTCTGAATACCCCTCGGCCACTGGTAAAACGCGCCGGTCGAGTACACGATATCTGCATTCCAATCAGTCGTTGTTCCTAGTACATAGGGGGCGTCCTCAGCACCGTTGGCCCCGTACGAAATGACCGTGTACTCCTGGTTACTAGTCGTGAGAAAGATCACTCCTCCCCACCCATCGACCGTATTCACCACACCCGTATATGTGGGCACCAGGAACTCAACGACACCCTCGGCGGTGCCGCCATCTACTGTGGGAAACCTACTGAAATCATTCTGATACAGCTGAAGAGCTTGGCCGATGTTGCGTAGCGCCGTCATCGTGCTCGACTGCCGTGACCGGTTGATTGCACCGAGAAGAGCTGGAACGGCAACAGCAGCAATCACACCAATGATCGCCACAACGATCAAAAGCTCGACCAGCGTGAAGCCTTTCGACCTATCCCTTCCCTGCAGACTCATTTTTCTACTCCAATCCTAGCAATACCCTTCGCAAGTTCCATTCCAGGGCGCCACTCTAGGCGTTGGGAAACAGAATTTGAGCAAGCCGCTCGGTTCTCATTCGAACGAAGGTTGGTGCTAGACTCCCGGAGTTGGCGATCTACCCCAAAACCCTGCCACGGAGGTGTTCACATGTCTCGAGCCCACGCAAGCGTTCTGACGATCATCACAGTTCTGGCCTTCGCTGCACCTGCATCGGCCGTGGATTTCAACGTCACAATCGGTCTCGACAGCCAAGGAACCTTTAATGTTAGAGACATCGACGAGAGCTTCGACTATGACTCTGCCAACGGTTACACGCTTGGTTTCGAGCTCGAGTTTGACGTCCCTCTTTTCGAACTTGGCGTAGGTCTCGAGTACGGCTTTTCCAGAGGTCCGAGTTGCGGCTCATGTTCAGGGGGGGATCTCGACTATCGACTGCTCTACGGTATTGCCAGATTCCACGTTCTCGGCCCTCTGTATCTCGCGGGTCGCGTTGGTTATACCAACGTTTCCATCAGCGATCTTGAATCGGGCATTGATGGCAAAGAGACCTGGGGAGCGGGTGTTGGATTCAGCTTCATCGACAGGCTCAAGCTCGAACTTCTCTTCAATAACATCGCTGCAAGCAATTCTGACTTCGATCTCGACTACGATTTCTATTCTCTTCGATTGATCTATACCTTCTGATAAGGGCTAGGCAGTCAAACTTATCGAGGAAGGGGCACGGTTCTAAATGATGAGGGCCTTAGTTGTCGGCGTTCTAATAGCGTCAGTTTCTCCCTGTAACGTTTCGAACGCACAGGAGTCATCGACGATCTCCGAACTGTTCGAACAGGTCAATCCATCCGTCGTCGAGATCATGACGACTCAGAATGAGCTGGCCCCAACCGGTGGTGCCCAGTGGGTAAAGCAGGGTGGACTCGGGTCGGGCGTATTGATCTCCGCAAAGGGCGACATCATGACCGCGGCACATGTTGTGCAAACCGCTGAACAGGTGGAGGTCCGCTGGTTGTCGGGGGCTGTTTCTGCAGCACGAATCATCGCGTCGGATCCAATGTCCGATGTGGCTCTGCTGCGAGCAGAAGAAGTACCGGATGATGCCAGGATTGCTGTACTCGGTAACTCGGACCTTGCCAAAGTAGGCGACCAGGTCTTCGTCATTGGCGCACCACTCGGCATTCGCCACACTCTGACGGTTGGTTACGTCAGCGCACGCCGTATTCCTCAGACCGTCTACAGCGGCCTGGATGAAGTCGAACTCTTGCAGACTGATGCTGCGATCAACAAGGGCAATTCCGGTGGCCCAATGTTCAACCTGCAAGGTGAGGTCATCGGTATTGTCAGCCATATCATTTCGCAGAGTGGTGGTTCTGAAGGACTTGGATTCGTGATCACGTCGAATCTAGCCCGCACAGTTCTACTGGATGAACGCACCATGTGGAGTGGCATGGAAGCCTATGTTCTGCAGGGTGCGTTCGCTCAAGCTCTCAATCTCCCCCAGCCTGAAGGTCTCCTCGTTCAGCGAGTGGCCTCAGGATCGCCGGCATCGACTCTGGGCCTCAAACCCGGCACGTTTCGGGCAGTGATTGAAGGACAAACGATCCTCCTCGGCGGCGATGTTCTCCTCGAGATTGGCGGATTCCAAATTGGCGCTTCAGGAAGCGATAAGAAGATCGACGAGTACCTCCGCAATCTCGGGCCGGATCAACTGCTGGTTGTGACTGTTCTGCGCGGCGGGGAGCGGATCACTCTGCGCAAGGTTGGCTACCTTCTCAGGACTCCATAGGACATCGTGGAAATCCTGGGATCATAGGATTTGAAGCAGTGACGCTTTCTCTGCTATTGATTCTGGTACTTGCTGGTATTGCGACTGGCTTCGTCAACGTAATGGCAGCCGGGGGATCTTTGATTTCGATGCCGGTTCTGATCCTCCTTGGACTGCCGCCCGCTGCTGCCAATGGCACCAATCGCGTCGCAATCCTTGTCCAAAACGTCACCGCAGCTGTGAGCTTCAGGAGCCGGGGCTACTCGGACCTCAAACTCAGTTTGAGCTTGGCTCTGTGCACCGTGCCAGGCGCCATCGCCGGCGCTGTTTTCGCCATTGAGATCGACCCGGTCCTTTTCAAGCGAATCCTGGCAGGGGTTCTCATTGGCGCACTCATCCTTATCCTCACCAAGCCAGACACAAGCGAAGAAAAGAAACAGCGACGTCGGCACTTAGTGACAGCTCATATCGCCGCCGTTTTCGCAGGATTCTACGGTGGTTTCATTCAGGCCGGCGTCGGTTTCCTGGTCATGCCGATTCTCCACCGTCTCCTCTGTCTCGATCTGGTCCGTGTGAATATGCATAAAGTCTTCATCATTGGGGCGTTCAACGTGCCTGCCCTTCTGGTCTTTGCACTCCACGGTCAAGTGTGGTGGCTGGAGGGCTGTGTCTTAGCGATCGGAAATGCTGTTGGAGGTTGGCTCGGCGCCCACACAACCATGAGCCGAGGCGAAGGGGCGGTACGACTTGTGGTCTGTTTGGCAGTCATCGGCATGGCGATAAAGCTCGCTTTTGGTTGAATCACAGCGCCACCTTCGGTATTCTCACGGCGTTCGACCACCAGGTTTCCAATCCTGCGGAGCCCGGCGAGTACGGGCAGCCCGGCGAAAGGTGGATCCATGCGACGCTCAGATAGTGCGCTCATTGCTAGCCTTCTCTTCACAACCGCCCTGATTACAACCGGTTGCAATCCAAAACCGGTCATCGGAGTGTTGCTCCCGATGAGCGGTGAAATCGCGAGCTACGGCGAATCCATGAAGAATGGCATTGACCTCGCCCTAGAAGAAGCCGAGGCTGACGGCACGAGACCCGCAAATATGGAACTCGTATGGGGTGACTCTGCATCGCAAGCCGACGTAGCAGTGCAGGAGTATCGGAGACTAGTCAAGGATGGCGGAGCCAAGTTGGTCATCGCCGGTGTCACGAGTGGCTCGGCAAAAGAAATGCTGCCCGCGATCGACGATCTCAACGTCATTGCACTTTCACCATCTGCATCTGCGCCAATGCTGACAAAGGAAAGCAAACTTTTCTACCGCGTCTTCGCCTCAGATGAATTAGAAGGGCGTAGGGCCGGAAGATTCCTCTACGAGGACATGTCGGATCATTCTGTCTTGATCTACACTGGCGATAACGAGCACGCTCGCGGTATCGAGCCAATGTTCCGTCACATGTACGACACAGCCCTCGGCGGCAAAGTTGTTGGAAAAATCAACCTCACAGACACCAACTGGAAACACGAATCATCCGACCTCCTTGCTGCTCACGAACCTGAATCGGTCTACATCATTGCCTATGCCGAACACACACTCGAAGTCTTACGCCACCTGCGCAGCTCAAATTTCAAAGGGACTGTATGCGTGACATCGGGCTTCCACAGTGGCCAGGTCATCGAAGACAACCCGGAACTTGTCGAGGGTGTTTTCTTCCCACAGCCCGCCTTTGACACCAAAGACGAACGACCGTTGGTGCAGGATTTCGTGAAAGCCTACGAGGCAGAGCACGGACTCGAGCCCGACATCTATGCAGCGCACTCTTACGACGCGATGAAAGTGGTGATGGAGATCATCCGCATTACACGAATCTTTGAAACATCCGAAATCCGAAAGTCGTTGGCGTTTGGACTGAGTGAGTACCCTGGAGTTACGGGAATCATTCAATTCAACGAACTCGGAGATGTGCACCACAATCCGATCATGTTTGTCGTGCATGAAGGAAGAGTGCTGAACTACGATCGCTGGGTTGAGGAAAAGAAAGCGGAGATCCACAAGAAGCTGCGCCGAATCCTGGGGCAATAGACTCGAACGACCCTGGCCCGCCTGATAGACTCGACAATTGGAGAGACTTTGGGCTATCGACCATCAGTGAAGGTGTGCCTGCAGAGCATCGGCTGTCGCCTCAATACCGGGGAAATGGACGCGCTCGCACGACAATTCGCCGCCAAAGGATGTCAGGTAGTACCGCCAAGAGCTGATGTAGACATCTGTCTGCTGAACACCTGTACGGTGACAGCAACTGCAGCCCAAAAGTCGCGCAAGGCAATCCGCCGTCTGAGGCGAGAAATGCCGGCCAGCTTCTTCGTCGTAACAGGCTGCGACTCCGAATTGGATCCTGAAAGCGCGGTTCGAGCAGGAGCTGATCTCACAGTTTCAAACGAGGACAAGGACAAGGTGATGGAACTTCTGGCTACTGCCGAGGTGATCCCCTCCTCTGCCCTACAGCCCCAGGACGTATTTAAGGAGACCGCCCCGACTCGGACACGTGCCTTCGTAAAGGTCCAAGATGGCTGCAATTATAGCTGTGCCTACTGCATCGTCACGGTGGCACGAGGAGAGTGTAGGAGCCGACCTGCAACAGACGTATTCTCCGAGATCTCGACCTTGGAACGAACTGGAATTCAAGAGATAGTGCTGACCGGTGTACACCTAGGCTCCTATGATCACGACCACGGAAACTCACAAGGATTGGCACAGCTCGTTCAGGCTGTTCTCGACCAGACATCCATAGAACGGGTTCGGCTGTCCTCGGTCGAACCCTGGGATGTCACTGATGACCTTCTCAGGGAGTTTTCCAATCCTCGCCTTTTGCCGCACCTCCACCTACCGCTGCAAAGCGGATGCGATGCCACTCTACGCCGCATGGCTCGCCGTACCACTTGTGACGAGTTCCGAATTCTGGTCGACAAGATCCGCTCAATTATCCCGAATGTCGCCATTTCCACCGATGTCATGGTGGGCTTCCCCGGTGAAACGGACGCTGATTTTGACCAGTCACTCAGCTTCGTGAAAGAGATCGGATTCTCTCGGCTCCATGTATTCCGCTATTCCCGTCGAGAAGGAACTGCCGCCTCAACCATGCCAAACCCCATATCGAAGGCAGTGAGCCAGCAACGGAGTGCTGCGATGCTAGCTACTGGTGAGCACCTCTCTGACATCTTTGCTCACAGCCAAGTCGGACGGATAGTGCCAGTTCTTTGGGAGGACAATGTTGTCATTTCGGGCCAAACTCAATGGCGCGGTCTGACACCGAACTATCTTCGTGTCCTGACCTTCCTTCCGCCGTCCACAGATCTCAGCAATCAGATTGTTGACACCCGTCTCGAAAGAGTCCTTCCAAACGGTCTACTAGGTGTGCTGGTTGAGCAGCTCCCTCAAGAGTCGTTCCAAACGGTGATCGCTCAACAACTTCCGCTATTTGAGTAGGTCGATGATCGGTAGTCTACCCATAACTGAGAGGCGTTCATGAAGAGAGTCGTCGATTTCCTTTTTGAGGTTGGCATGCTCAAGCGTACACCCCGGTCGGGTTGGCAGTTCTTGGGTTCTGGCGAGGAGAGTGTAGCGGACCATTCCTTTCGAACCGCTATGATCGCCTTTACTTTGGCGAAACTCGATGATGCGGTTGATCTTTCCAAAACGTTGCAAATCGCTCTAGTACACGATCTACCGGAAGCTCGAACAGGCGATCTCAATTACATGAATCAGAAGTACGTCACTGCCAACGAAGAAGCAGCAGCTTCAGATATGGCACACGGTCTCCCTTTCGGTGATGAACTCCTCTCCCTTCTGGTTGAATACCATGACCAAGAAACCGCTGAATCTGTATTGGTAAGAGATGCAGACCAGCTGGATTTCCTACTGGAACTCAAGACACAGATTGACAAAGGAAACCAGTCTGCCGAGGACTGGATTCCTTTCGTAGTGCGTCGACTCAAGACTGCCAATGCTAGGACGATTGCGCAGCAGATAATTGATGCAGACTCTTCAGATTGGTGGTTTGACCGCGGTTCAGAATGGTGGGTAAATGGTGGTAAAGGCTGACGCGCTTCGACTAGACCTAGCTTGACTCTTTCATGGCCCGCATCTCAGAATGCGTTCCAAATATGTGCAAAGCAAGTGGGGCTCACTTTCTGTATATGCTTACAAATCACGCCTTGCTTGACGAATCTCTCCGCTGATGCAAGCGACCGTTTTCGAAATTCATCTGAATAGCATGAGCACTTAATAGTCTCTCATTAGAGCCGGAACTGACCTCACGTAATGACCTTGATCCTCATGCAAATAATATACTTACAGTCTTTTGGAATCAATTTTCAGTCTAAATAGAGTCTTCTTCTTAAGGGTTTCTAGAGAAATGTTCGTCACCTCAAAAGATTCAGAATACTGAACTCCGCTAATACAAATTTACCACCTGCAAATCCAAGGCTTGATATTTCGACATTGCTCTCGAACATATCCAATGGAGAAATACTCATATTCTCTTGACAACTTCTTTCAAATGATAGATGCTTCTATTCGAAGCAGGAGCCAGCCAGTAAATGTTTGAGTCACTCTTCCGAGGCACATCATCGCAATCTGGGGAGCGTATGATCCGAGTATATCGCCATCATGCTGCCCGGGCGATGGAGGAAGAGAGATGGTCAAGTGCAGAGATCTTTCTAGATAGAATCATCGAAGTGAATCCTCGGCACACCGAAGCCTGGCTCATCAAAGGCGTGCTTCGCCAGCACTGCCGCAAAGATGAAGAAACAGCCGTGAATTGTTTCCAAAGAGTAATTGCACTATGCGAACGCGATCCTGCGCACCCGCATGTGCGACGTGCACAGACATCGCTTGGCAGACTTCTTAACAGAATGGGCTAAACAGAACTCTACAAGAGTGATCGTTCCTCCTTCCTCATAACGCCGCCCTACGCGGCGTTCTTTTTATTACCTAAATTGAGCGATTCTCACCCGCGTTCTGCACCAATCTCTTGCGCTCTGGACACTCGCGCCAATGCTCGACGTACCGAAGGGTACGCCTCCGCTTGTCGCAAGCACCAGAACATCAAAATCTTGGCATATTCATCCGGCAGAATCGCTCAGTTTAGGTAATTGAAATTCGATGCCAGAAGTCGAGCAGAATCTCGGAATTTATCACTCTATTGTCTGCGATCTGGTATCTGCAGCGTTGTGGAGAGCTGCGGGACTACGCTCGGCGATCGAGTAATAGTTCGGAGGCTTGGATGAGCGAATTTCGCTCAGGGCATGCCGGCAGGTTCGCGATGTGCGCCTGGGCACTTCGTGAGTATTCGGCTGCCAGCTCTCGGACTTCGACAAGAACTCCGGAAGTTCTCACAACGTCGAGGACCTCATCAGCGCTGACCGTGTCGAAAGTCCCCGTTTCAGCGACATGGCGAATCTGCTCTCTTTGCTTCGAACTCAGTCGAGGAAGCAGGCGAATCAGTGGAAGGGTCACACGACCTTCCCTCAAATCTGCCATGACTGGTTTGCCCATTTCCTTGCGTGACGACGTGTAGTCCAGAGCGTCGTCGATGAGCTGGAAACACAATCCAAGATCTCTACCGAACGCCAGGAGATCATCTGTATGGTGAAGCGTCGCTGGTTGAAATAGCGCGGGAAGGGAACATGCAGCAGCAAAGAGTTCCGCGGTCTTTCTTCGAGTGATATCCATGTAGACTGATTCTTCTATCTCAATGCTGCCACGGATCCGATCCGCGAGGATCTCACCTTCGATCATCTGCAGAGTAGCTGAGACCAAACGCCTCATAACTTCAACATCACCGAATTCCAGACATATGTCCATCGTGCGGCTATAGAGCCAGTCTCCTACCAGTACAGTCGTCTGGTTGCCCCATCTACGGTTAGCTGTCGGCTTCCCGCGCCGGAGGTCTGATTGGTCAATGATGTCGTCATGAATCAGGGTCGCCGTATGAATGAGTTCAACTACAGCACCGTATCGTACATCTCGTGAGCCCGTGTAACCCAACATACGCCCAATGAGCAGCATCAGAGCCGGGCGCAGCCGTTTCCCGCCACTGCCGAGAACGTATCCGGCCACCTCACCGACAAGCGGCAAGGCGTTCTCCATTTCTTTCTCCAAGAATCCTTCAACTTCGTCTAGCTTCGGAAGTATCGGTGAGAATACCGCTTTCACTTGATTCATCTGCCGGAGAGAATGGACTGTTGCCTTCACCCGCGCAGTCTATCCCGGAATCCTGAGCCTGTCATCTTGGGTTTGAACTACGTTTCTGGAGACTATCGCTGAGACATCGAAGACAAGTCCGCGGCGCACTCGATCTCATCCGGCGGTTCCGGCAGCCACCCGCCATTGGGCGGTTTGGACCGTTTCCAACCTGTAAATACCAGTCGATTGGTCGCTCCCTGAGGATCGATGATCACCACGTCTGCAGGCAGGCCGTTCTTGGCAAGCTTCACTTCGACGCGTTCTACGCCCTCAGTAGCATACGGTTCAAGGGCGAATCCCCTCTCGTCCAAGCCCAGAACAGAGAATCGCTCCAGAGCACGAGAAGGATCAAGCACGGCTGCAAGTGGCACTCGGGCCCACTCGTCATCGGTAAGCGTGTGTTCGTCGCAGCTCAGAACTTCATAATCCAACAAACGCACCGTCCGGCCATCCAACCCCATCGTTCGCTGCGCCGGGCGCCCTGCCTCGAAGAGAGCCTGATCGGGCCATGCGATCCACACTTGGCCGCTGACTTCATCACCCAAAGTCATCCCGGGTGCTAGGTACTCCTGGCGATATTCTGCGCTCCAACAGGGACTTGCCTTGATTGCTTCACCAACCTCGAGAAGGAACTCCAACCCTTCCACAGGCTCCTGAGCAGACACGCCACTACTCAACAGGACGCCGACAAGCAGCCCTACACTCAAGCAAGTACTGAACACTGGAAAACGCACGTATCGGTCCGCCGTCAGCTTTCGATATCTAGCGTCGTGAGAGCGTGAGCAGCGACGAAAATCCACTCATTATTGGTGTCTGGCGAGCACGGATAGAGGAAAAACCCCATATCGGCCACAGAGTAGTGTTGGATTCTTCCACGGATGATCTCTCCGTCAAAGAACTCGACTCGCGCGAGCGCGGAGGATTCCATTGCTTCGGCTTCAGTGCGAACCTGCATGTGAAGTTCCGCGCCTCGCCGCCGAGAGTCCTTGAGGAAGAAAACTGCCTTCAGCTCATCGATGGAAACCTTAAGGTGGGCTCCATCCTGGGTCTTCACCTCGACACACTCTTCCTTGGGTGAGAAAGGCCGTACCAGCGAGCACGGAACCACACTCCCATCCTTATATCGGAGTACGACAGCAGCCTGTATTTCCTCCGCCATCGTTCAGCCTCCCACTCGACAGAACAGAGATTACCCCGGAACTCAAACGCTCTAGGCCAATGCTAGCACGAACGATGGGCTGAACCGGCTCTACGGGGCGAACGGCTGTGCGGGACAAACGGCAGGACAGCAGAACGATCTGAACCACAAAGAACACGAAGGACGCAAAGGCGGCACGAAGGGAAAGAGGGGCGATTCTTCGAATCGCTAAGGGTTTGCTATTGGAGGATGTCTTTCGTACAAACAATCGCAAGAGAGTGAACTCACCGACTTATGGTGTATCGCATTCATGGCTCGAAGAGCGACCATATTAGTTCTTAGCGATCTTCGTGTTCTTCGTGGTTCAATCCTCACGCGCGTTTCGGCCGATCGTCCCGCATAGCCTCCTAATGTCTAAAATGCCGGCGGCGGGTCAATACCATCGCTACGCCAAGACGATCGCAAGCTTCGACAACCTGCTCGTCCCGAATCGAGCCTCCAGGTTGAATCACGGCACGCACCCCAGCCTCATGGAGTGCCTCGACTCCATCCGGGAATGGGAAGAATGCATCTGATCCAGCCACGCTACCGGTCAGGTCATGGCCCAACTCACCAGCCTTGGTAACCGCAATCTTCGCCGCATCAACTCTGCTCATCTGCCCAGCACCTATTCCAAGTATCTGATTTGGGGCGCCAACTACGATCGCGTTCGAACCCGCATGTTTTACGACTCGCCACGCCAACTCGAGAGCCTTCATTTCGGCCTCGGTCGGCGCTCGCTTTGTCGCCACTTCGCGTTCCTCGCCCTCCCAACCTCGATCGGCCTGTTGCAGAAGGAACCCGCCGTCGATGCTGCGAACAACGACATCATCATCCGCAGGCCCTTCGACCTTGAGCACCCGCAGGTTCTTCTTGCGCGCAAAGACTTCCAATGCTGCATCACTGTAGCCTGGAGCAGCAATAACTTCAGCAAATTGCTCCGTAACCGCTGCGGCGAAGGCCTCATCGACGATACGGTTCGCAACTATCACGCCACCAAAAGCCGAAATCGGATCCGTAGCCCGCGCCAGTCGAAAGGCTTCGGCCATATCCTCTGACACCGCCACACCGCAGGGGTTACCGTGCTTGATGACCGCAACTCCCGCCTCTGGCAGATCCCACACCAGTCGCCAGGCTCCGGTT
>JAAESQ010001412.1 GCA_024229275.1 bacterium | reverse complement strand
TGAGCGAGGGCTCTGAGCCCACCACTAGTGTCGCGTTTGATCGGAGTAAGATCAGACATGCCGGAATCAAGCACCGCGAGGGTCACACCCGCACCGGTAATGCCTTCGGATTGCAGCTGGTGAGCCATGACCCCGGTGACGTGACTAGTACCAGTGGAGGTATCGATCACTGCTTGAGAATCCAAGCTCGCGCTAGTGGCACCGGTATCGCGGCTTGCATCGGTAGTAATTTCGGAAGTCAGACTAGCACTCGTGTCGATAGGTTCGACAGATGTACTACGTTTCTTAGCCTTTTTTCTCGCCGTCGCAATCCGGCGATTGTCGTACAACCTCACCGCCGTTGAAGACTGCAAAGCCTCCTGCTGCGTTGGGGTGAGCTTTGCTCCCACGGCGTGTATAACTCCCAACTCATGGGTGATTTCGCCACCAGCTGCCTCGACGACCGCCCTGACCTGGGCCAGATTCGTGCCCTGGATAATGTAGGACGTAGTCGCCATTCGACTGAGTGCAACCCGTCGCCCGCGCCAGATTGGCGTAATTCCCGCATGGAACATATGGTAGACACGTCCACCCTATCGGCTCTACGATAGTCAGGGAAGTAGTAACTTAATCTGACGTGAGGATCGAGATATGTTCGAAAAGTTGGAAGGTGA
>JAAESQ010001411.1 GCA_024229275.1 bacterium | reverse complement strand
CGAATACACCGGTCCGTCAGTGGGATGCTTCAAGTACGCGTCGAACGGCATGCAGACATTGCGGAGGAAGAATCTCCCAAGGGGTGTTACTCGCAGTTCGTCGCTGTCCAACTCCACGAGACCGTCGCCAACCATAGGCTCGAGTTCAGCCAGCGCGTCGCTGAAGTGCTGGCGTGGATCCACATTAAAGTGCTTCTCGACCCATGCGTATTCGAGGTGGAGAGTGCAGATAATGCGACGGATCACCGACCCACGAAGATCGTCGTCCTCTGTGCGAACGATTCCTCTTTCGATAGGAAGCCGACTCTCAGAGATGCGCCGATAGTAGCTGGCTAGCTTCTTGTCGTTCGCCGTGTAGGCTCCGCCGACATCTCCGATCGCAGTCACTCCGACACCGACCTGGTCGCTTGCCGGCATGACTGTGTAGCCCATGAAGTTTCGGTGTAAGGTGCGTGCTTCCATGGCGATGGCGAGGTCATCGTTAGGCTTGGCAAAGTGGTCAAACCCGACGAAAGCGTATCCTGCGGCGAGAAACTCTTCGACCGCCCCAGCGAACAATCTGAACTTCTGCCAGCCTTTAGGCAGGGAGGATTCTTTGAGTTGTTTCTGGTGGGGTTTGATCCAAGGCACGTGGGCGTAAGAGAAGCACGCTACGCGGTCAGGCGATAGTTCAGAAATGGCTGTCTGAACGGTTTCACGGAAAGTTGCCTCGGTCTGGTGAGGG
>JAAESQ010001410.1 GCA_024229275.1 bacterium | reverse complement strand
GGACATGATCTGGAGATCCCGACGACTCTCTGGGTACGTGACTCACGTACGGGGCACGAGCTTCGGCTCGATTGTCTAGATCCTGATGGGTGTGTGGTACGGGTTCTTCCCAAATCCAACCGTCGAGGGACCGGGCACACATCGGCGCGATGGGCAGCTGGTAGGACACCTCCCTGCAGAGACACGAGGAGGCTTTCTCCTCCTGTGCAGGCTGCGTCTACTTGACAGGGGCCTTCTTATGGGCGTGGTTCAAAAACTCGTACGCTTCAGTTCAGCAACCCATCCCACCGAAGCCACCATCCTCGAATGAATGTGCCCCCGCCCCCAGCGCCCTCGAGTCAACGCATGGCCTCGATCTCAGCTCATCGAAGCGTGATCTCGACAGCTCTGTGAGAAGTAGCTATTCTTGGTCAGCGAAGCGAACCAGCCAAACGCTCCCGAAAATGACAACGCACCAAAGCGTTGAGCTTAACTGTAAAGTTTTCAACAGGTTGCGCCTGCAATCCACCTGCGGTAGCCGATCCTACCGTCCAAAAGCGAAGCAATCTCGGAATCACTCAGCCT
>JAAESQ010001409.1 GCA_024229275.1 bacterium | reverse complement strand
GGATCTGGCTCTGGTTCACCGGAACAGGAGCCGTTGGTTGAAACCGTTACGTTTTTTTGCGCCAAGACTTCATTGCTGGAATTGAGGACGCGCACTTGGTGTGTGCCCGATTTCTTGAAGCTCCACACTACGGTCTTGCAGAAGAGAGGGCTTCCATTACAAACGAAATCCTTGAATCCGTCACAGCTTTCGCCGTCTCCCGAACTCTGACTGCCGAACTCCCATCGATGGACGTCGGAAGGACTTCCCTGGGTGAGATTGAAGGTAACCTCCTGGCCCTTGTCCGGTGTCGAGTCACTGATGGTGAAGTCGAAATCTGTCGGACCACCTCCAGGGGGGCCGACCTGAAGGATCTCGAAACTCTTTCCCCCGATCGACATGTATCCATTGCGCGATCCGTCAGGGACAGAGAATGGATCAACAGTGTAGTAGACCCTGGATGCTGTTGTATTCGTAATACGAACCCAATTCAAGGACACAGACGCGGTCCAGCCTGGCTCACATCCGCTCGGATTGCCGGTCACGGCGACACTGTAGTTGCCGCCGTTCTCTTCGACATCCCAGTTCCTTACCGGATTGAGGGAGTAGGATGTGCACGCAGCACTCGGGCAAGAGCCACTCGAGCCGACTGTAATTGTTGCAGAAGCCACCTCGGCGTTATTCAGATCATAGATCCGAACTTCGTGCGGACCTGAGTTCTTGAAGCTCCATGGAACGTTGTCACAGTACATCGAGCTTCCATTGCAGACATAGTCTCTAAGGCCGTTGCAGTCCTCCCCGTCCCCCGAACTCTGATTACCGAACTCCCATCGATGGATGTCGGAGGGGCTTCCCTGGGTGAGTGTGAAGACCACTGTTTCGCCTCTGTTTGGCGAACTCGGGGCGAAAGTGAACCCGAAGTTATAGGACCGAACCGTGAAGGTAGTAGTTGCGGTCTTGTCAATCTCTTGGTCTGCAGACAGGGTCAGGGCGCCAACCTGTTGGGTGTCGGCATTGATGAAACTCTCCGGAACGACGCAGTCAGGAATCTGAACCTGACCCTGCTGATTCCACGTCAGCGCACCGCTGCAGCCGGTTACGGGGACGTCGTCGACCAAGTAGGTGTAGGTTCCCCCGGTGAGATCCTCCACCGCCTCCGAGTCGCCGGCGTCCAAAGTAATGCCGGTATCTATTGTCGGACTGGCAGGTGAAAATCCAATATCAGGCGCAAGACCCGACACATCTATGGTCCTGATGGGGGAACTATCCTCGTAGTAGACCGGATCAGGGCCATTCCACTCGTTCCAATGGTCATAGGCGACTGTAAGCTTGAAGTTCCACAAGCCAGCAGTATCCAACAGTGGTGAAATCTCATCCCCACCGATAATGGTGGCGTCTGGAGGATCGTTGGTTTGCGTCTCCGGATACCAGATATCCCAGGTGTAGTCATAATCCGAGGAATTGTGTTCGAACCCTGGCGCGTCGGCAGTCAGCGTCGGCTCCGAATTCGTCAGCGCATTTGAAGGCGCGATCAGATCTACCTGTGGCGAGCACTCGAACGGGATCATTTCTGAAGCAATTGGACCCGTCTCACCGTTGATCTGAACGTGAACCCAGTAGTCAACTGTGCAGTCGAAGGCCGGATCGGTAGCCCAGTCGAACGAGGTTAAACTCGGGGAGAATGCTCCAGAACTGTGCACTACGAAATCGTCAGGAGATGAACCTGTGGTCACCCAGCCCTTGGCAGTATCCCAGTTACTCGACGCATTCGTCAGTTCAACCAAAGTGCCTGGATAGATGATTCCGATATTGTCAATGTCCACACCAGGGGTTGGCTCGGCTGGACCGTCGTACTTCATATGAATGAGCGCGTAGTAACGGAAAAGGAACAGTCCATCACCATCGCGATCAAACGTCGCTCCCAAATCCTTGCCAACAATGGGTTTAATAGGAGCCTGGTTGAAGTCCGACTGAGTGTCATTCCAGTACGCATGATCGATCTCTACCGCACTGCGGGATGTCAAGTCCAAATTACTGAGTTGAAACAGACCACGAGTCGTCGATAGTGGCGGTTCAGCAGTTGAAAGGTATACAAACCCGTCACCATTGGAGCCGACTGTCAACGAGCCAATTCCCCAACTAGCGCCAGGAAAATTGAGGCCTGAGAGCTTCGAAACCGTTGGCTTACCTCCGACTGCTCGCACACGATGGATCGACGGGCTGCCCTGGAGATCGACAACCAGTAAATACCCATCTCCGTTCGGATACTCATCAAGATCGACGGCAACGACGTCGTTACCCCTCGACTGGATAGAGCTGCCAACGATCTGGGGAATCGCTCCCGAGACATCGGCGAGATAGACCTGATTGTCTCCGGCATCCGCCCTGAAAATTACGAAAGCCCCAGCAGCTGTGGACGAACTGCCACCGTGTGCGACTTCACCTGCACCTGGTACAGGGAAACTGCTGTCAAGACAAGTTTGCCATGAAACCGTGGGACTTGTCTCTCCAGGCGTGATCTTCCAAACGCCCACGTTGTTCCCACATCCCGATGAGCGCACACCCATCAGATACTGGGTGGAACCGACCCTATAGGTCACTTTGAAATCATCTTCTATGATCCACTTGCCGATAACCTCGGG
>JAAESQ010001408.1 GCA_024229275.1 bacterium | reverse complement strand
GAAAAGACCGGAATGCGGGCCGTGAATGGAAGGGCGGCTTTTGATGCCGGTCATATTCCGGGCGCTGGATTCGCGGATCTGCTGGGCGATTTGTCGGATGCTGACCAGCCGATTGGGTTCGCAGTGCCAACTCCGGAGAGGTTCTGTGAGGTCATGGGCGCATTGGGCGTCGACGATGATTCACGAGTTGTGCTCTATGACAGTAACAACTCCGTCTGGGCGGCTCGTGTCTGGTGGATGCTGCGATGGGTTGGGTTCGACAATGCGGCGCTGCTGGACGGTGGGCTCAATGCCTGGAGTGCCGGCGAACGACAACTGTCGTCTGAGCCGGTTGATCGGCCTGCTGGAAAGATTACCCCAAAAGTGCGGGCAGAGTTAATCGCAGGCCGGGACGAAGTATTCGCATCGATTACGGATGAAGACGTCCATCTCATAGACGCCTTGTCTCCTCCTGTGTATCGGGGAGAGATGGCAATGTACGCCCGGCCCGGCCATATTACCGGCGCCGTAAACATCCCTGTTCTCTCTTTCCTTGACGAGTCAGGTCAATTCAAACCACTAGAGGAGCTCGCAGCATTGCATCAAGGCGATCGCGACGCTCGCTACATTACATACTGCGGTGGCGGAATCGCGGCGTCCGGCAGTGCTTTCATCATGACCCGGCTTGGCTTCACCGACGTGGCTGTCTACACCGCTTCGCTCCAAGAATGGGCTGCTGATCCTTCCAATCCGATGGAGGTTGTTGATACGCGCTGAGCTACCTTCGGCCGACTGGTATGCGGTACAGGTGCCCTGCGCGGATAAGGGTCGAAGTGAGCCCGTTGGCCTGTCTTATCTGGTGGATCGAAGTGCGATAGCGCCTGGAGAGCGCCCATAGACTGTCACCAGGACGAGCGCGATGGTGGATGACGTTGTTGCCTGGCACCAGTCCAGCTTCGACCAGCAGTGGTCGCATCATCTCAGCTCGCTTTCGTGCGCACGGGCTACTGAACCGCACGTGAAAGTGATTACGATGCCCCGGAGCATGACGAATCAACGCCTGTGATCCACCACCGGCGACTTGAAAAACAGAATCGAGCCAGGAACCTTCTCCCCCTGAGGATGATGCAAAACGGTAGAGTCGTTTCAGTATAGCTCTGTCGATCAGAATGACATCAACTCCCCCCGATGTGATCAAGACACGTATCAGTGCCCATGATCTCTCGACATCGAGCCGCGAACTCATGCCGCTTTCCAAGTAGGTGCGTGGCCCGTCGACGAAGTACCACCCGATATCGACATCGCGGCCCGACTGGTGGCTCAGGTGGCGATCAAGAGGACCGCCGCGTTCGCCGCTCAGATCACCGATACACACTCGGTACGAGCCGGGATACTGATGGTTCACCCGTTTGATGGCAACCTGAATTGAGTGGATGGTTTCCTGAGTCGCCCAGGCATCGTCCGGATCCCGAACAAACCAAAGATCTCCGGACGTCAGTTGTTCTCCGTCAACTAACAGTCCATTTGTCGGTTCTTCAATCGATATCGATTCGTACGATCGAGAATCCCACGCAACCGGCAATTGCACAGCGCAGAATGCGATTGCTTCGGACGGATGCGAAGCTGATGGTGAAGAGACCGGACCTGCTAACAAAGGATTCTGGAGCAAGTGAAGGGGGAGCCATAGCGAAGCACAGGCGTAGGCAAGATGTGACATATGTAGCGCCATGGCTACAAAATACCAAATCGTTATGCAGCTGGCAATACCCCATCTCCTCAAACACTCAGATTGTGGTTTCAAAGGGTTAGCGAAAAGGCAGGATCCTACTGGCTGATGCCGTGCACCTCTTGGGATTGTGCATACGCAATGAGCGCTGCCTGTGTCTTGCCGACCATTGCATGTGGCGCGAGACGGCCACAGTGACCGTTCTTTCCGATGGGTTCACACAAACCCATACACCAGGAGATCTGGTGGCCGTTCATAGGGCATTGGATGGTCCGATACGGTGGAAGGCCTTTGTTCTTACGTTCAGACTTGGGACGAAGCAATGCCATATCGGCTCCTTTGGTCTAATTGTAATCGAGTCTTATTACTGATTCAACGGAAGTCAAAATTCCCTGTGTTCGAAGGCTCCGGTGAAGATCCTCGGATAGGTTAAGGAAGATCGCTGAAGAAATATTCCTTACCTCATAGGTTGTTGGACATTCGTAATGTTGAGATCGGTTCATCTGCAATTCGAGAGTGAATCGTGATTTCGCCGTCACCCACAGCGTCGTGATAGCCTATGCGTCGGAAGATGGATTTTGAGCCCATTCGAAGGAGATAGAGATATGACAGTTGTTCGTTTTCGTGCGCTTGCATTGGTCTGCTTGATGCTTGCGGGCACCGTAGTTGTGGTCGATGCCGGTGTCCTTTCCAGTTCCGAGGAGGTAGATCCGCTTGACATAGCCATAAGGCATCTTCATTCGCATTACGCGGACTATGGACTGACTCTCGCCGATGTGGCTGAGTTTGAGGTCATGGATAACTACCGTTCAGAGCACAACGGTGTGACCCATGTTTATCTGCTCCAGCAGTTCCAGGGAATCCCGGTCTTCAACGGAACTATCAACATCAATGTAACCAAAGACGGGGCGATCCTGAATCTGAGCAACAGATTCTTGAGCGATCTCGCGAACCGAGTCGACACACCGGCTCCGGAGATCCTTCAAGAAGCCGCAATCGTCGCTGCAGCAGAGCATTTCGATCTCCCAGTCGCGGACAACCCGGTGATTCACCTCGAGACCATCGGAGGACCGACTCAGGCTGCTCGATTCGCTGCGACCTCGGTTTCGAGGGACGACATTGTCGTTTCCCTCATGTATCAGCCGCTCGATGATGGTTCCGTGAGGCTGGCATGGCGCCTCGTGGTCAACAATCCTCAGAGTCCGGACTGGTGGGATGTGCGAATCGATGCTATCTCTGGCGACGTCATCTCCCAGAATAACTGGACCTCTGATGCTGAGTACTCGGTCATCCCACTGCCCGCTGATAGCCCCAACGACACTGGTGAAGCTCAAGTCGTTGTGACGGATCCGGCGAACGCTACTGCTTCCCCCTTCGGGTGGCACGACGACAACGGAGTTGCGGGCGCTGAGTACACGGATACCCGCGGCAACAATGTCTGGGCGCAAGATGACTTGGATGACAACAATACAGGGGGAACGCGTCCGGACGGTGGAGCGAGCCTTGAGTTCAATCATGTCTGGAATCCGGCCCTCGATCCTGAGGGAGGTACCAACGTCGATGCCAGCGTGTTGAATCTCTTCTATTTCAACAACATCATGCACGATGTAACCTACCAGTATGGCTTCGACGAGGTCTCAGGGAACTTCCAGGAGAACAACTACGGTAACGGTGGCCTTGGTAGCGATCATGTCAATGCCGATGCCCTAGACGGTTCGGGCACGAACAACGCCAACTTCGCGACTCCTGGCGATGGTTCCAATCCCCGCATGCAGATGTATCGTTGGACCTACCCCTATCCGAATGTTCTCGTGGTCGACTCTCCGGCAGGAATTGCCGGCAGTTACGTCGCAAGCTCAGCGGCATTCGGACCCCCATTCGACGCCACTGGAATCACCGCTGATATCGCCCTCGCAGAAGACGGTACCGGACTGGACCCCAACGATGGTTGTGAGGCGATCACCAATGGTGGAGCGATCAACGGCAATATCGCTTTGATCCATCGTGGCAACTGCAACTTCACCGTCAAGGTTGCCAATGCTCAAGCAGTTGGTGCAGTGGCAGTCGCAATCAAGAAGATCACTCCCGGACCCCCATCGACCCTTGGTGGAGACGATCCCACGATCACCATCCCGTCCGGCATGATTTCTCAAGACGACGGCAACCTCATCGAGGACGAACTCGTCACCGGTGGCGGCACTGCTCACGCAACCTTTAAGGCTGACGGTACGCCTCCGCCCGATCGTGATTCAGATTTCGACAACGGAATCATCGGCCACGAATATGGCCATGGAATTTCTAACCGCTTGGTTGGTGGTCCGTCGAACACAGGGTGCCTGTTTGGAAGCGAGCAAATGGGTGAAGGCCTCAGTGACTTCTGGACGATTGTCCTGTCGCCGAAGTCGTCCGACAGGCCGAGCACACAGCGCGGTGTCGGGAACTACGTCATTTTTCAGGGACGTGATGGACTTGGTATCCGAGCGTTTCCGTACAGCACGGATATGACGGTTGCCCCAGAGACCTTCGCTGACATCGCCACTGCTGTGCAGCCGCATGGAGTCGGTTCGATCTGGATGACGATGGCTCACGAGGTCTATTGGGAACTCATCGCTCGCTACGGTCTCGACATGGATCTTTACAACGGAACCGGAGGCAACAACCTCTTCATTCAGCTCGTTGTCGATGCAATGAAGCTTGTGGGCTGTGGTCCCACATTCGTGAGCTTGCGCGACGCGATGCTGACCGCGGATGACGTTCTAACCGGCACGGGTGCCGCTGGAAGTGGCGAAAATCAGTGCGAGATCTGGCGTGGCTTTGCCAAACGTGGTCTCGGGGAGTTCGCCCTTTCGGGGACAACCAATGTCGGTGACGAGACCGAAGACTTCACGGTTCCAGCGGGCTGCTCGACGAAATCGAATTACATCTTTGACGATGGATTCGAGTCCGGAGACGTGTCTAGATGGTCTTCTAACTAGAACCGATCGCTTCGGCGATTGAGAATACTCTGGGCCCTTGACCTTTAATGGTCAGGGGCCCTTTCTTTGTTGATCTGCACTAGTGAGCCTCCTCCATGTGTGGCGTTTGTCGCAGTTTGGATGTTCCCCCTGTGTGATAATGGCCTTGGGTAGGAGATGGGATTAAGCCATGAAGAGATGCATTCGCCTGGTGTTCGTTTCGGTTGTGACTCTCATCGCGGGGACCTCGGCAGCTCTGGATGTTAGTGACCGGGACGTAGTGTCATTGCGTTCGGGTGTGATTGACCTTGAACAAGCCGCGTTGATGCGGTCCAGTGCGCCAGACGCAGACATCCAGCTTGTCAAGTTTCCAGGACCGGTGAGCAGTGATCAGATCGCGCAGCTCCAACTCAAAGCTGATCGCGTCTTCGCCTACCTTCCGTACGACACTTTTCTCGTTCGTGTTGCGCCCAGTCGCGCCCCCTCGTTGGTCCAAAGTGTCGGTGCAAGCTGGTCAGCACCCTGGATGCCGGCCTACAAAATTTCACCAGAAATTTTGCAGACCAGGGCTGACGACGAAGAGACTCGCCAAGTCATGATCCATCTTTTTCCTGATGCCGACGTCAAAGCGATGGTCGACCAGATTGAGATAATGGTTGGCCGTGGGGTCGAGGCATATTCGGAGAAGACACGGTTTGCCCGAGTGCGGGTTTTGCTCACAGGCGCTGAAATCGATCAACTGCGGCAGCCGCTTTCAGAAATGTCGGAGGTCTTCTGGCTCGAGCGTGAATCACGAAGGGTCTTCCTCAACGACACCACGATTTGGGTCGGCCAGTCGGGTACCGGTGGTGGTGATGCAACACCGGTGTTTGACCAAGGCCTTCTTGGCGAAGGACAGATCGTCGGTGTACTTGACACCGGCATTGACATCGATTCCTGCTATTTTCGCGATGCCAGTGAGACTCCCGCGATCAACGCTTGTGATGGAGGCGCATTGGTTAACCTTGACCACCGCAAAGTGCTGGCGGTGGACTTTCTCTGGGCCGACGAGTGCTCGGGTGGGATCGCGAATACCGAGTGGGATACTCAAGATCACGGCACCCACGTCGCCGGAACAGTCGCCGGAGACGATCTTGCTCAACCGGGAGTCCACAATGGTCGTGACGGCATGGCGCCGCTGGCCAAATTGATCGTGCAGGACTGTGGTTATCAATATAACGTGTGTGCTGACTGTCCGGGCATCGGTTGCCCGGTCATTGACCTTGTGCCAGTGTTTGAACAGCCCTACAACCAAGGCGCGCGAATCCATACCAATTCGTGGGGTGACGAGGAGGAAGACCCGAACTACGGTGAGTACACCTCCGGCAGCGAAGATGCTGACACGGTGATGTGGAACCATAAGGACTATCTGCTCCTCTTCGCTGCCGGGAATAACGGCGGTACAACGAATACTGTCGACAGTCCTTCGACTGCCAAGAGTGTGATCTCAGTGGGCTCAACCGAACACGCGTCGAACGCCGACACTATCTCGGGTTTCTCGAGTCGAGGCCCGACCGATGACGGTCGGATCAAACCGTCGATTACGATTGTGGGATCCAGTGTCATGTCGGCAGAGAACGATGACAACGTCGGTACGAACAACTGTGGTGACCGGAGCATGAGTGGTACGAGCATGGCCTCTCCGGGAGCAGCAGGCCTCGCAGCACTGGTGCGCGAGTACTTTGTTGACGGTTTTTATCCAAGTGGCAGCGAGGTTCCGGCCGATGGATTTGCGCCAAGTGCGGCGCTTCTCCGTGCAGCTCTGATCAACTCGGGCGAAGAGATGACCGGGGCAGGCTCCATCCCGAACGACATTCAAGGGTGGGGTCGAATCCTCCTTGACAACGTACTCTTCTTCTCGGGCGACGAACGAAAACTGTGGGTAGCCGATGAGACTTCCGGCTTTGCCAATGGATCATCGGGGGAGAATCAGGTCTATGAATTGAGCGTAGTTGGTGGTGGCCAACCGCTTGAAGTGACTCTGGCGTGGACTGACTATCCGTCGGTCGCCGCTGCCAATCCCACAATCATCAACGATCTCGACCTCGTTGTCAGTGGCCCAGACGGCACTTTTTACGGCAACGTCTTTTCCTCCGGGCAGTCGAATGTGGGCGGATCACAAGACAGAATCAATACACTGGAAAACGTCTTGATCAAAGTACCGACTCCAGGTCTGTGGACAATCACGGTTACGTCCTTTGCCGTTCCCAATGGCCCCCAGCCTTTCGCGTTGGTCGCAACTGGCGACTTTATGACCTGTGCTGGAGTAGGAAACGCTGTCGCAGTTGCCGGTACTGAGGTCGTTTCGATCGCAACAGGTGACGGCGACGAGTTTTTGGACAACTGTGAGTCTGCGACTGTCGGTTTCAGTGTTGCCAACATGGGAGCGGCGGCTGCGAGCAATGTCAGCATTGTTTCGGTGAGTTCACCCAGTCATCCCTCGACTGTCTTTGCCACACCAAGCTGGACAGTTGCATCGATAGATGCCTGCGATATTGATAACACCGCATATATCGAGGTCGTCCAGGCCATAGGCATGAGTCACGATGACGTTCTACTGATCGACGTCGAGGTTACAAACGCCGAGATAGCACCGCTCACCACGGCTGCGACATTGAGCATCAGCAATACCGAGACCGATCTCGTGTTTCAGCCTCTCAAGTCCTATGACTTTGAAACAGATTTGGAAGGCTGGACTCTGCAATCTGGCACATTCGACCGTGTTGACACACTCTCCGCGCCCAGCGGCTCGTGGTATCTGCAGTCGTCCTCCGACCTCGCCGACCAATGTGATGCCATCAGGACGCCGGGCATAGTGCTGACGGAGACTTCCACCCTCAGTATTCATTCGCGATACGAAATCGAGGGTGGTACGCCGTGGTTTGATCGGGCCAACGTGAGAGTCGTTGACGGCGAGAGCGAGAGCGTTGTGGAACCGGACAGTGGCCGTTTCTACGATGTGGAGGATGGGAGTGCGAACGGAAGCTGCAATATGGCGTTCGATGCCGGCTGGGCGGGTTCGAACACGGCGTGGGCAGTTTCGAACTTCAGTTCGACTGCACTTGGCTCGGCAGATCTCGCCGGACGTGAGATGAGCTTCGAAGTGCGCTACGGAACCGATTCAGGGGTGCATTTCGATGGTTTCGCTTTTGACCTCTTCGAAATCACCAATGTGATGGAGAGAGTGCCAGACGCGCAGACCGACAGCTGCATCCTAGGGCTCATCTTCGCTGATGGGTTCGAGTCGGGTGATACATCGCGCTGGTCTCTGCCGTAATGGTTGACTCATGAAGCCCGCAGTGTGCACCAATCACTGGAGGGGGTTCTTTGATGAAGTATGTGTTCGTAGTGGCCCTCGTTGGGATGGCACTGACGAGTCTTTGGGCGCAGGAGAGTGTTGAGTTGAGAGTCGATGGTGATCGACTCAATCGGCGGCTTGCTGAACTGGCTCAGTATGGCAAGAACGCTCAGGGTGGCATGGATCGCTTTGCGTTCTCAGAGGCGGATCTCGAATCCAGGCCATATCTGAGAAAGGCGATGGAGGAAGCTGGCCTTGAGGTCCACAGTGACGAGGCGGGCAACATGATCGGCCGCAGGTCCGGCAGAAATTCGGATCTTGCCCCGATTCTAATTGGATCCCACAGCGACTCTGTTCCCGATGGAGGAGTGTTCGATGGCGCGCTCGGAGTACTGAGCGCCATCGAGTGTGCTCAGGTCCTCTACGAGAACAGAGTCACAACACTCCATCCAATAGAGGTCGTGATTTTCACCGATGAAGAGGGAGGTCTTGTTGGTAGCAAGGCCATGCTCGGTGAGCTTTCCGAGGAAGCGCTGCGCGAAGTGAGCCATAGTGGGAAGACGATCTCTGAGGGAATCTCCTTCCTCGGAGGTAATCCTGGACTGCTTGAGAACGTCGTCAGGAAAGAGGGCGACGTTGCAGCGTTTCTTGAGATTCACATCGAGCAAGGCAAAATCCTGGAAACCGAGAAGGTTGAGATTGGCGTCGTTGAAGGCATCGTGGGTATTAAATGGTGGGACGTTACGATCGAAGGATCGGCCAACCACGCAGGGACGACCCCGATGAACATGCGCCGGGATGCGCTTCTTTCTGCTGCTCATCTCGTTATTGCAGTGAATCGGGTGGTCACATCCATGCCTGGTTCTCAGGTCGGAACGGTGGGCGAAATTCGAGCAGAGCCTGGCGCCCCGAACGTGATTCCTGGCAGGGTTGAGATGAGTCTGGAACTACGAGATCTCTCAGAGAGCAAAGTTGCTGACCTCTTCGATTTGATCGCATCGGAAGCGGTTGCGATAGAGAAGAAACTCGGGACCAAGATAACGTTTGATCGCAGCGATACCTCGTCGACCCCAGCCTTGACTGACCCTCGTCTGCGGGAGGCCATCGCGAAATCTGCAGAGAAACTGGGGCTGTCCTACAAGTTGATGCCGAGTGGTGCCGGCCACGACGCTCAGGCCATGGCCGAAATCGCGCCAACAGGCATGATCTTCATTCCCAGTGTCGATGGCATCAGCCATTCGCCAAAGGAGTACTCCAGCCCAGGCGACATCGTGAACGGCGCCAATGTGCTCCTGCACACTATCTTGGAGATTGATCGCGGTTTGTGAGTGGCGTTGTCGGGTAGGTTGGGACTCTTAACGGAAATTGTGTCGAAACCGAAGTGCCGTGGCGTAGCCAATCTGTACGAAGCAGGATGGCCGGTCGTGGGATGAATCTGTGCGGTGGTGAACACCCCAGTTCCGGGCGATACGCGATAGCGGGACTTCAATTTCAGTGATCACGGTTTGGAAGACCTCTTCGTGCTGAGTATCTAGAACTCTTCCTCTGTTGGCACGAGCGTTGCGTAGTGCATTGGGACGGACGGGCTTGCACTCGGACGAGCGCGGAGGAGACGATGAGAGATTTTCTTCTAGATCTGCACAGCGGCCTGCGTAGCCTTTTGCGCCGGCCTGGTTTTGTCGTCATGGCGATTGTGACGCTAGGACTCGGCATTGGCGCCAGCACGTCGATGTTCAGCATTGTCTATGGGGTTGTCTTTCAGCCGCTGCCATTCGACAGTCCGGAGCGCATTCTTAGATTGGATCCGATCGACATCGACGGTGGCGCTTCGGCGTGGAACGGAGCCAACTACCTGGATTTTGTCGAACAGAGTTCGGTTTTCGACGCTATCGCTGGGTATCGCCAGTTCGGCTTCAGCCTCAGCGATGGCGAGTTCCCCGCTTCGGAACGAGGGGCGTGTGTGACGCCGAGCTTCTTTGACGTCCTCGGTGTCGAGGCACTTCTAGGAAGGACTCTGTCGCCCGAGGTCGATTTGCCCGGCGGGGAGCCTGCCGTGGTGCTTTCTCATGCGTTGTGGCAGTCATCGTTTGGGGCCGATCCGGATGTGATCGGACGAGTCATCGACATCAACGCGTCGCCCTTTGCCGTGGTTGGGATCATGCCTCCGGGATTCAGCCAACCCCAAGACATGGCGGTCTGGTACTCGGCCAGCCTGCGCGTGCCAGACCCTCCGTTTGAGTTCGCTACTCCACCGGAGGAGAATCGGGGAGCCGACTACTTTACCGCAATTGCGCGTGTCAATAGAGGCGTAAGCCTTGAACAGGCAAAGCAGGAGTGCAGCGCGATTGCTGCGCGTCTTGCCGAGGACTATCCGGATGTGAATACGAATCTTAAGATCGAAGCCAGTCTCCTGGCAGAGTCAGTGATAGGAGATGTGCGACCGGCGCTGTTGGCCCTCTTCGGTGCCGTCGGATTTGTGCTTCTTATCGCTTGCGCCAACGTCGCCAACCTCATGCTTGTGCGTGCAGCGGGTCGTCGACGAGAAATCGCCATGCGCCGAGCGCTCGGGGCCAGAACCTCTCGACTAGCGCGGTTGCTTCTCACCGAGAGTGTTTTGCTCGGCCTTGCCGGAGGCCTCGTCGGCCTGTTGTTTGCTCTGTGGGGCACAGAAGCGCTCGTGTCGCTCGCAGCATCCGAGCTGCCACGAGCACAGGAAGTTGGGATCAGTGGCGCGGTGCTCCTCTTCACAGTATTGGTCGCCGTTGTGTGTGGCCTACTCTTTGGCTTGGCCCCAGTTCTGCAGGTGTGGAAGCAGGAACCGGCTGCGGTGTTGCGTGGGGAAGCCGGCCGGCTCACGTCAGGTCCGGGGCGAAACCGGCTGCGGCGTGCGCTGATCGTGGGCGAGATAGCCATATCAGTTGTGTTGCTGGTGGGTGCGGGCTTGATGATTCGGACTCTCGCGAGGGTCGGATCCAACGATCCTGGTTTCTCTGCGAGGGATGCTCTGACCGCCCGCGTTTTCATTCCCTCGTCGAAGTACCCGGACGGGCCTGATATGCGGGCTTTTTACGGCCAGGTTATGGAAAAGGTTCGTGCCTTACCTGGAGTGACATCTGCGGCGGGAGTGTTGAGTCTTCCCGTGTCGCCGGGCATCAACGGTAGCCTCACGTTCATCATGGAGGATCGGTCCTTCGAACAGGGCAAAGAGCCGGTCGCCGGCTATCAAGCCGCGACGGATGGGTACTTTGAAGCCATCGGCCTTCCTCTCATCAGCGGGCGAACATTCACCTCCCAGGACAGCGACGGAAATGCACGCGTCGCGGTCATGAGTCAGGCCGCAGCTGAGAAGTTCTATCCTGGCGAGGACCCAATCGGCAGGCGGATGAGTTGGAACAACGATACTGAGGATCCAGATTTTGCGTGGGTGACGATCGTCGGTGTAGTCGGCAACACCTTACATGACGGACTCGATCAGGCGCCGCGCGTGGAAATCTACCAGCCGTTCGACCAGTCACCATGGCCCTTCATGAGCCTGGTCATCAGGACCGAGGGGAAGGCGGAGGCCCTTGCTACGCCGCTTCGCCAAGCGGTGATGGAAGTCGACCCAGACCAGCCGGTGCTACAGATCAGAACCATGCGCGAAGTCATGAGCGATTCACTCGCCCGCCGTCGGTTCAACATGATCGTCATGTCGGTCTTTGCCGGGCTTGCTCTGCTGATGGCGGGTGTCGGCCTCTACGGCGTCCTCAGCTACTCGGTGGCGCAGCAGGGTCGCGAGATCGGTATCCGCATGGCCCTCGGCGCCAACAGTCTGAAGATCGTGCGCCAGGTTGTGATGGCTGGAGCGCGGCCGGTGCTGATAGGGCTCGGAATAGGGCTCGCGGGAGCGATCGCGTGCACTAGACTCATCTCAGGCCTCATTCATGGGATTCCGGCCCTCGATCCGATCGCCTTTGCGGCGGGTGCTGCGGCGCTGTGTTGCATCGCGATCGTCGCCAGCATGCTTCCGGCGATCAAAGCGTCAAGAGTCGATCCTGTGGTGTCGCTGCGGAGAGACTAGACGGCAGAATGATGAAATCGGAATGATGAATGATGAAATGGGGTAATCGCGCGACCTCAGCATTCGTGGCGGAGTAGGGCAGGGTCCCTGAGGGGCGCAGCGCGTATCGTCATCGTCCTCTTCATCGTCATCGTGTGGCGGAGGCGCGTGAGAATACGATGACGATGGCGATGAGGATGACGAGGAGGATTGAGATCGCCGCCCGACCGTTCTACTTCTCCGGGGGTGGCTCGAAGGCTGGGATGCCTGTTACATACTGACCGATGACCAGTGTATGGATGTCATGGGTGCCCTCATAGGTCAGTACGGACTCGATATTCATCATGTGTCTCATGACCGGGTATTCGTTGACGATCCCGTTCGCACCGTGGATCTCGCGTGCCAGTCGGGCACACTCACGCGCAGTCCAGACGTTGTTCCGCTTTGCCAACGAAACTGCCTCGTGCGACATGGTTCCTTTTTCCTTCATTCTTCCCAGCTGGAGAACCAGTAATTGTCCCTTGACGATCTCGTTGTACATGTTGACAAGCTTCTGTTGCTGAATCTGATGTGCCGCGATGGGTCGTCCGGAGAACTGAATCCGTTCGGTCGCATAGCGTAGTGAGGCATCGAACATCGCCATCGCACAGCCGATAGCACCCCAGGCGATGCCGTAGCGGGCCTGGGTCAGGCACATGAGTGGGTTCTTCAGTCCCGTTGTGCCGGGAAGAATGGCGTCCTCACTGAGCTGACAGTCCTGAAACACGAGCTGTGACGTGACCGAGAAGCGTAGCGAGTACTTACCCTTGTGTTCCACAGTCGTGAATCCCGGCGTTCCCCGTTCGACGAGAAATCCGCGGATCCCATCGTCTGTCTTGGCCCACACAACAGCGACATCGGCAAGACAGCCATTGGTGATCCATGCCTTTTCGCCGTTGAGTACCCAGCCCTTCGAATTGCGTACCGCGTTGGTTCGCATGCCACCAGGATTCGAGCCGAAATCGGGCTCTGTGAGGCCAAAGCACCCAACCGCTTCGCCGCTACCCAGCTTGGTGATCCATCGGTCCTTTTGCTCGGTGCTGCCCCAGGTGAGAATCGGGTATATGACCAGCGAACTCTGAACGGATACGAACGAGCGGAGGCCGGAGTCTCCGCGCTCCAACTCCTGGTTGATCAGGCCGGCTGCAACAGCTCCCAGGCCCGGAAGCTCATAACCCGAATAGCCCGCCCCAAGCAGGTTGAGTTCGCCCATCTCAGGAATGATCTCCGTCGGAAACGTTCCTTCGTAAGCCCAATCCTCGATGTACGGCATGATTCTGCCGTCGACCCATTCGCGGACGGCGTCGCGAACCATACGTTCTTCGTCGCTGAGCAGGTCGTCGAAGTGATAGAGGTCAAGTTGGTCAAGACTGCGCATGAAATATCTCCTAGGAGAGTGATTCTACATTCCTCGGGGAGGAATGGAATGACGGAATGGAAATTCAGCGGAAATTAGGAGGCAGTGACGGGGAACACTGGGGGCGTAGGGCGGGCATACTGACCTCTTGGACTCGTAAACCGTGCCTCGCAATTCTCGGGAAGCGCCTTGGGAGAAACTGCCGTTCACCTGGGGCAGAAAGCCTACTCCAGCACCGATGCGATATGACCGCTCAACTTCTCGAGCATGGCTATGGTGTCATCCGTGAAGACGTCACTGCGGCTGTCATTGAGCTGGATCAGACCGAAAACCTCGTCGTTGCTGCGCAGCGGAATCAGGGCAACCGACTCATAGCCTTCGCGGTGACATCGAAATCGGACCTTTGCGTTTGGATCCGGCTGTTCGAGTACATCGACGAGGCTACTTGTACTATTCGTCCAGAAGCTACCACCATTGGTGAAGTAGGGTTTTGTCGGGTTGGTGTGGGCATTGATCACAGCACCGCACATACAATCCAGGACAGGGCGGCCGTCTGTGGTGAGATTGAGTGTCCCGTCAGCTCGCCGGGAACAGAGCTTTGCTTCGTCGACGACGAAGTCTTGCGACATTCCACTCGTTGCGAAGTACGGAAAATCGTCGCCCTCTCGGAGTCGCAGACCCGAAACCTCGCACCCAGTCAATTCCTGCAAATAGTCGAGTGCTTTGATGAGTCGAGCGTCCAAGTCGCTGTTGCTTGCAAGTCTGCTGAGAAGCTCGATGGTGGCGTGACCTACCGTTGTTGATTCCCGAAACTCGGAAACGTCGCTCAGGCACCAACAGGTGTCATCGCCAATGAACGACACCGTCGCTTCCAAGAAACGGTCGCTTCCGGGCGGGTCGATGATCGCGACCATCCAGGGACCAGCAGCACGTCCATCTTCGCTTCCAGCTGCACGTTCTGCACCGCTGGGAATTGCGATGATTTCGCCTAACGCCCGTCCATTGAGAGCCGTGAAATCGTGCCCGAGAAGCTCAACAGCGGCACGATTGGCGCGCCGTATCGCACCAGTGCGGTCAGCTACGATGCACCCCACCGGAAGGTGGTCGAAGAGGTCGCAGTCACGTTCTGTCATGACAGTCACCTTTTACTACACTGCTTCTTGTGGCCCCTGAACCAGGTTTAGGGGCTTGATGTTCGGTGTGACAAACTCTGCACTTGAAGTTTTCGTCAGCACCTTGAACACACGACTTTACATTATACGAGGGCTTGGGCGATCTTGGGTGTTTTGACTCTGAAGCTCAGTACACGCAGACTACTGATAAGAAAGATTTGGATTTGAGGTGAAATAGTGACAACGGCACGGCGAAAACGCGACGAACTCGTCGACTGGGTTGTCCAGGAGTGCCGGCGGAGAAACCTGAAGCTGACTCATCAGCGCCTAGAAATATACCGTGAACTGGTGACCGGATCGGGCCATCCCTCGGCCGAGGAACTCTACCGGCGACTGAAGCCCCGCATGCCGACACTTGCGCTGGATACCGTCTATCGGACCTTGCTAACCTTCGAGAATCACGGCTTGATTGCTCGTGTCGAGGCGCTTGACGACAGGGCTCGTTTCGAAACCAACCTCAGTGTTCACCATCATCTGGTGTGCACCCAGTGTCGTAGACCGTTCGACTTCTATTGGCCCGACATCGACCAACTCAAATTGCCGGACGAAATCTCGAGTTGGGGACAGGTCACGAGTCGCCATCTTGAGTTGCGCGGGACCTGCCGCCACTGCTTGGCTACTCCTGCAGTCGAGCCATAATCTGTTCAAGTTCGGTCAAGGTACGGTCGAGCAGACGAAGCGCCGATTCGATGGCGTCCGGCCGAGTCAGATCGACCCCTCCACTTCTGAGCATCTCGAGCGGGGGTCGCTCGCTACCGCCAGCAAGCATTGCCAGATAGGCATCGCGTGCCGCGGTATCTCCAGTACGCAGTCGCTCAGCCATGGCAATGCCTGACGACAGTCCCGTCGCGTAGTTGTAGACATAGTACTTCCAGTAGAAGTGGGGAATGTATGCCCACTCGATTCCATCGTGCTCATCAAGTGTGTACGCCGGGCCGTAGTATGCACGGACTAGATCGGCGTAGGTCTCACTCAGGCGATCGGCAGTGACCGGCTCGCCCGTCTCCACCATTTCATGGACCTTCAGTTCAAACTCGGCGAACATCGTCTGGCGATAGATGGTCGTCCGTATGCTCTCTGCAAGCTCACTCAGGATCCAGGCCTTTTCGGTGTCGGATGCTGAGTTCTCGACCATATAGTGAGAAAGCAGCATTTCATTGCATGTCGAGGCGATCTCAGCGAGGAACGACACGTATCGCCATGACTGGTAGGACTGCTCACCCATTGAAAGATGACTGTGCATGGCGTGGCCGAGCTCATGGGCGAGCGTCGACATGTCGTTGTATGAGTTCTGGTAGTTCATCTTCAGGTAGGGATGCGCGCCATAAACAGCGGCTGAAAAGGCGCCGCTCTGTTTGGTGCTCGACGGATATACGTCGACCCAACCATTTTTTGGATCGAGAGCAACCTGCGCCTGTTTGATGTAGTCGCTGCCCAGAGGTTGAAGAGCGGAGAGAATCGCTTTCGCCCCCTCTGGGTAAGGAATCTCCCGGTCCACGCCGCCTACTAGCGGTATGTAGAGATCGTAGAGATGGACGCTGTCAATCCCCATGACCTTGCGTCGCAGTTCGATGTAGCGGTGCAGTGGCGCTACGTTTTCGCGCACTGTACTCACCAACGTGCGATACACCTCGGTGTCGATGTTGTCCTTGTTGAGATAGGCCTCGAGCGCGGTGTCATAGCCTCTGGCCTGGGCCAAGAAGACGTCGAACTTGGCTTGGCCGACCAGAGTCGCTGCAAGAGTGTTCTGGTAGGTCGTCAAGGTTGCGAACATCGCTGTTACGGCTTGTCGCCGGACACCACGGTCGGCAGATCCCCGGAAACGCCCGTAGTTGGAGAATGTGAGTCCGACCGATTCTCCGTTTTCATTGGTGATAGAGGGGAGGGGCATGTCTGAAAGAAGAGCAGCGAAGGCGCTCTCGGAGGCTGAAGGCAGTTCGTTGAGGTCGATCTGTGCCCAAAGGTTGTCACCGGCGAGTGAGAGCACTCGTTCGGCTTCGGGTCCGAGGACGGTGCCAGCGCGGCGGCGAAGACCTTCGATAAATGGCTTGAACTGTTGAAGACTTGGCACTTCTGCGTAGGCTTGAGCAAGTTCGGAGTCGTCCAAGTCAAGAATAGCTTTGCGCACCACGGGACCCTCTTCCATCAGAGTGTTGGTGAGCTTGAGGGCTGACTGGTGATTGGCGATGAGCGTTTGATTTGTGGTTTCGGCATCACGAGCCAGATTTGCGCGTAGGGTGACGCGATTGATCTGTTCGTCGAGTCGGAAGTAGGCATCGAGGTAGTGAGCCAGTGCTTCCGCTTCTTCGAGTTTGCCGTGAAGCTCGCTAAGTTCGGCAAGTCCAGCGCGGGCTTTGTCGAGAGCGGTCTGCCAGGCTTCGTCGTCCGCGAAGAGGTTCCCAAGATTCCATTTGTAAACATCGGGCACTTCTGCACGTTCAGCATTGGCATCGGGAGTCCATGCCGGGAGTGAATCGAAGGTATCTGCACCAGAGGTGGTGGCAGCGACTGCAGCCATGATGACAAAGAGAATTACTTGAAGCTGTTTCATGGGAACCTCCTGCGATTCGCCTTGCGAATCGCAATGATGGAACAAACAGCACACAGAAGCAAATCTGACGAGCGGTGCAGTGAACGTGGCCTTGTATCCAGATAAAGGCTACGGTTGACATGATGTAACAAAGGGGTCAAAACGGGCTCATCTCCCTTGCGCATGACGCGTGGTCGATCGCATGCTGGAGGCGCTGGGAGGTACACGATATGAACGGACGATGGATCTTCTCGACGATTGCTGCTTGTAGTGTGATGGTCTCTCTGGTTGCTGCTGAGGAACCGGTGGCGGACCTTGGCATCGACTCAAATG
Source organism: bacterium (assembly GCA_024229275.1). GTDB lineage: Bacteria > Acidobacteriota > Thermoanaerobaculia > Thermoanaerobaculales > Sulfomarinibacteraceae > JAAESQ01. The sequence goes on along the minus strand of JAAESQ010001408.1, from coordinate 4,268 downwards.
TATTACCAGTGACGGTCGAGGGAGTCACCGATCTGGAGGGCGAGCTGTTTCGAGATGGACGGATTTTGATGGGCGCTCAGCCTTCTGAAGAAGCTCTGGCGGATCTGGCTCAGCTCGGCGTGAAGGTCATCGTCAGTATGCGTACTCCTTCCGAGATGGAGAATCGTGAGAAGGTGTCCTTCGACGAAGCTGCCGTTGTCAGCGAACTCGGCATGGCTTACGAGTCGATACCGCTCGGAGGAAAGGACTATCCGTACACTCCAGAGGCGGTTGACCGTTTAGAAGAAATCCTCCTGGCAAACACCGGGCCGGTCTACCTGCATTGCGCGATGGGCGGTCGAGGAGCCTATGTCTGGCTTGCCTACCTGGTTTTACGCCATGGCTACGGACTCGACGAAGCCATGGCACGCGGCGAGGCGATGATGATAAAGCCGCACGTGATGGGTCGGTTGCTGGGTCGGCAAACGGAGCTTGTCTTTGCAGACTAATGAGAACTGCAGGTTTCACTCGAGAACTTTCGGCAATCTCGTTACAATCTGATGCCTGGAATCCATGGATTACGCCTATCGGTTTGCAAGCGCTGATCGCCTCTACCTCAACGGCACCAACAGGTGCTCGAATCGGTGCGACTTCTGTGTGCGACAGCATCGGCCGGGATTGGGGGATGGTCGCCTGTGGGGTGGGCCGGAACCGGATGAGGCTGAGCTTTTTGCTGCCATCGATGAACAGGGTGGCGCTGGCGCGTTCTCGGAAATTGTGTGGTGCGGTTTCGGTGAGCCGACTTTTCGGCTTGATCTTATCCGTGCCGTGAGTCCAGTTCTTCAACAGGGCGGTGCACGCGTCCGGCTCGACACCAATGGCCACGGCTGCCTGATCCACGGGCGGGACATCATCAACGAGCTTGCCGAGGTTGTTGACGAGGTGTGGGTCTCGCTCAATGCGCCGGATGTTTCGACCTACGTCAATTTGTGTGATCCAGGACATGACATGGTCAACCAGGCAGGTGATCCGCCAGTCCCAGAGAGCTTCTGGGACGCGATGCTGGATTTCCTCAAACGGGCTTGTCAGTCCTTCGAGGTGGTGGGAGCTTCTGTTGTCGGTCACACCCTTGAACCTGGCGAGATTGAGAGCAGCCGTGATCTTGCCGAAACGCTGGGATGCAGCCGGTTTAGGGTGCGTTAGTGGCGGAATGAAAGAGCGATCTGTTCTGGGGCGAGGATTTTTTATGAGGAAGCAAGCAACGATCATCATCTTCCTGCTTATGTCGCTAGCAGCAATCGCCAACGCGGTCGACCACGACCTGCGCCCGGACGAATCTGCTGATCGATACAACTGGGAGAACCTGGAGGTCCTCAGTGTCAACACCGAGCCACCACATGCGACTCTCTTTCCCTTCGCTTCGAGTGAAGCGGCACTCGAAGGAGACGAAACGACGTCGCCTCGTTTTCTGTCGCTTGACGGCATTTGGCGTTTCTTCTGGGTTCGCAAACCCGCAGATCGGCCGCTCAATTTCTTCGAGCCCGGTTATGACGACTCGAGGTGGGATGAGATCGAGGTTCCGAGCAATTGGGAGGTACAAGGTTACGGGTACCCGATCTACCTCGATACTGAGTACCCATTCCCGGCTGACGAGCCAAACATTCCGCACGATTACAACCCTGTCGGCTCCTACCGTAGGTCGTTCGAGCTGCCGGAGGATTGGCTCAAGGGTCACCGAGTCGTGCTCCACTTTGGTGCTGTTAAATCGGCGCTCTATCTGTGGATCAACGGCGCCTACGTCGGGTACAGCCAGGGTTCGAAGACCCCGGTGGAGTTTGACGTCAGCTCGTACCTGAAGCCGGGTCAAAACAGTGTCGCGCTCGAGGTCTACCGTTGGAGTGACGGGAGCTACCTCGAAGATCAGGATTTTTGGCGCTTGAGTGGGATCGAACGGGAAGTCTATCTCTACACAAGGCCAATGGTGTTTCTGCGGGATTACTTCGTGCGCCCGCGACTTACGGAGTCGTTGACCCATGGAACGCTGCAACTGACTACGAAGATCAAGAATTCGTTCGCTGAAGAATGCCAACGGAAACTGCGTCTACGTGTGTTTGACGAACCCGATTCGAAAGAGGCTCTGATCGATGAACGCATCGAAGTCAGCCTTGGAGGGGGAGAAGAAGCGTCGATCGAAGTTGAGAAAGCGGTTGAATCTCCAAGATTGTGGAGCGCCGAAACGCCGGAACTCTACACTCTGCTGCTCTCACTCGAAGATGAAACCGGACATGAATCCGAGGTGGTCAGGGCAGAAATTGGGTTTCGTCGGATAGAGATTGTGGCCGGTCAGTTACTCGTCAATGGATCGCCGATTACGATTCGCGGTGTCAACCGTCACGAGACTGATCCGCATACAGGACATGTTGTCGACGAGGCTTCGATGATCCGCGACATCGAACTGATGAAGCGCAACAACATCAATGCGGTTCGCACTTCTCACTACCCCAATCACCCGACGTGGTATCGCCTTGCTGACCGCTACGGGCTGTATCTCGTAGACGAGGCCAATATCGAATCACACGGCTATTGCTGCCCAGCAGAAACCTCTTTGGGAAACAAACCCGAATGGCGTGACGCGCACCTCGATCGCACCGTACGAATGTTCGAGCGCGACAAGAACCATCCGTCGGTCATCTTTTGGTCGCTCGGTAACGAGGCTGGTGACGGCGTGAACTTCGAGGCTACCTATCTCAAACTGCACGAATTGGATGACACACGTCCGGTCCAGTACGAGGGCGCAGGGCAGCGGCCTCATACTGACCTTTTTGTGCCGATGTACGATCGCACCCACGAGATCGAAGCCTATGCCAAGACGGATCCCGAACGACCGTTGATCCTGTGCGAGTACGCGCACGCGATGGGCAATAGTGTTGGCAATCTGCAAGACTACTGGGATGTCATAGATACGTACCCATCGTTGCAGGGGGGCTTCATCTGGGATTGGGTCGATCAGGCACTACTGCGACAGGATTCCCACGGTAGAGATTACTGGGCTTATGGTGGAGATTTCGACAATCCAGTGGTTCCGAACGATGCCAATTTCTGCAACAACGGACTGGTTACGGCTGACCGCAAACCGCATCCGCATTTGCATGAGGTCAAAAAGGTCTATCAGCCGATTCGATGGGAGGCAGTCGACCTGAAGAATGGGCTGCTGCGCATTCACAACAGACACGACCACATTGACCTGAGTTCATTTGATCTGGGATGGGAGATAAGCGCCGATGGCGTGGTTATTGAGGAGGGAAGCGTCGATGCTCCGACTGTGTTGGCGCACGGGAGCGCCGAACTGCAGATCCCAAAGACCGAAATCAGACCGCAGCCGGGCGTCGAATACCACCTGAGAGTGTTTGCATTGACGGCAAGTGATCAGCCGCTCGTTCCAGCTGGGCATGAAGTCGCCTGGGATCAATTCGAGCTGCCTGTCGGTAAGCCGGTCGATTTGCTCGATCGCGATGCGATGCCATCGATCAAGATCAAAAACAGCGTACGTTTTGTCGACCTCGTCGGAGACGGATTCGAACTCAAGCTTGGCAAGCTGCGTGGTGAACTGCTCTCGTTCAGAATCGACGAGATCGAGCTGGTTCGAACGGGCTTGGTGCCTAATTTCTGGCGTGCCCCAACGGACAACGATCTCGGCAACGGGATGCCTGCACGTTGCGGAATCTGGCAGCACGCTGAGGAGAAACGCCTGGTGGAGGAAGTGACTGTCGAGCGACTTGGTGAAAGTGTCGCCCGAGTCGTTGTAGAGACACGATTGGTGGAGGTCGAGGCAAAGTACACCACCAGCTACACCTTATTCGGTACAGGAGATGTCCTGGTTGAGGTCTCCTACCGCAGCGATAAGGATGACCTCCCGGAGCTTCCCCGCTTTGGCATGACGATGACCTTGCCGAACGCCTTTGCTGAAATGTCGTGGTTCGGTCGCGGGCCGCATGAGAGTTACTGGGATCGTAAAACCGGAGCTGCAGTGGGTCGCTACGGTGGAGCTGTGTGGGATCGGTTTCATCCCTACACGCGGCCGCAGGAGACAGGTAACTTGACTGATGTTCGGTGGCTGGCGTTACGCGATGCGCAGGGATATGGATTGCTAGCTGTCGGTGGACCTCTGCTCAGCACCAGTGCCTGGCAGTTTCCAGTCGACGAACTCGACTTTCAGCCGGTGGCCGGATCGGACCGCGAAAGTATCGTTCCAGTATCGCGCCGCCATGGCGCAGAGATTCGGCGACACG
>JAAESQ010001407.1 GCA_024229275.1 bacterium | reverse complement strand
TTCCATGAGTTTCCGCCACGAACGCGGAGTAGCAGTGCTCTGAATGACATAACTGAGAGTTTTGCAAGAGGCTCACGTGGCACTCAAGTACGGCGGGAGAGTTTTTGCACGCCCTGTTCAGGGCCCGTCCGAGCGGGAGCGGAGTTTCAGGTTTCGCATCAGGATCCTCGCCAAAGCGCGCCGTTTCAAACGGGGTCTTCGCGATATCTGACCTGAAGACCACTGAAGAAGCAACGAAGCATCTGGTCTTTGCAGTCGCGATAGTGCTTGTGGTCCGGGCGCCGGAAGAATGCGCTCAGCTCGTGTTTGCTGACCTGCATTCCGGCGAGGGCGAGGACCTCGAGCGTATCTTCGGCATTCAGGTTCAAAGCGATCTTCATCTTCCTGAAGATGATGTTGTTGTTCAGGTCGTTTTCCGGCTCGGGTTGTGGGCCATCCTTTTTTCCTCGCCGGTCATTGATCAGACCGTTGAGAAAGATCGAAAGGAGCCGATCGCTGCAAACCTGATGCGCCGGATCATCGAACCGTTTCAAGAGATCGCTTACCTCGGCGCGCGTGACCTGGTGGTCTGCCGCGGCGAAGACAGAGATCATCTTCGAATCGCTCAGGTCGAAGATGTAGCGGATGCGCCTCAGAACATCGTTGTTGGTCATCGAGCCTTCCCGACGGTGTGGTCTTTGGAGCCACGACTGTTTGATCGAAATTCAGCGCCCGTCATTTCGTTCTCCTGTTCTCTGAGGAATCGCTGACTGCAAATCGGCGAGCGGACCCTGAACGGACATCCTATCGACACTGCAGTACCTGCAACCTCCAGCGAATGGTATCCGAAATGTGATGTTTCTCTATACTCGAAATCCTCCTTCATCAGGAGGAACACCACCTTGGTGGCAGATCTGCATCGTTGGCGATGCAGCCAAGCATCACCGAGACGGCTAGACCGGGAAATCCCTCAGCACCTCGTGACTGCCTTTGTGCATTTCGTACCAGAACTCGTAGGCGGCGGCGTTCTTATCCTGGTCGAACAGCTCGATCCAGCGATCTAGCTCCTCATCCTGAACGCCGTCGATCTCCTTCTTCCTCTTCAAGAAGGTGTGGATCATGTCCATGTTGCGCTCCGACTCCCAAAATACGGAGGCATTGCGGCTCGCGATCCGGCTGGCCGACAGGCTCATGGAGCGGAGAAGAGCCTCCCGCTCGCCGAAAAGTTTGCCGACGATATCCGGCAGGAGCTCCTCGGCCCAGGCGCGGTGAAAGCGACAGACTCCGAGATTGTCCACCAACAGCTCGCTCAGCATCCGGCGGGCGTTCTCCCGGCCAAGCTCGCGGGGGGCCAGAAAATCACGGCCGTAGTGCATGTAGTACTTGCCCATGATCGCCATGGGAGCGAAAGCGCCGGGGGTCCAGTACTGGTTGGGCACCATCCAGCCCTGTCGGGCGAAGGCATTGAAGACGAAGCCGTCAAGAACCTTCTTGCCTTTCTCCTTCGCGAATCGCCTGGCGAACTTTCTCGCTCCCAACAGGAGGGGGATCTTGCCTTCAGGTTTTACCATCTCATCCAACAATGCCACGCCCAGCTGGGCGTTGTGCATCGAGTCATCGACCAGATCGAAACCTTCGACATTCCACCGGGGCGTTTCCTCCACCCCCAGCTCCTCGGGCGTCAGACTCCCCTCGTCCAGGCAGTCCATCAACCATGAGAGCACCCCTCCCACGGAGATCGCGTCGAATCCGAGGCTGTCCGCATGGTGATTCAGGAGTTCAGCCGCCCGTTGGTCGAAGATGCCGCATAGGGGTCCCATCGTCTGGTAGGGCTCATAGTCCTTCTTGAACTTCCCGTTCATCTTCTTGCAAACCGCGGCGCACGGCTCACCACAGTTCTTCTGCTGCTTCCCGCCGATCGTCTCTTCGTTGAACTGCTTGAGATAGTGATCTAAAACAAAGGACTGATGGAGGCTCTCGCGTTCCTCTTCGCTCCACTGGATGGTGCGATAGTTGAAGGCCAGTATATTTCCGCCCATGGTGGCGTAGTTCACACCGAAGGTACCGCCAGTCTCCAGCTTGGGATCGTAGCGATACTTGGTTGTCGCCTCTATGTCCTTGGCCGCCATACGCTGGTCGTACTTGTCCTTGAACCACTCGTCGGCCACGGCGCGGTCGCGGAAATCGTCGTCGACCTTGGTCCCTCCGTAGATGACACCGACCAGGTTGTGCTCCTGGAGCAGCTTGCTCCCGAACCCTCCCCGCCCGGCCCAAGTGTCGACCGGGGTCACCACGCCCTTCTTCACCGGGGCGGACGCGATCGCACCGAAATCGGAGTAGCGCGCCGCCGGACCGGTGGCCAGCACCCGGGGTTGGTGCACGTAGCGATCCCCAAAGAGCTCGAGAGCGTGATCCATCACGGCATAGACGCCCTTGCGCCCCTGGCTCCAGATCTCTGAAGGGGAGACCGGTACCAGTTCGACTTCCAGGTCAACCCGTTGCACACGGTTCAGATACAGGATGGAGGGCTGGGCAGCCTTGCCGATGATGCTCAGAAGGTTGATCCCCAGGTTGTCGAAGATCAGTGCCGCCCCACCCATGGAGGAGATAAAGAAGCCGTGCCAACAAGGTGAGATCCCTGTGAACACGAGACGATTCGAGCCGGGAAAAACCGAGCCGGCCAGCAGCCCCGCCCCGATGTTGAGGCTGTTGTGCTTGTGGGCCAGATGAAGGCCTAGATCCACGGGGCCGAAGAAGTCGCCGACACGGTAACGCTGCATGCGGTAGAAACCGCTCGAGGCGTCCAACATCAGCGCCTTGATTTGATGAACCTGACTGG
>JAAESQ010001406.1 GCA_024229275.1 bacterium | reverse complement strand
TTGGGCTGGGTCAACCGCGGTTCCCACGCGGCCGTACGCGTCCATGATCTTCGCCATTATGCCGACTCCCGGATTATGCCGAATCGCGCCGCTGGAGAGTGGCAGGTGGCGCCCTGGCGCTATTTGGAATCGGCATAATCACAGGCCCTCGAGGAAGGCTAAAAGCTGGTCATCGGGACGGTAGCGGACTGGCTTGACCCCGAGAGGCGTGGTGCGAGACAGCGCCTGCTCCTTCAAGCGTAGGTCTGCATGGAGATACATCTGTGTGGTTTCCACCGACTCATGCCCGAGCCAGAGTGCAATCACCGAGCGGTCGATGCCGTGCTGCAAAAGGTCCATCGCGGCGCTGTGGCGCAGGACATGGGGGGTTACTTTCTTGTGGTTTAGGGAGGGACAGCTTTGTTGGGCTGCCTTGGCATATTTCGTAACCAAGCGTTCGATCGCATCCCTACTGAGCGGTCCTCCGCGGATGCTGGGAAATACCGGATCTTGGGGCAGGCCGTTGCGTTCTCGCAGCCAGCTACCCAACAGGGCTTCAGCCTCCTCGCGAAGCGGTGTTCCGCGTTGTTTTCTGCCCTTTCCTACGCACTGCACATGGGCACCAGTTCCCAGAACGACGTCTTGACAGCGAAGTCCGATCAGTTCAGAAACCCTTAAGCCAGTCTGCACGGCCACGATGAGAAGGGTTCGATCGCGACGGCCGATCCAAGTCGAAGGGTTCGGGGCCGCGACCAACGCATCGATCTCATCGCGATGGAGAAACTCGATCAGCCTGCGCTCATGGCGCTTGTTGGGTATGGCGAGGACGCGCTGGCAGAGCAACGCATGGGCGGGTTCCTCCAGGGCAACATAGCGAAAGAAGGAATGGATGGCAGCCAGCCGGGCATTGCGGGTGCGAGCGGTGTTTCCACGATCTCGTTCGAGATGCTCGAGAAACTGACCGATGAACGACGCGTCGAGATCCTCAAGCAGGAGATTCGAGGGCGTCTTATCGAGTTGCTCTGCCGCGAAACGCAGAAGAAGGCGGAAGGCGTCACGGTATCCGGCTATGGTGTGGCCACTTGAGGACCGCTGTTCAAACAGACGCTGCGTAAAGAAGGATTGCAGAAGAGCTGGAAAGCGGCTGGCGATCATGATCTGGCCTCCTTGGCCTGCTTCATCAGCCGCTGGGTAGCCAACTGGAGCAGTTCCGGGACGGCCTCGAGATACCAGTAGGTCTCGTTCGCGTGTACGTGCCCAAGGTAGGTGGCAAGCTTTGGTAGCTCGCGCTCGACATCAACCCCAGTGCGGTACCACGCGATTAACGTGCGAGCCGCAAATCGATGCCGCATGTCATGAATTCGAGGACCCCGCCCGTGACCCTTTGCGGCCGCGCGCAGACCGATCTGTTGGGAGATCTTCGCGAAGGTATATTGCGCGCTCCAGTCCGTGATTCGAGTCCCGCGCTCGGAGAGGAAAAACGCCGGCGTTGCCGGTCGAGGAAACACATGAG
>JAAESQ010001405.1 GCA_024229275.1 bacterium | reverse complement strand
CTTCGTGTTCCGGACGAAATACGTCTGAAACTGAGTGTTACACACCTGACATCGCTCGCATTGTACATGAATGCTTTGCGCGTGATGTTAATCGTTCTAATCCTGTGTGTGGTGCGCGCGGAAAAAGAGTAGCCCTCGCAGCCATTTGCAAGGCCAAGCCCAGCCTCTTTGGTGAGAGTCAGCGTGGCGGTGCCATGATACCTGACGACCAAGGCGGCGGGTGGCCGTCGATCGAAGCCTCGATGAAGGATGCCGGCAAGGATTCCAAGCGGGGCCGTCGGCAGCAGCAGGCGTCTCGGACATCGGGAAGTTCAACGTCTAGGGCGGACGCTGTAACTTTGGCACCCAATTCGGGCGACGGCGATAAAGCTGGCAACACAGGAGGCACTACTGCCGACCCTACGGTCGGAGACAGTAGTGTCGAAGGATCGGGCACCGTTCAGGAAACCTCGATCAGCTCTGCCAGGTTCGTCCCCACGCTCGGTGACAGGCTGGGTCTGATCGAGGAGCTCAATCTCCAGAACACCCCGACGAAGATGTACCACTGGTTGAAGACGACGATCATCAGCTGCCGGTACATCGTGCACAACCTGCCGCTCAGGAGGATCAGGAGCGACACGATCTTCTTCGTCAAGGAGATGATCGACCCCATGGCGGTCTACGACACGTGCACCAAGTCTACGATCGCGCTCCGAAGGCGCGCGCTCGAGCTCAGCAAGCAGTTCGACAACACTGCTTCCGCCATCATGACCAACTGGGACATTAGGGTCCGAGAGTGGGAGGAGTACGCTCCCTCGGTCGTGCCCGAGACGCCGAACGTGGCGCACGTTCCATTCCCGGACCGAGCAACCCCATGCTCGCTAGAGGAGCTAGAACAGCTAGGGTTGGACAGAGACCCGAGCGGGCACGTCTTGTGCAACG
>JAAESQ010001404.1 GCA_024229275.1 bacterium | reverse complement strand
TGTTTCGCCCGATTGATACTGACGTGGCACCAAGCCGATATACGCCGACACTTGTCGGCCATTGTCAAAGCGATTCACATCATCCAGCACCGCCACGATCACTTCGGCCGTCTTGCGCCCGACTCCGGGTATGGTGCGTACGCGCCGGATGCGTTCGTCTTCATTGGCGATCACGTCCAAGCGGCGTTCCACATCAGCCAGTTGGTCGGCCAGTGAATCGAGTTGCGTCAACTCGACATCGAGTTGGCCTCGCCACAGTTCTTCCAGAGAACATTCGACAAGTGACTTCCGATGCGAGTTGATGAGTTCTCGACCGGTTCGCCAGGCTGGTTGGCCTCTGTCAATTTCGATGCCGCGGCAAACAAACAGACCGCGAATCGAGTTCTTGATCTGGTTGATACGCCCAACGAGCTTCTTGCGGTACTTGATGAGCGTGCGGTGTTCTCGCACGGTGTGACTCGGTATGTGGACGGGGGTGAGTTGCCGCATCATCGCCATTCGAGCCAGCTTGAGTGCGTCGTCCTTGTCCGTCTTGCGTTTGACGTTCTTCCACCTCCAGGCTTCGTCGTTCGTGCTGCAGACCAGCGTCTTGAGCCCCAATTCCAGGCACAAGTCGTTGATCCATCCGCTCGGCCCACACGCCTCCATCACAACCAGATCGATCTTGTGGTTCTTGAAGACTGCCGTGAGATACTGCCGTGTCGTCGCCGCCGCCTGAAATCGATACTTCTGCGTGTCGGTTTCGTAAAAGCAGCACATAGAGTTGAATTTCCCAAGGTCGATTGCGAGAATGGTCATCATAAGGCTCCGTGGTTATGGGGTCTGCAAATGTGACGCTGTCAACGTGTCACTGGAAAGGAGTCACTTTAGAGGCCGACTCCGCCCCAAACCACGG
>JAAESQ010001403.1 GCA_024229275.1 bacterium | reverse complement strand
CGACTGGTGTCGGAGGATGAGACTTTCGAGGACCGTCCTGGCGACGGCCTTGTCTTCCTCATCGAAAGCAGACACCGCCTCAAATTGCAGTCGCAGGTCATCAGACGGCCCACGCTCGTCCTCGTCGAAGACCAACGTATCTGAACTCACACTGAGAGCAAATGCAAGCCGCCGGATGACCTCGAGTGTTGGCTGCGAAGAGCCCTTTTCGTAGCGACGAACCTGGACCACGTGTAGATGGATGCGGTCTGCGAGGGCCTGTTGAGTGAGCCCTTGTTCCTTTCTCAGCTTCGCCAGTCGATCCGGGAAGGCCATCAATCACTCCTATTGGGTTGCTGTGATCAAGCTAGACATACCCATCCTCGTCTGCTTGATTGGAACAATCATAAATGAGCATAGTAAAATATCATATATGTGACTTGACAGCTTTTTAGCTGGAGGTCGATTTGGAGCGGGTTTAAGAAGCGAGAGCCAGACTTTCGCGGTGTTGTTGGAAACGCCGGCATCGGCGCCGAGTTATTCATAAGCTGACCAGTAGCCGGCTTCTCGTCAACCGCAACCTGAATGTAGAAGAGCAGGTCGGGAGCGCGCTGTACCTCGTCAAGTGCGGCTGGTGCTAATCTGCAATTGAATTGACAATCAGCACCAAACTAGGGCGCTCGGGTTCGAGTTCGGGGTACCAGGTCCGACGATTCTGGCAGGCTTTTCGGCTGAGCCGCCTGCAGAACTCTCAACATTGTCATCCAGAGGAGCGAAGCGAAGAAGAATCCACCGCTGAGGATTAGCAGTCCGACGGCGAGCAACAGTCAGCATATTGCTGATATGAAAGGGAGATCTTTCGACTCCGCTTCGCTGCACTCAAAATGACCGTCTGTGGTGGACGTGGGAACGAGTGCGATGCTGGGCGAGTACTACTGGAGGAATGACTGAATCTGGTGCCCGTGGCCTTGCCATGAATATCCTTCAGAACGTGAGGGAATTTCATGGTTGGGTGCGTGAATGATCCATCGAGATCACACATGCGTTCCGGCACCAGCCGAAGAAGCTCGATTTCTTGTTCAGCAGACAGCCATCTCGTGTGTTTGGTCTCTGGACTGTTTTGGTGTGAGACTCGGTGAAACGCTCCATGTTGGACCGGGCGAAGTTCTTGAATTCCCTTGGTGTAGATCGCACAATGGGGGTCACATCATTGGAGGCGGGCGGAGAATGAATCCCAACACAGTGAGGCGAGTTGCAGCACTGATCCTGGTAGTGCTGAGTCCCATGACCTTGTTCGCAGGAGATGAGATTGAGCGGGTTGGCCGACTCCATACAGAGGGCGACGTGCAGCTGCAGACGAGTACGTCGAGTGCAACCGTGCCCTGGATTGCAGCGCAGGAGTCGGGCGGAATCATATATTTCGCCTATGCGAGCCCGCCCGAGATCAAGAGATATGATCTGTCGCTCCGTGTATGGCTGCCGGCGATCTCGTTGACTGAGGCACCTACAGCGTTTTCTGCGGATGAAGATGGCTTCTATGTGAGCTTTGGCCGTCGTACTTCGCGCTTCAGCCTCGAGGGAATGGGCGAATACCACCTCGGCAACAGCAACTATGACACCATCGTGCTATTCACCGTGGGCAATGTTATCTATACGCACGACGGTGAACTGGTACGGAGCCTCGACAAGATTACTGGAGCCCAGCTCGACTCCGCCGACTACTGGTATAGCATGTCAGGTCTCAGTGTCGCACCTACAATCGGAAGAGTTTTTGGCCGTACAACAAATGTGAGTCCTTCCGATATTGTTGGATTCGAACTCCTTGATGACGGACTCCTTGGTGACCAGGAGGGAAGTGAATACCATGGGGATTATCCAGGTGCCGACAGATGCTACGTATTCCCGGGGGAAGGTCGGGTTGTCGACGACGCTGGGTCCGTCTACAGCACTTCGGATCTTTCCTACGTTGGGAGCCTGGGTGGAAGATTCGACGATTTGACGTTCTACGGCGACCTACCCGTGGTTCTTCGTGAAGAGAAACTGTTTTCATACTCGAACACCTTGGTACGTACCGGAAGCTATGCTCCCGGACACGTTCCCCTGAAAATCCAGGTGCATGCTGGCCATGTTGTGTCGTTCTACGAGGCATCTTCGGACCTGGAAACGGTGTGGATTCCTCTGTCGTTGCTGACACCTCAGGAGCCAGGCAATCCAGCTGATCCCAACGGATTGAGATACTCGCCAGACTCAGTCATTGCCGGACCGGATGACGAGATCCTACTCTTCAGCAAGCTCGCGGTCTGTCTGTTTCGATGGTCACCGGCGGAGAACCGCTACCTCGACACAGTGGCCCTGAGTCAGGCTCCCAGCTACATCGCCTACTCAGAACAAAATCGCGACGTATATTTGGCATATAGATCAGGTGAGATCACCCGAATTCACTTCAACCTTGACGGTACTCCCAGTCTTGAAGAGCAATTTGCCCTTTCACCTGAGAGGCCGCTTGGTCTGGCTGCCGCCGGGGAGTTCCTGTTTGTTTGTGATCCCGCGGACGCTTGGGTTTCTCACTATACCTACGATGCCAACGGAGCCCTCGTGTCTCATAAGGACTGGTCTTATTACTCGAAAGAATATGTCTGGAATGAAGCCAATCGCAAGATGTACTTCTTCAGCGACAACTCGAGTCCGAACGATCTGATCTGGGAGGACATCGATCCTAGTGGGAATATCGGAACAGATCAGGACTCGCCTTATCACTCGAGTGAAGGGATCAGGCATCCAATCCGTGTCCGCCCCGACGGAGCCCTTGTGGTGCTCGGCTCGGGTCGCATCTATCACGGGATAGACCTTGATCAGATCGGTGTCCTGTCAAACGACATCGACGATGCAGCTTGGAATGGGGAGCAGTTGGTGACGATTCGATCTCATGGAGAATGGACTCAGCTCCAGAAATGGGGAACCAATTATGGTGCGGAAACAAGCCGTGAGATCGAAGGTGATCCCATACGATTGCTTGAACAAAGGGACGGATTCCTGGCTATCACAAGCCGGAACGGAAAACCCTGGTTCACGCAGTGGACTCCGGACCTAGCGGGTGATGGGTTGACGATTGGTGTTGCAGGTCCTGTCGACGTTGTTGGTGCCGGGGAGGAGATCGTCTACATCGTTACCGTGGACAATTTCGGGGATACCTTGGTCTACGGTGCATCGATGGAGTATGTGTTTCCGGAGCTATTGGTTTCAACTGAATGGTCTTGCGATGCATCGGAAGGATCATCGTGCTCAAGTGTTTCCGGTGAAGGAAGCATCAGCGACACGGTGGACCTTGCCCCTGGGGGTCGGTTGGTCTATACCATAACCGGGCGCGTCGCAGCCCACGCCACCAGTTTGCTCCATAACACCGTTACGGTCACCGAGTTGGGCGGCAGGATCTCATCCGACACCGAGCTGACCGAGATCAACCCAGTTCCTGGATTCCCTTTCTCGCGACCGCTAAATATGAGGACGCCTCTTAGGGCGCCGCGCCTGCCCTCGGAACCTCTTTGGTAAGTAGGGACGCCGTGAGGAGATTCAGCAGAGTAATGAGGTAAGGGGTTCTTTTAGCTTCAAGAAGACTCGAGAGCTGATCCGCGTTCTTTAGCATTCCTCAGACATCTCCTTGACGACGGCATCGACCAGTTTTCGGGCGATGCTGATGGGCGAGGGGATGATCGGTAAGTTATCGATGGAGAACCACTCGGCGGAAGTGATCTCGTCATTGTCGATGTTGATGTCGCCGCTCTCCCAATCTGCGACGAAGGCAATCATCATGGAATGAGGAAACGGCCAGGGTTGGCTGGCGAAGTAGCGCAGGTTTGTGACGCGGACGCCGACCTCTTCCAGCACTTCGCGATCGATGGTTTGCTCGAGCGTTTCGCCGGGCTCGACGAAACCGGCAAGTGAACTGTACATGCCGGTAGGAAAGTGAGCGCTACGGGCGAGCAGGATTTCGTTGGGCAGTCGGCGAATCTGAATCATGACGGCGGGGGCAAGGCGCGGGAAGGCGACGAGGTTGCACTCTGGGCATACGCGCGAGCGATCGGTTGTGCTGGGCTGGGTCGGTGCGGCACACTGGCTGCAGAAGCGGTGTGAGATGTCCCAGTCAACGAGTTGCAGCGCACGACCGGCGAGGGAGAACGCGTCGTCGTCGAGAACGCTGAAGAGCGCACGCAGGCCATACCAGTCGTGGCCCGATGGTGCGGTGGTGTCCTCTTCAACGGTGGCGGCAAAACAGCGGCATTCACCGAGGCGACCCAAATAGAGAGCGCTCTGCGGCGAAAGCCCCAGCTGTGTGGGGTCCGTCACCATGGGCACCTGCGCTGAACTGGGTCGCGGCCACGCCCGTGGATCCTCAGCGG
>JAAESQ010001402.1 GCA_024229275.1 bacterium | reverse complement strand
GATGGGAGTGTGACATCCAGCAGTGGCTGGCCTCGTGGTGGAACGGGTTCGGCGGCCGACCCGAACCACCGGGGTGCGGAGGCCGACCCCAGAGGAAAAGGCAGTTCGTGGAATCGTCTGTCTGGTCAGCAGGATCCCACAGTGAGGGAGTGGAACGGAAGTTCGTACAAGGTTTGGTGCACGTACTGCAATCGCGTCAACCATACGGCTGCCGATTGTTGGACGAGGCAGTATCATGAGGATGGAGGACCAGATCCAAAGGTGAAGGCCAGAGAGCACTCGAAGAAGAGAGAAGCTGCAGAGGAGGAGCGCGCGGCGTACTACCATCAGGAGGCGGGGGACGCCGAGAGTGACGTGGAGGACCAGGGTGATGATCGTGATGAGTGGGGATATGACGACGGTTCCAATGCGTCCACGAAGGACTCGTCTGCAGCTTCAACGGCGATCAGCGCGAGTGGTCACCCGAACAAGAAGCTAAAGTCGAAGCACCAGAAGACTGCTGACCGGAATGCTCGTCGTACACTCGCGAACTTGGAGCGGAAGCAGAAGGGCGG
>JAAESQ010001401.1 GCA_024229275.1 bacterium | reverse complement strand
TCGGCTGCTGAATGGCTCTTCGAATCCTATCGATTTCACTCGAATGACGGATTGTTGCTTCAAGTTGCAAGAGAATTTGTCTCAATTAGCCACCCGCAATTCCCATTGGGGCAGTACACCTCCGTACTCGGATAGGAATGCCTGCAACTCTGGGTCCACCGAAGGAGTGCGCCCTAGCAAGTCCCTTGCATATCTGGTCAGCCCTTCATGCGCTGTTGCTTCATAGGCAACTCCGTAGCACGGTAGAACGAGAGCTACTACGAAAAATGCTAATCTGTGTCCCGCAATTCTGAGATCTGAAACTGAGAAAGACATTCCTCTAATCCCCCGATGTACTCCAGTCGTTGCTGACAGTAGTCAACGTCTGGGTTCGCGCGACAGAACTGAACAACATTTGCGACAGCAGCTCGAATCCTTGGATCGTTGTAGCTGGGATCACGCTGACTCGGATCAGCGCAGTTCACGTATGGAAGCACCCTCGATTCGATTCTGCGGAGAATTGACTCGGTTAATGCGTTCGGTCTACTTAGGTAACCAACCACCTCATCGACAAACACATCAGCTTGCACAAGCTCGCGTGAGACAAGAACATCAAGACGGACAAAGTACTCAAGCCACGGGTCCAACTGCATTAGTTCATAGACTGGTTCCATCGGTTGATTCGCAACCTCTTCAGAGTCCGGAGCTTGAAGTCGAATGGTGACCGCTTCGACAAGTCCGCTACTGGTTCGCTGCACATCTCTCCATGGGTCGTCACCTCGCGTACCCCACGTGGCGCAAGTACTTTCCTGGCTAAAGCTCCCGACGATAGTCTTAACGTTTACGCAATATTGGATCGGCATCCAGCTGGCTTTGAAAACCGACAATACGGTTTCGGTTGGTCTGAGATAGAGCCCTCCACCGATTCGAAACCGTCCTTCTACGTCCGTCTTATCCGTCCGGCGACTGCCGCCGATCGGTTGCTCAGTGGTTGTATCGCCAAACCGAAACGGAGGTGGTCGATGCACCCATCTAACAACCTGGACATCCGCTAGGGGAGCACCACTATGAGCATCGATGATCGTGCCCTCAAGAGACGGCGCCCATCCCACGCAGCTAACTAGCAGCAAGATGATCAGGACAACACATGACCATAGAAACCATTTCAGGTATCCCATGTCACACCTCGTTCCGGACGAGTGGCGGAGCACTATGCGTCAGGTGAGTCGATTTCTCTGAAACCAGGCGCCTAGTCAACACGCCTTCTCCTCCCATATTAATTCAGATCAACAGCGAAACATCGCACTGACCTGTTCAATTCAATGCCAAGCTTCCCGGACTTGGTTAGAGCAAACACTCTCAAAAAGGCTGGATTAAATCAAGCCGCGGTGCGTCAATACCATCAGGTATGGTATGTTTCTGCAATACTAAGTCTCAAAATCGTTCCCAGTGTAGACCAGAAGATCCCCTGTATGAGGGATGTCTATCAGTCTGGAGAATAGGAGGACACGGGGGTTGCTCACGGCGGCTGGGTCACAGCATTCCCGCAAGAGTGTGCAATCGAGACCCAGCTGCTATTACAGCGAACAGTTGACTCCGGGCCACACCGTGAAACAGCCCAAATCAGGCATAACAAACTTCGACTTGCTCAATCCGTAGAGCCTCTTCAGTGGAATCATGTAGTGGTGAACCGGAAGGAGACAGGATGACTTCACGCCAACTGCGTCGCTTCGACCGGCGCGGTTGTTATCGGATTCATGTATTGGTTCTTGGTTTTGTTTTGGGTTTGGGTTGTAGTCCGGCGTCCGAAACGACAACCGCCGAACCATATCTTGGTCAGACGCCTCCCGGCATCGAACCGGAGGTCTTTGCACCCGGGTTGATTTCGTTCGGCACTCATGAACACCATCTGGTGATCTCCCCCGACGGTGACGAGATGTTCTACGTAGTGGCTGACAACCGGCGTCGGCACCACATCATTCTGCAAGTAACTCGAGAAGATGGAGCTTGGTTGAATCCTGAGGTGGCTTCATTCTCTGGTACATACTCAGACTTCGCTCCCACTTTCACACCTGATGGCACCTCGTTGCTCTTCTGTTCGAATCGGCCGATTCCACCGGCGACAGAGACCTCGACAGACTTCAACATTTGGCGAGCTGAGAAGTCGGGCGGCGCTTGGCTCGAGCCAGAGGTACTCCCTGCGCCAGTGAACGATGAAAGCAACGAGTACAATCCGACCGTGGCTTTGGATGGAACCATGTATTTTCAGGACCACGACGAGAGCGGAGTGGACATCTACCGGACGCGGCTCCAGAACGGCAACTACACCTCACCCGAGAAGCTCGGATCCGCGATTAACTCACCGGCTACTGAGATCGGTCCGTGGGTGACGCCGGACGAAACCCTGCTGATATTTGCCTCGGATCGTGAGGGCGGCCTGGGCTCAATGGATCTCTATTCGTGCGCCGGTGACGGCAAAGGCAACTGGGAGGATGCCGTCAATCTTGGTCCTCCGATCAACACACCATCTGCCGATGCGATCATGACGATGTCACCCGATGGCCGCTACCTCTTCTATCTCAGCTTTGCCGGACTCGCCGCCGATGCATTGGTCGGCAAGAGCTACCCCGAAGTGTTGCAGCTCCTGCAGAGCCTACGCAACGGGGACGGCACGCTGTACTGGGTTTCGTCTGAGGTATTGAGCCCCTAGGCATTCATCAACAGATCGCTCGCCCAATCCGGCCTGGCAACAGGCCTGTAGGCGGCCAGGGTATTTCTGGCCAGGATCTCTTGACAGAAGATTTCCCGGCACCTATTTTATTACCGGACACTGGTCGGTTATGGAGGCCGAAGAACAATGGTTCAGGTTCCCAACGAAGAGTTGCGCCAGCGCATTCTGCAAACTGCGCGGCAGACTTTTCTGAAGGTCGGTTTTCACGCCGCGTCGATTCGCACGATCGCGCGCGAGGTGGGGACCACGAAAAGCAACATCTACACCTACTTCGCCAGCAAGGACGATTTGTTCTGCAAAGTAGTCGAACCGACCCTCGATGAGATCCATGCGGTGCTCGACTTCGTGGGGGATCAAGAGGCGCTGCAGAACTACCTGGCTCAGGGCCGTCGCAAGGGCGAGGCAACAATGTTTGCCAACTTCATTCAACGCAACCGCGAAAACCTGAAGCTGCTTCTTCTGCAGTCGACCGGGACGAGCCTGGAGGACTTCCGCGACCGCTTCAATCACGCGCACAACAAGGTCATGGAGCAGGCACTTCCGGTGCATGCAGCAGCGCAGAATCTGCCGGACGACAAGATGTCGCCCTTCATGATTCACTTCGTGTCCTCGGCATTTCTTCGTTTCATTGAAGAGGTCATCCGATTCGACCTGGCGTACGACAAGATTCTTGAACATGCCGAGGAGTACGACGCCTACCACACGGCAGGTGTCTTCGCGGTGTTGAGCCGGGAGTAGAGCCGATGAGGACTTCAAGCCTGTGGATACAGTTGCCGCGAAACGCGGCGTCGTGTTTTTTTGGACTCAAAACCGGACATTGGTCTTGTTTGCCGCGTTCGCAGAGGGAAAAGCACCGGCGCCGCGGACCTTTTTTTGAACTCAAAACCGGACACCATTCGTTTTCCAGCAAGGAGAGATGATGAAACCTGATCATGTGCGGGTGTACGCGCTGTCACCTGCTATTTGCGGCACACAGAATCCCCACATCATAAGAACCAGCTACACACCCCTCGATCGTCCTCAGCACTCCGGCGACAGCATCGCAACAATCTGCAACAGTTCTTCGCAATCTGAAGTGATGGTGCCATCGCTGAGAAACCAACGACTTCCATGTTGTCGGATTAGTGAGGCTCTCAGCAACCTCTCGAGAACACAGCATGGAGGAAGCCAACCTTCGCCCTCCAACTGGAGGTTGATGAATAACACCGTTGTCAACGCTGCCGGCTGCCACCGGCAGCACGTCTTTGAGAATCCACCCCGCACTCCTCTCGTCTGCAGCTCGCTACCGAGCGTTAGTTCGAGTCCTAGCGGAGGCTGGGCACTCTTCCAAGGAGGCCAATATGAGAAGTTCACGAAAGCTACTGTGGTTGTTGATCGCTGTGATCTGTTGCGCCGGCCTGGCGATGTCGTTGACCTGGGGAACTCGAGGGGCCGACCCGAACACGGTTATCGACGATTTCCCGATCGAGGTCACCCTGCGCGACATCTCCTCAGCGGTCCTGGCGACCGGCATCATCAAACCGTCGATCGGAGCTGAGGTCAAGGTCGGGTCGCGAGTCTCGGGGGTAGTCGCCCGTCTGCATGTGGAGATCGGCGACAAGGTCGAGCAGGGCCAATTGCTGGGCGAGCTGGATCCGACCGAGTACGAGGCGCGCTGTCGACAAGCGCAGGCGAGTCTGGAAAACGCCCGCGCCGAACTCACATTCCGCAGACTGGAGCTCGAACGGCAGGAGGCTCTGTTTGAGGGCGGTTTCACTTCCGGACGCCAGCTTGACGAGGCGAGGGCTCGTTTCGACCTTGCCCAAGCCTCTGTGAAAGAGGCACAGGCACGGCTGGCCTACGACGAGGTGCAGCTGGCCTACACCCGAATCTCGGCACCTATCTCAGGCGTAATCGCGGCGGTATCTACCCAGGAGGGTGAGACCGTAGCCGCCAGTCTGGCCGCACCAACGTTCGTCGTGCTTATCGACCTCGATCGCCTGGAGGTCTGGGCCTATGTCGACGAAACGGACATCGGCAGGATCCAGGAGGGCCAGCGTGCGACCTTCACGGTCGATACCTATCCGGACGTGGATTTCGGAGGCGTCGTGACCGCTATCTATCCCAAGGCAGAGATGAAGGACAACGTCGTCAACTACGTGACGATCATAAATATCGACGACGGCACCGGCACCTTCAGGTCGGGCGAGGCGCGCACCGTGCTTCGTCCAGAGATGACGACAACTTGCCGAATCTACCAGGAGACCCGCGGTGAGATAGCAACCCTGCCTTCTACTGTCGTTCACAGGGACGGAGCGCAGCGTTTCGTCTATCTCGCCGAAGGCGAGGCGAGCACTCGGCACAACGTCACCGTCGGCTGGAGCGACGGCAGCATCGTCGAAATCACTTCCGGCCTTACGGCCGGCCAGCACGTATTGAGCGAACCCAGAAAGGAGCTTGATCAATGATCGGCATTTCTTCTGTCAACAAGGTCTACTCGCGGTCCGGTAACGAACCGGTACACGCCCTACGGAACATCGACTTGAACATCGAGAGGGGCAGCTTCGTAGCTGTCATCGGTCCGTCCGGCTCGGGCAAGTCGACCCTGATGAACATCATGGGGCTGCTCGATTCTCCGAGCAGCGGCACCTACAGTATCGACGGTATCAACACGGCATCTCTATCGAGTGATCAGCTCGCGGCAACCCGCAACTCGACGATAGGATTCGTCTTTCAGTCGTTCCACTTGCTACCCCGGACCACTGCCCGCGAAAACGTCGAGCTGCCGCTAACCTACACCCGCAACGGCAAGAAATGCCGGCCGGCTGCGGAAGTTCTTGGATCGGTCGACCTTTCCCACCGTCTTGGGCATTTCCCCTCTGAACTCTCAGGGGGCGAGCAACAACGGGTTGCGATCGCCAGAGCACTGATCACCGATCCCCCACTGCTGCTGGCCGACGAGCCGACCGGCAACCTCGACTCGAAAGCCGGCGCCGAGGTACTCGGGATTTTTCGACAGCTGAACGAGGATGGCCGTACGGTCGTGCTGATCACCCACGAAGTGGACGTGGCACGCCAGGCTCAACGCATCATCCGTATCGTCGACGGCGAAATCGTTTCGGACGATCCGGTCGCCAACTGACTCAAGGCTGAGAGAGGAGATCTTCATGCACTATTCGAGAATTTGGAGAAACGGGCTGCGTACCATGTTCCGCTTCAAGTTACGCTCGGGTTTCATGATGCTCGGCATCATCATCGGTATCACGGCTCTGACCCTGGTGCTCGCGGTCGGCAGTGGGACGCGACAGCAGGTCAGCGATTCCATCCGCCGATATCTCAGTCCGTCAGACATCGTGGTCTTCGCCGGCGGCGGCAGCGTGCGTGGCGACGGTCGAGATGTGGAGGAAACGGTCGACAGAACGATGAGCGAAGGGGCCTTGACCTCGACGTTCACCCTCGAGGATCTCAGACACATCGCTGATCAGGTACCAAACATTCGCGACTACGACGCGACCCAGCTGGCTTCCCGTTCGGTCAAGGCCGGTAGCACGGCAATGGATCTTCGAGTACTGGGTCAGACGTCTCAGGCGGCGGAGGTCTGGAACCGGGGCGTCACTCATGGCCGCTTCCTCAACGAAGACGACATGCGCCGTTCGGCTCGCGTCGCTTTGGTCGGCAGTAACCTGGTCAGTCAACTGTTCGGCAACGGCGATCCTGTAGGGCTCCAAATCAGAATCGGCACCGCCCCGTTTGAGGTTATAGGTGTGCTCGAACCGCTCGGTATCGATCCGCACGGCACCAATCGCGACCTCGACATCATCGTCCCACTGACTACCGCGATGCGTCGGCTGATGAACGTTGACTACATTGTCTCCGCCAAGCTGCGGCTGTACGACGAGGCTCTCATAGACCAGAGCACCGCGGAGATCCGGCAGATTCTGCGTCAACGCCATCACCTCAACGCAGACGAACCGGACGACTTTCAGCTCATTACCGCGGCCCTGGCGGAGGACATGCTGGCGCGCATGAACCAGGTTTTCACCGTGCTG
>JAAESQ010001400.1 GCA_024229275.1 bacterium | reverse complement strand
CGCCACTGTGCCTGCTGCGGATCGAATTCGCGAATTCTCCATTCAACCTCGCAATCCGAGACTCACATTCACTACAGCTAGATACGATGCAAACCTTGTTCCCGTCTTCAGAGACTTGGTACTCCTCGGTTCTCGCTGGCTTGAGAAAGCTCATAGTAACCGAAAGAGCAATCGCTCGCTTTCGTCACCGCCTTGCTGATCGCTCAATCGCCAGTGTAACGCAGCCGACTTCCTATGACCGGACTCTCGAATTTCATCCCGACGAGCCGGCTGCCTCTTCCAGACGACACAACAAGAGGCAAGGTTGACACCTTGCGAAGCCGGATCGGCTCTTATTGCCATCCGGCTTCGCGCTATCGCGCGTCAGAAGTGACATGTGCGTGAGGATTTGAACCACAAAGCTCACAAAGCACACGAAGGGGAAGGCAAAGAAGAGAATTTTAGTGGATCTCCGATCCACCTCACCACACGAGTTGCCAAGGTCAACTGATCGGTAGGTTCATCTATCGCGCTTCCCGTGCAAGTAGCCGCTGGATTTGAAGCCGTTGGCGACAAGGGCGCTGCAGTGACAGTGTCGGCTGAGCTGCCGGCGGAACTCTCAACACTGTCATTCAGAGGAGCGAAGCGACGAAGAATCTCCCGTCGATGCTTGGCAGTCTGACAGCGAATAGCAGTCGGCTGTTTGCTGATTTGAACGGGAGACCCTTCGACTCCGCTCTGCTCCGCTCAGGGTGACAACTATCGAGGTTTGGTGTCTTTCCCTGAGTTCTTGCCGCGATTGCGGACTAACAGCCTCGTAGGCGCATACTTCAGTGTGCGCCCCCAGCGTCCCTGAGTGTTCCCTTCGCATCGGGTTCTGAACAACCCCGGCTTCAAGCTTCTCTCCTCGTTCCTCTCTATTGTCCTTTTTCGTGTTCTCTTCGTGATCTTGGTGTCCTTCGTGATTCCATTCCTCGTTTTTCCGTTCCACTGTCTTGCCGTAGTCCCGTATAGCCGTCCGTCCCGTTCGTCCCGCATAGCCTTCCTCGCCACTGGCCTCACAGTAGAGCGGACTCCAGTTTCATCTTTCATCAACCGTCCTCTTTCGAGGACACTCGGTTATCGATCGGCCACGCTCGCAGCTCTTGCTATGGCTCGTTTGGATGAAAGCCAGAGCGCTGCGTGAGAATTCCTTCAACTCTCATGTTTCCCAACATTTCAATCCTAGACTTCGGCCCGTGGAAATCGACTCACCCAACCTATGGCACGCCTTTTGCCCTTACGAAGGGCGACGTCGACGGAACCGACGTCAGGGAGGCAACGATGAAGAGAGCACCACACAATCTATTGACCACGAGCTTCGCGATAGCCCTCGTCATCGCCGCCGTACCAGCCTTTGCCGGCAGTAGCTGGTTCGGGCTTCACATCGGCAGCGCGGGTTTTGGTGTGTCAGTCGGCGTCGGAAGTTGGGACGTCTACGGGTCACACTGGTCCGCTGGAGCATCATGGAACGTCTCCTATCAACCCATGCTTGAGGGTTATGGAAGCTGGATCTGGGTCGAAGGGCTGGGCAACGTCTGGCAGCCTCACGTCAACACCGGATGGCGCCCCTACACCCACGGTCGATGGGCCTATACCAACATGGGTTGGACCTGGGTTTCCTATGAACCTTGGGGCTATTTCCCGCATCACTTCGGCAATTGGGCCATGAGCTCGTACGGCTGGGTCTGGCAACCAGGCTATACCTACCATGCGGCCAATGTCGTGTGGATGAACTCCGGTGGATACGTCGGCTGGTATGCGAGCCCACCGCATGGCTGGAGTCACCACCACAGGGGATTCCATCGCGGATACGACCGCGGCTATCGACATGGCTACAACAACGGCCACTACGATGGTTATTGGCAAGGCTGGCGCGACGCACAACACGCGAACTACGTTCGGTGGGGGCACATGACATCCGACAACGTGAGCCGCCATGCAGTTCCTCGCAATCGCCTTGGTTCGAAGGTCCACCGGCTTAGCGCTCAACCGTCCCGAGCCGAGTATCAACGTCGAACAGGCACCCGGGTGGCTCGTGCCAGAACATCTGAGCGGGTTGCCAAACTCGATGGGCGATCGACACGGATAACCCGCGTCGAGGGTGTTGTCCCCAGTATCGAACGCAACGCTCCATCAACAGTGAGCCGAGCTCTGCGCAAGGATGTCGCCGAGTCGTTCGAAGCGAGACACCGGCGCCGAGAATCGCAGACCCGACAGTCTCAAAGCGCCCAACCGACAAGACTCCGCAGCAGTGAAACCAGTTCACAGCAGAATCGACATCGAGTTGAAGAGACGAAGACTCGCACAGAGACTTCCTACCGCACTGGGCGCTCAGAAAGGCAAGGGCGAGAATCAGTAGCAGTGAAGAGTCATCCGGTACGAGTGCAGAGTTCACCGCAACGAAGTCAGTCCTCGAAGTCCACAGGCACATCGCGGGCACCCAGCACCTCATCAAGGCAGCGGTCGCCTCAGCGACAACAGCAAGTTTCATCTGCACCCAAACGGACGACTACTCGAGAGAGGAACACCACCACATCCACATCCAGGGCACCACGAGCGCCGAGTCGCCAACAGAACACTCAGGTCCACTCTCAATCATCTGCGCAGCGACGCTCTCCTACGCGTTCGAACAAACCTGAGATCAAGCAGCCTCAACGCTCAGGCTCCACATCCAACTCGCGCAGCAAGGAAGCAATCAAGCCCAGCACTTCGAAACCTTCGCGTAAAGCGCGATCTCAATCCGCGACTTCTCGTGAAGCGAAATCCGATAAGCAGCATAAGGCTCGTCGACGTCAGTGATTTGGACCGAGTTCTCTTGCAGCCAGGGGCGGCCCAACCGGGCCGCCCCATGTTTATCTTCTCCGGAACTCCTTCAACCATTCTCGAAGCACCCTGCCTCGCGGAAATGAAGTACCATAAAGTCTATGGTTTCGCAGCACGATGGTGGCACCGCGTCGATCGACTCAAGAGTCGAAGAGGCGCTGAAACGTTGCGCCGACTGGAGCAAGACCGGGCATCATCGCAAGGTATTGCACGAGGTCGAACGTATGCTCACTCTCACTGGCTCAGAATCAGTTCTTGAAGCCGAACTCTTGATTTGGAAGGCACAGGCTCTTCTGGCTATGGGCATGGCTGAGAGGGCCCTGCCGATCGCATCCCGTTCGTGGGATCTCCAAGCTTCACCGCATGCCTGTCATCTCCTTGCGAACTCACTTGCCGGAATGGGCGATATCGAAGAAGCGGAGGGCCTCCTCCGCCTGGGATGGGAGCTCTTTCCGGATGCTGCGCACATCCCTATTCAACTCACGATGGTGCTGGCAGATCAGGGCCGAGTCCCTGAGGCTCTCGATGTACTCAACGATCTTGTCATCGAGCCCGAAACGGAGGACATGGAAGTCTTCTTGGCGGGCCTGCACGCCAATTTACTCGCCGCCAGCGCGAGATGGGATGAGGCTGAAGACAGAATTGAGCTTGCCTTCGAACGCTACCCGGATTCGCCGCTCTTGAGCGAGTCTCTCGCGACAATAGAACGGGCACGGTTTCGCAGCGAAGCTGAGCAGGCCTTAGTTCAGTCTTGGACACGCAGCCTCGATCCCATGGAGGATGTGGCCGAGGAAGTAGACTATGCGATCAGTCGTTGCGCCTCGATGCTGGAGTTGCCACGACTTGTAGAGCTTGCCGCACAACGACTGTGGCGTTCGTTCTACGCTGCACAGGGTGTTCGGCCGCAGTCACCGGACTCGTGGGCGATCGCAGTGCTTCTGGTGATCGAGGAGTTCGACGGTCGCAAACGGACGACAGCCGAGTTCTCAAGGACAACTCAATCGAGCCCTCACACCGTAGGGGCTGCTCGTCGGCGTGTCCGATCTTTCCTAAATCGGATGAACTCTCGCATTGCTCAACGCTCCTTCGCTGCGTTGAGCAATCCTCGATTGGAGGAAGCCGAGCCGGTTGAACCCATTGAGAGCAAGGGTTCACGAGTTCTCAGCTTCAAGAGCAGTGACGACTCGAGAGGAGAGGCATGAGCAGAGATCTTGCGGTCCGCATCGCCGGACTGACACTTGTACTCATAATCTGTGTGTCATTCGCAGGGGCCAGCGAAAAGGAACTCCACCGAACTGAGCAATTCCCGATCGTCCAGGGGCAAAGCCTGGTCGTCGAAGCCTCTTCCCTTAAGGTCTCCGTGCGGTCTGCCGACGTCGTCGGTGCACAGGTGACGACTGAATTACGGATCGCTGGAGTCTCCAACGAACGAGGATCCGACTGGGTCACGCGTCATACACCGGAGATCACATCCAACGATGAAGGTATCGCGATCCGCGTCGCGCCCGGCAAGAGTGGATTTCTTGGACTCGGACACCTCACCGCTCGTGCCCGACTCGGCATCGTGATGCCCGGCCACTCAACCCCTAACATCACGACCAGTAGCGGCGACATCGAGGTCAAGGGCGACTTCCCGATGGCCCGCCCGCTCCACCTTCGTACCGCTACGGGGCATCTGGATTTCATGGGCGCCACACCTGAACTCGACATTCGCTCCGCCTCGGGTGAGAGTCGCATCGTCACCATTCGACCGTTTGAGCGATTCTTCCTGCGCACCTCATCCGGTGGGATCAATCTCGTCGGGGGGGCGCGCCACGCAATCGTCGACACTGCGTCCGGCAACGTGTGGCTCGAAAACCTATCAGGATCGGTTGAGATCTCAACTTCGACGGGGAAGATCTCATTGCGCTGGGATCGACTTGATGCCGACGCTACCGTCAAAGTTCAGACTTCATCAGGGAAGGTCCACCTCGTAATTCCGGATGCCGTACGTCCTCGCGGGTTCCTGACGACGATCGCCGGCACGATTCGAAGTGATCTCCCGGGCGTTGTGAACGAGGCCGGCGACACAGTTGAGCTCCATGGAGATGGCCCGTTTTTCGAAGTCGAAAGCGCCTCCGGGGAGATAGTCCTTGAGAGCAGTGTCCAACGTTCCTCAGAACCCGATTAGCCCCAGAACTCTTGAAATACCGAACGGTCCTGTTCGATGAAGAGATTAACGCAGAGGCGCAGGGACGCAGAGAACGAGTGAACCTTTGTCTGACCTTGAGCTGGTTCCTCAGAGATCGTTCACGATGCGGTGAATGCCGTCTTTGAGCAGGGGCTTCCCGAAATTTATGACCAGGGCGAGCTTGAGATCCAAGAGTCT
>JAAESQ010001399.1 GCA_024229275.1 bacterium | reverse complement strand
GGCTTCCCTCAAAGCGCCTCACGGCGAACGCAGTATGTTGTGCTCGGCTCTGCCGACACGGATAGAAGGTCGTCGAGGCGATTCACTCGCCCGAACCTCATCGGAAGCCGCCCGGTCTCTACTCGTCATTCATGGGGCTTGACAGAAGGAGATACATAGAAGGCATGTTGTTAGTCTTATTTTGGTTTCGCGGGATTCAGCGACCCGAGAACCGCTGCCCCCATATCTTCCTCGATTGGTCTGCTGAGATCCTTCTTTGGTCGTAAGAGAGAAAGCAGCCGAGAAGGTCGCCACTGGAAGAGTGAGCGAAAGCCGTTACGGTTTGACCATTGGGGCCACTGAAACTCCAAAGTGCCGCGTCTGCACCTTTATGTCGTTCAAGATTCCGACAGAGATCAAGAGTTTCCCTGCGGAGTTGTTTGGGGTGTGATTCCTGAAATTGCTCAAGATGCTCAGCTCTGGTTTGATAGGTTGCCAACAGGCCTGAACACGGAACTAAGCTTTCGCCATCAGATTCGATTGACCAATCCCCTGTTTCAAGGCCGTCAAGCACCACTCTTAGGTGGCGGCAACTATCTCGATGGGCGATTAGAAACTCTCGAGCTTCTTGAACGCCACTAGCCATGTTTCCTCTCCATCCTCAGGCTCATTGCATCAGCAGCAATCGTTGGAATCCAAATGCGACAGCTCCGGTGGCCTAACGCCTGAGTTCAGCGGCGCCAACGTTCCGGCACTTGTGCCGGACCTGGCGAAAGTATTGCCGACGGCCATCGGCCGGCGATAAGCAATACTTTTGACAGGAGTTGGTGTCCGTCTGCAACGAAATGTTAGGCACGGCACCCGTCAATTGCGGGCCTTGATGTAAGCGAGCTGTTTTCGAAGTTGCGTGAGTAAAGCCTGCCGCCCTGGATTCTCCGACATAGCCTCAATTCTGGTGATCTCGTGCTCTAGCGCGTGGCGGCCCTTCACTCCCCGGATACGAGCTACTTCCTGACGCAACATTGCCTCGCTCCTGAGTTGCTCACGAAGCTCAGACCACGCCTTCTGGTCGCGCCGTGGAGGAATTGGGATCTGGTACCCGATATAGATACAGGTCACTCCACAATCGGGACAAATCGGTGTCTCCTCAATAAAGGAGTCCCGCCGCACCGTTTTCCGGCAGTCAAAACAGCCCCAAGTACGATTACTCATAGTTCCTCGAAGGTTGCCTAACGCCTGAGTTCAGCGGCGCCGATGGTCTGGCGCTTGCGCCAGACTTGGCGAAAACTTTGCTGACGGCCGCCTT
>JAAESQ010001398.1 GCA_024229275.1 bacterium | reverse complement strand
TCGTCTTCGACTCCCTCCGTCTCCTGATTTTCATCCAGCCAGCGTGGGCTACACAGGACGAGCAGTTCGTCGTCCAATTCAGCGACTTTGGCGAGGCGGCCGGCATCGCTAAAACGCTGGTCTTTGGCAATCCGTTTTGCACTGCGGTAGATCGCCAGCAAGGAGTCCGCGAACTCGCGGTACGTTTTGTTTTCGGGATCCTGCAGCGTCAGCTTGATGGCTTTGCGAAGCAGATGAGCCCAGCACTTCTGCGACTTGCTGAAATTCTGATAGATCGCAGCATCATCACTAACGAGAACGCCATCGAACGTCGCTTTGTCCAGAATCTGCTGAAGCGTCTGGCCGTCCTTGTGGACGCCGTAGAACATCACCGTGAGCGTATCGGTCAGGAAAGCCCAGACACTATTGATGCTCCAGCCGGTTTCGTCGCAGTAGACGACAGCCGAGTTAGCCAGCAGCATGCAGAGCGTGTCGAACTCTTTCTCCCAAGTGCGAGCGAGTTGGTTGAGCAATGCGTTGGCCTGCGATTTCGTGAGCGAAAGCGCCTGGAAGAAGCCCAGCACCTGGCAAGCTTTGTCCAGTGACAGACCCAAAGTATAAACTTGATAAGCCAGTGCGATCAGGATCTCCATCCCGAACTCACCTCGGCCGGGCACGCCGGGCGGTTGACCGTAGCTGTTGCCACGGCGCTAGATTTCGTAAGCGATCAAGACCGCTCTGCCGTCCTCCAGCCGTCACGCAACTCGCGTGTGAGAGAGTTTACAGCCTTGGGGATCGCAGTCATCTGGATAGACCTTTTCCGTCCGGTTCGCCTTGGCAATTTTCTCTGCAGTTGAGAGTCTTCCTCTTCGCTTGGGAATTTTCCGCTTCTTTCGTTTCCCTTTTGCCTTTGCCTGGCGTTTCTCTTCGGCCCTTTCGGAGTAGGGTTCTTCCAACCGTTCGGTAGGATTCTTCTTGATCTGTTCCTTCAGCTTTTCGATTTCTTCCTGTAGTTGCTCGATCCGCTTCTGTTGTGAAGTGATCACATCGACCCATCGATGGAGTTTAACCGTTCCCTCGGCGACGTCCTGTCTGAGCTGATCCGCAGCCAGGGGCGTGTGATAACCGATTT
>JAAESQ010001397.1 GCA_024229275.1 bacterium | reverse complement strand
GGTTCAAGGTAGTACCGCTAGCTGCAGCCCTAAGAGCTTTAGCAAGTTTGGCATCAAGACTCCTGTACTCGCTACTGACGAGACTCAACGAGCCAAAGGTTTGGTTCGGCTTGGAGGGCTGTTGAATCCAGTCCCAGATCCTGTCGCCACGGCCTGAAGCGGCCATGACAGCATCCGCAAGCTCACTGCACCAATCCACATATTTAAGGAGTGGTGGCAACGTAGGGATGCGGATATCGTTTGCTTCGGGGCGATATTTCTCCCGCTCCCGACGTCGGGATCGCTTCTTCGCGTTTCCGTGTCGGGATCCCCGACTAGGATCTCCGCCACCACCGCCATCCTCAGATGATGAGGAAGAACTCGAGTCAGAGGGAGGAGGAGGGGGATCTTCTTCCACCTCCTCTCTATCCTGTTCACGCGACATGCGATCTGACCTTCTTTCGGGGGTCGACGTATTCAAGCTGGACGTCTCATGTTCCCCGTGACTCTCGGGTCCTCCCTCTCGGGGACGCCCCCCCGACCCAGCGCTAGAAGTACCTTCACCGTGACAAGTAAAGTTGCTTGCGCTGGCGGCTGGAGGCAGTCTTCCAGCCCCAGAATGGGTTGCAGGCTCCGCGGTCACGCCGCTAGCAGTTTCAAGGTTAGGACCTGCTGGGTGACTCCTCCCAATGTGGAGCACAGGACGGTGCTGAGACGATCCTGCCTCCTCGCCGTTGGCAGGACCCCTTCCACACGGTCCGACGTGAGGTCTACGACGATCATCATCAGGAACCGTGTCACGGGTATGCCCGTCCGATCGTTCAACTCGCGCATCGCTAGAGTCCCTAGAGGGAAGCCCTCCACGGAAGAGACGTGCCAGAAACGTGGAAGGACC
>JAAESQ010001396.1 GCA_024229275.1 bacterium | reverse complement strand
AATTCTCCTTGCAGTCCACGAAGAGGTGCTCCATGGGCTCGTACGTCTCACCGTTCCGGTGCCTGTAGATGACCTCGGGACGCCCTACGCAGAATTCGAAGCCCTCCCGTCTCATGGTTTCGATGAGAATGGCCATCTGGAACTCGCCTCTGCCCTTGACCACGAAGCTCTCTCTGTCTCCACCGTCCTCCACCTGTATGGCGACGTTTCTCAGCGTTTCTTTGAAAAGCCGCTCGCCAACCTTACTCGCCTGAACGTATTTCCCCTCTTTGCCAGCAAAGGGCGAGGTGTTGATGGTGAAGCGCATGGAGACGGTGGGCTCCTCCACCTTGATCCGCTTCAGGGGCTTTGGTGAGTCATGGGTGCAGATGGTGTCGCCTATCTTGACTGCCGCGACCCCAGCGAGCACGACGATATCACCGGGCTCCGCACACTCCGTCTCCTGGAGCTTCAACCCCTCGTAAACCTGGAGTTTTGAGACCTTGAGGGAAACCTGCCCGCCCAGCGCGTCGAGGCAAACCAGGGAATCATTGCTTCTCGCCCAACCATTGACGACCCTGCCTATGGCCAGTCTGCCCAGATAGTCGGAGTAACCAAGGTCGGCCACCAACATCTGAAAGGGTTCGTCGGGGTCATAGGAGGGCGGGGGTACCTGCTCCACGATGGTGTCGAAAAGCGGCTGCAGATCCTCGCCCCCCTGCTCCAGTCCCTTCTGAGCAATGCCCTCACGCCCTATGGCATAGATGAGAGGAAACTCAAGCTGCTCCTCGGTGGCGTCCAGATCTATGAAGAGATCGTATATCTCGTTAAGGACCTCATTAGGACGGGCATCTTGGCGGTCAATTTTGTTGATGACCACGATGACCTTCAGCCCAGCCTCCAGTGTCTTTTTGAGCACGAAGCGGGTCTGAGGCAAAGGCCCCTCTGAGGCATCTACCAGGAGCAAGGCAGCGTCAACCATGGCGAGGGCCCGTTCCACCTCGCCGCCGAAATCGGCATGGCCGGGCGTATCGAGGATGTTTATCTTCGTGCCTTTCCAGTTAACCGCACAGTTCTTGGCGGCGATGGTGATGCCCCTCTCACGTTCCAGCTCCAGGTTGTCCATGATCCTGTCATCGATTTCCTGTCCCTCCCGGATAAGACCGCTTTGTCTGAACATGGCGTCAACAAGCGTGGTCTTTCCGTGGTCCACGTGGGCAATAATGGCGATGTTCCGCATCCGGGTGTTTTTCACAAGACTACTCATTCCACGCTATCCCTTCTGAAAACAGCAAATAAAACAGATGGTGGAGTATAGTCATTTTTGAAAGGAATGCAAGGGTCTTGTATTTGGGAAGGAATGGGGCTCACTACGTGAGCCGGCGAGACTGGCGAGACGGGAGGTCGGGCGAGACGAAAAGAAGCATCTGGCATAGAGCAGGAGAGAAACGGCGAGACGAAGATTAGAGGTCAGAGGTCGGAGGTCGGAAGTCAGAGGTCAGAGATCAGCTGAGAGATTCTACTGTGGGAGCGGCTTTTAGCCGCGATGTTGCGACTTCAACGATT
>JAAESQ010001395.1 GCA_024229275.1 bacterium | reverse complement strand
GGTCAACCGAAGGATTCGAAAGCTGCTGATCAGTATTCTTGAAAATCAATTGGCGGTCCTCGAAGACGGAGTCGATGCGGAGGCAATAGAGGTACTAAACGGGGAGATTATGCGGATGGAGGACTACGACGCTGTTTTGCCTTGGGAGGCAGGTCTTCCAGAGCCAATCACCACTTCGGTGGCGCCCTACCGTCAGAGGCTCGATGAGTTGTTCTGGCCTGCTTCCGCGTCACTCGATCTCATGCGTAACAAGAGCATGGGCGGAATCGGCGTCGAAACTGAGTAGCAACATCCCACCAGAATACTGTCTCGGTGGTGCTCGGGCGTCTATTGTCAGCCTCGCTGAAGCCGTTACTGTGTCATGTCCTCAAGAGGTGAGCGATATGGTTTTCCTTCGCTCTTCTCGATGAAGTCCTTCCGAGCTGCCTCGAGGAGTGCTGGATCCGAGAGGAGATCGACACCGGTCAGGGCGATGACCTTTGCTGCAGCGACCGCGCCCTTGATGCCACCGCTCGTGCCGTGACATGCCGTGGCGGCCCAGCTATGCCATGGGATGCCGGCGGCAGCAGTGGTGTAGCTGAATCCTACAGTTGGGATTATGTGGCTGACCTCCGCGGCATCGGTTGAGCCTCCGGTTGGAGGCTTCGGGCCATCGGCAAGGGGTTTTATCG
>JAAESQ010001394.1 GCA_024229275.1 bacterium | reverse complement strand
GCCGGACGTGAGCCTTGGCGATCGTTTACCCCGTTGGCGAGCGTCGACGATCGCGAAACACCTTGACGACTTGGCGGAGCGGGGCCTGTCCCCGTGAACTTATAAAAAATCCGCCGAGTTGTTGCGAGCAACTACGGCGGAGCCTGAATTGTGACATGCGCATCTTAGCAGAGACTCACCCTGAGTATCAACCCCACCGTGACGACAACGCCGACACGTGGCTCGGCTATCGCTATGGCGTGGCCGACGTGATCGCGTTGGTCCAGGAAGGCCACACACTGGCCGATCTGCTGCGGTTTGAACAGTACGTGAAAGACCTGCGGCGGGACGTGCCGCGGGATCGAAGGGACCGACGATGAATAATGGAATTGATCTCGACAATATCCCCGACGAACTCAAGCGGACGCGGCATTGGGTGCTGTGGCGAATGGAGAACGGCGATCGCAAGACGCCCAAACAGATCAACGGCACCAACGCGAGCACGAAACACCCCGACACGTGGGCCACGTTCGACGATGTTGTCGAGGCGTTCGACACGACTTATAGCGGCATCGGGTATGTGTTCGCCGGCGATGACCCCTACTGCGGTATCGACCTGGACGACTGCCTTGACGACGAGGGCCGGTTGTGCAAACAAGCCGAGGCAATTATTGACACACTGGCCAGCTATTCAGAGATCAGCCCCAGCGGCTATGGTGTCAAAATATGGGTGAAGGCGAAGAAGCCGGACGGTAAAAACAAGTCAACGAACGTCGACGGGTTTAAGGAGATCGAAATCTACGATCGTGGGCGATACTTCGCCATGACCGGCCATGTGTTGCCCGATACGCCGGCGACGATCGAGGATCGACAGAGAGAACTTGACGATCTGTATTACACGACGTTTGGACCGCAGGAGCCACCACGACCGTCACCGCAAAGTAGAAACACGCATGTTTCTACCGGGATGCCGGCCGTTGATCGGTGCATCGCCTACATGGAGAAGATGGACCCCGCGATCTCCGGCAGCGGCGGAAGTAACGCGACATTACAAGCGGCATGTGAGTGCTACCGGTTCGACCTTACAGAGTCCGATGCGTGGCAAGCCATGCTGTGGTGGAATGATCACAAGTGCGATCCGCGATGGGCGGATCATGAGCTGCGCCATAAGTTGGATGACGCCAAGAAGAAAGTCGACGCCGCGGGCGACTTCGGGTGCCGGAATAATGGGCGGGATATAACTAATGGCAAATCTGCCAATACTCATATCTCACGCCCCGATGCCGAGCAAGTACGACAGCAAGCACCCTTAATCCTCTACCCCGGCGACCCGCTCGAATCAGCACGCCAGTTCGTCGAGCGACACTATCAACACGATCAGACGCCGACTGTCTACCATCATGCCGATGCCTTCTATCACTGGACTGGCTCACACTACGCGGAAGCTGACGGTAAGGCCATCCGGGCACAGCTCTACTCATTTCTTGATGACGCGATGACGGTGATCGTGAAGGATAAGGAGAAAAAGGAAGTCCCGTTCTCGCCGACACGAGCGAAGGTAGATAACGTGCTCGATGCACTGGCTGCGGTCTGCAATCTACCTAAGGATGTGACTCCCCCGACGTGGCTGAATGATACACATGTGTATCATTTGCCCCCGTCCGAACTGCTGGCGTGCAATAACGGACTACTACACCTACCCACTGGCCAACTCTATCCATCGTCACCGTCGTTTTACGTTCACAACGCACTCGACTTCGACTATCAACCCGACGCACCCGATCCGAAGCAATGGCTGACGTTCCTAGGGCAGCTGTGGGGCGATGACCGTGAACCGATCGACGCCTTGCAGGAGTGGTTCGGGTATTCCCTGACCCCCGACACCCGCCAACAGAAAATCATGATGATCGTCGGGCCGAAGCGATCCGGAAAGGGGACCATGGCCCGCGTGCTCACCGCCCTGATCGGCAAGCCCAACGTGACGAATCCGACGCTCGCCAGCTTCGGGGTGAACTTCGGGCTCGCGGACCTGATCGGTAAGACGGTCGCTATCATCAGCGACGCCAGGCTGAGCCGGCGAAGTGATCAGGCGGCTGTGGCCGAACGGCTGCTGTCCATCAGCGGCGAGGACGGGCTGACAATCGACAGAAAATACCGCGACCAATGGACGGGCACGCTGTCGAGCCGGTTTACGGTCCTCACCAATGAGTTGCCCAGACTCGATGACGCATCCGGGGCATTGGTCAGCCGGTTCGTGCTGCTGGTCCTGACTGAATCGTTCCTGGGGCGAGAAGATACCGGGCTGACCGACCGGCTCATGGGTGAGTTGCCCGGCGTCCTCAACTGGGCGATCGACGGTTGGCGACGGCTCCGGGACCGCGGCCGGTTCGTACAGCCCCAGTCATCGGCCGACGCCCTGCAACAGCTCGAAGACCTGGCCAGCCCCATCTCGGCCTTCGTCCGTGACCGGTGTGTCGTCGCTGCCGGACAGTCCATCGAGCCGGCAACGATCTATGAGCAGTGGCGGCAGTGGACGACCGAAAACGGGTGGAAAGAGCCCACGACGCTCTCGACGTTCTGCCGTGATCTGCTGGCCGCCTACCCCCACCTGAAGAAGACCCGGACCCGGAACGCGGACGAGCGAACCACCGTCTATCGGGGCATCGGACTGCGGCCGGAGCACTTCAATCTCGGTTAGGTCAGGGGTGGTCAGGGGTCTTCTTATTGTTTTCATCGCGGGGAACGACAATGAAGCCTCAAAATACAGAAGTAGAAAACAATAAGAAGACCCCTGACCACCCCTGACCACCCCGGTTCGGGCGGGTGCTGAAAGATCGCGGATGCACCAATGATCGGGCGACGGTTCATGGCGTGACTGCCCGAATATGGCGCGGAATCGCCCTTATCGGAGATTCGTAGCTTTTGATCGACCCCCG
>JAAESQ010001393.1 GCA_024229275.1 bacterium | reverse complement strand
TCGGTTATTCCCGCGCGGCCGTCGAGGTCCCAGGTAAGCGCTTTGAACAAATGATCCAGCGCGTACTTCGTACCTCTCTCCGGTGTATCGCCCTTCGGACCCCAAACGCGTAACGGTTTCTGGCGGCCGGCCAGCGCGCCACCGACAAAGAGCGCGTCGAGATCGCCAAAGTGATCGGTATGCAGGTGGCTCAGGAAGACCTTGTCGAGGTAATTGTAGGGGATCTGCATGGCAGCGATACGCTCTGCCGATCCGGTCCCGACATCGAATATAAACTTGTCGCCGTTCCCCAGTTCGAGCAGCCAGCACGACGCCGCTTGTTTCGGACGCGCCGTGGGCATGCCGGTGCCACAGGCAATCAACCGCATTTCATCCGGCCCCAGATCCTCGCTGTTGGGCGCGTAGAAATCACGAGCGCGCGCCTTCACCGGTGACACTTTTGGCGGACTCTCAGCGGCGATTGACTCACCTATAAGCCCGGACGATTTTCCTTCGCGTCCGTCTAAGTGTCCCCATTGATAGAGCATCATGGCCATGAATGCCATAGATACAACGACAAGAACGCTCTTCTTTGTGATCATAAATCTCCTCCTCTGGTAAAGGTTCTTTTGTCTGACTAACAGGGCGTTCAGTG
>JAAESQ010001392.1 GCA_024229275.1 bacterium | reverse complement strand
GCCATCTTGCGGATGGCGGCGTCGCGCACGTCCGCCGGGATGTCGCCAGGCTTGAGCTTGCCGAGCAACATGTGGATCACGGCGCCATCGGCGTTCTCGCGGTCCATGGCCATACGCACGAGCTCTTCGTGCGCGCGGTGCATGGGGTTGCGGGTCTGGAAAGCCACGATCTTCTTCCAGCCGTTCTTCTCGATGAGCTCACGGATCTCCATAGCAGTCCGGAAGGTCTCGGGGAACTCATCAGCGAAATACGAGTAGTTGAGGACCTGGATCGGACCCGAGATGAACGTGTTGCCGACCGTGTTGAAGGCTTTGACGCCAGGATGTTCCATGTCGTCGGTCGCGAAGACCTTGTCGGTCATGAACTTCATCTGGTCTGCGGTCGCTGTTTCGACAGCTTCGACCGTCTGGATTGCAAGAACCGGATTGCCGTCGACGTTAGGATCCTTGAGCGCGATGCGTGCGCCGACCTCGATGCCGGAGGCGTCCTCGACGACGTTGACGACGGGGACCGGGAAGAAGAGACCGTCAGTCGTGATCATTTTCTCGGAGACGGCCATCGAGTCCGCCAGGTTCATGAAGCCCTGGAGCGGATTGAAGTAGCCGGATCCCATCATGACCGCGTTTGCTGCAGCGGCGGAGCAGACAACGATTGACTTCAGGCCGGCTGCCTCTTTCTCAAGGGTTGCCCGCTTGGCGTCGTCCGCCACGTACAGAGGTTTTAGGGTGTCAGAGCCGTGTGGTTTGATCATATGAATTCTCCCTCATCAGTATTCATCGCCTCTTATGAGGCGGATTTCTCCGAACGGTTGCTATTAATCAGCGTCGGCCATCCTTTGGTGCGTGATTGCCAACGTGCGGTAGACCAAGTGTGCGAACTTGGAGTAAGGGAGGGTGAGGAAGAGGCAGAGCACCACCCCCAGGTGAAGGATGTAGACTCCGAATCCGATCATCGGGCTGATGGACGGGACGAAGCGGAAGATTTCGGTCAAGACGCCGCTACCGATGACCGCCAGAACAATCCACAGGAAAAAACGATCAAAGGATGTTGTGGCGCCTACTAGCTTGTTAGTAGTGGACATTCGGTTTACGAAGAGCAACAGGCCACCAAGAACCAAGGAAATGGCAGACGCGTTCCCGAGCCACTTCACCCAATGTGAGATCGCAACCGGGTAGCCGGGGGTCTCGAATGGCAAGATCTTGAAGAACCACGAGAACAGCGGAGTATTGCCATAAAGATAAACGACTGCAAACCCTGAGGTTATGGCTGCGCCAATGAAACCCCACATCACCATGAAGTGTCCCCATCTCCTTTTCGGCACACCCTGTTCACAGCTCGAAAATTTTCCGTGGGTTGCGATTTCGACACACGTCCCAACCAACGCACCGATGAATGAGCCTTTGCGTTCGGCGCTGGATCCGAGCTGTTTCCAGAACTGCCGGCCGCTGGACCAGAACGCAATCAGTACCCACGCGGTGGCTGAAAAGTAGACCCCGTAAATCAAATAGTGCGGGACATACTGATCGTAGAAGAACTGCCCCATGGTTGCCGAGGGTTGGAGGTGATGATGTACCGGAACCACGCCAAGACCGGTGGTCGCAAAGAGTAGCACCAGCCAAAAGAGGATCGGCCCGAAGACGAGCAACGGCCAGGTCGACTTGACGTTACCGACGAGCTTGCCGAGCGCAGCCGGAAAGGCGAGTCGTTCGACCATCATTGCCCGCACTGCGGCCATAACATCACCGGGCCCGACATCGCGGGGGCATCTCACACTACAGTCGTTGCACTGATGGCAAAGCCATGCACCTGGATCCGCCGCCAACTTATCGATGAGGCCCCATTGGGCCCACAATATCTGGCGACGAGGAAAAGGCGCATCGTCTGGAGCGAGTTCACAGACGCTCGAACAGGTAGCGCATTGGAAGCAGCGCGTGGCGTTTTCACCGCCCCTGTCAAGGAATGCCTCTCGGATCCCTGGTTCGTCCTGCGTAATGGGTATCGAAGCCATCGAATTCCCCCCTCGACTAGAAGCCCTTCAGCGGGTTCGGTCCCATCTCATCAAGCTCCTCGGCAAAATCGTCGAGGATCTGCGGAACCCGATCGAACTCGTCATGCGACAGCTCGACAAGCTTGATTCGCTCTGGCTCGAGAGCCAGACGCTGAAGCGTCTCACCCACGTTGCCCAATCGCGTGTTGGCGAGTTCCGAGCCTTTGACGTAGTGGCACTGATAGTCGTCACCGAACTTGCAGCCGATAAGAATCACTCCGTCGATGCCGCGTGATAGCGCCTCTGCCAACCAAACGATGTTGGTCGACCCGAGACAGCGAATCGGGATAACTCGAACCCACGGATTCCACTTCGCGCCGTTGGCAGCAGCAGCATCCAGAGCCGGGGCCGCATCGTTCTCGCACATGAGTGCGAGGATGCGAGGCTTCTCCTCGTAGTCCTCGGGAACCTCCATCGCCTTGATCATCTCGGCGATCATGAGCACAGAGTAGTCCTGGAAGCTGATGATTCGCTCTGGGCAAGCGCCCATACAAATACCGCATCTGCGGCAACGCAGCGGATTGAATTCTGGCGTGCCCTTCTCGTCCTCGTTGATCGTTCCGAACGGGCACTCCTCAGTGCAGCGTTTGCACTGGGTGCAGCGCTGAAGGAAGAAATCAGGAATTGCAGTGTCGCCGGCCCTCGGATGGACCGCCTCACCACGCTTCGCCATTTCGATCGACTGCACGGCCTTCATAGCCGCGCCGAGGCCGTCTTCAGCAGACTGCACGGCATCCATCGGAGCGTGAACTGTCCCCGCGGCGTACACGGCGGTTCGCCGAGTCTCATAAGGGAAGCAGATG
>JAAESQ010001391.1 GCA_024229275.1 bacterium | reverse complement strand
TCCATGAACGCGCGTCCGGTGTCGGTAATCCGAATGTTGACTCGACGCCTGTCTTCAGGGCTCTTGACGCGCTCGATCAGGCCTTCCTTCTCGAGGGTGTCGATGATGCCGGTCATGGTCGGGGAACTCACGCGGTACTGAGAGAGTACGTCGGAGATGCTCACGCCATCCGGGTCATCGATGCCGAGCAGCTGAATCATCACCATGAATCGCCCCTTCGATAGACCGAGTTTCGTGAAATGGCTCTCCATAAGAATCGCTGTGTCGTATATCGCCGACATGGTCGGGGCGAAAAACTGGACTAGCTCGAGGTCCATCTGCGGGTACCGTGCCTTGAACCGGGCGAGGTATTCATCTGATGTTGGATCCATTGTGAGCCTCCTGGTAACTAGGGACCTAAATAATAGTCGCCTATAAAATAGGTTCCGAAGTACGAACTGTCAAGCTTGATCAACTCGGTTGAAAGAGAGGACTCGGCGCTCTGATCCGAGGAGAGATGCCATGTCTGTGCAAAGTCGCAAGTTCGTCATTCCAACTCTTCCCAAACCGAGTGTTCAACAAGGCCGTAGGTTCGCAATTCGGCAGCAAGATGGAGGCCGATTTCGCTTGGTAAGCCTTCAGGCTCACTCCCGATGGGACTGATATGAACAGCAACGTCGGTCTCTAGTCCGTCACGGCGGTACAGGGAGATTTTTGCGACAGTTGAGCCCTGGTCCTTCAGTGTGTCAATAATCCGATCACGGAGAGTTTCTACGATTTCCCTGGATGATCTCAAATGGACAATTTCGAAACGACTCATGATCGACTCGCGAGCGAGCGATAGTGTGCTTCGAGAGTATGGTCTCCGGTGGCTGGAGCCACTACGTCGGTGGTTGCCATGGTGGTGAAGAAAGCCATCAGATCACCCTGATGTCTATTTAGGAGGCGGATCAAGCGAACTACTGACCACATGAACCATGCGGGTATATGTGTAATTTTGGCTGGTTTTCCGAGTACATCGAACGCGAGAGCAGCGACCTCATTCCATGTCATTGTCTGAGGTCCTCCCACATTGATCTCCGTGTCTCCACCCTCGATGGCATCCGCGCAGGTGACGGCCAGGTCGGCGCCGTGAATGGGGTTGACGCGGTGCTTGCCCGAACCGATCAGCCAGACCCGGTTCTTTCGTGCCATTTCGAGGATCTCGCCCATGTCTGAGAAGTATCCGGTTGGGCGAAGTACGGTGTACTCCAAACCCGACACTTTGAGTTCGTCGACAAAATCCTCATGTGCGGCACCGATGTCGAGGTGACGGAGACCTTGACCGTTGAAAGCTGAAACGTAGGCGAACCTCCAGACGCCAGCTCGACGAGCGACATCTAGGAGATTCTTGTTTCCTTGATAGTCGACATCTCGAAAAGTCAGACCATCCCTCTGCTTGGTGATACCGATCGAAGAGAAGACGACGTCAATCCCGTCACAAACATGGTCTAGTGTCTCCGGCTGGGTGACCTCGGCCTTCACGACCTCGTCCAGCGAGCCAAGCAAGTGGTCAAGCTTCCTAGGAGAACGGGCAAGTGCGCGAACCCAGTAGCCACGGGCCTTGAGTTCTTCGACGACGAACTTGCCCAGGTAGCCTGTGGCACCCGCGACCAATATCCGCTTCGATCGCTCTCCGTCGTGCTTCTTGGAGCCGTATATCAGAGTTCTCATGGTTCATCTCCTCGTTCGATCAACACTAAGGCGAGAATCATGCCAGTAGCATAAACATCTAAATATCAGTAATTAGCGTGAATCTATGACAAGGCTGTTGCGGTATTTCGTAAAATGAATTGTGGTATTTCGTAATACTCAGTAAGATTACAAATAACCACAACAGTTGGAGCGGCTGCCATGGTCGATGACAACGAGTTCTTTCGAAACGTAACACTCAGGCTCTGTAGTCACCTGGAGATCGAGGAAGGACTGCAAGCGTGTATCGAGTACCTGTCAGAACACGTGCCTGCCGACGTGCTCTATCTAGAAAAGAACGAGCATGACATCGGCGCCATGCGGATAGTTGCTCGGGCAGATGCCGAGACCTGTCGAAGAATGGACGTTCTGGTTCCGTATGACGAACAAGCAAGGATGAAGATGGCCGACTGGGCCGAAGAGTGGTTGGCTGGTCGATTGCCGGAGGTCTTTGTGATCAACGAGCCGGACAAGGAGCCGGTCACCCGCAATCTCCTCAGGGAACTGGGTGAACCATCCTCTTCGGCAATGAGTCTGCCACTTATTATCGAGGGTCAGATTGTCGGTGCCCTCGCATTGCTTGCGAGGGGCAACCACAGATTCAAAGAACACCATGCTCGCCTCTACGCCACGTTGAAAGAGCCGTTCGTCGTTGCAATGTCCAACACTCTCAAACACCGAGAGGTTTTGAGGTTGCAGGATCGCCTGGCCGATGACAACCGGTATTTGAACCGGGAACTGCTGCGTCTTTCAGGCGACGAGATCGTCGGTGTAGATTTCGGTCTTCGCGAGGTCATGCACAAAGTCAGACATGTGGCACCTACCGAAAGTCCGGTCTTGCTGACCGGAGAAACCGGGGTAGGCAAAGATGTAGTCGCCAATGCCATACATCTCGCTTCACCGCGCCACGAGGGGCCGTTCATCCCCGTCAATTGCGGTGCCATACCGGGGTCACTGCTCGACAGCGAGCTCTTCGGTCACGAGAGGGGAGCCTTCACAGGTGCGCTGGCAAAGAAGCGGGGCCGCTTCGAGCGTGCGAACAAGGGAACGATTCTGCTCGACGAGATCGGCGAGATGCCGCTTGAGGCGCAGGTGCGGTTACTGCGAGTACTTCAGCACAGAGAGATTGAGCGTGTTGGCGGTACCAATCGTATCCCTGTCGACATCCGAATCATTGCAGCCACCAACAAGGACCTCGAGGCTATGGTCAGGGCAGGGACCTTTCGAGAAGACCTGTGGTTTCGACTCAATGTCTTTCCAATAGCTGTACCTCCATTGCGTGATCGCCGCGGCGACATACCGGCACTTGTACAGCACTTTCTTGAGCGCAAGGCAGCCGAACTGAAGCTGGGCGACACACCAAAGCTGGCACCAGGCGCCATCGAAGACCTCCTTGCCTACGACTGGCCAGGAAACGTACGCGAACTCGAGAATCTCATCGAGCGGGCCATGATTCTGCGGCACAGAGATGAGCCTCTGACGTTCGACGGCATTTCCGCACCTCGAACGCCATTGCAGAGTTCAAACCTAGCCCCGTCCAAAGAGGAGCCGATCGAACTCGACGTTGTTGTCGCGCGTCACATCAGGCGGGTTCTCAGTATGACTGGCGGCAAGATACATGGTCCCGGAGGAGCAGGGGAGTTGCTTAGAGTGAACCCGAATACGCTCCGCTACAAGATGAAGAAGCTCGGAATTCCTTTCGCCAAACGCAATTGAGTGAATTGAGGCAATCAGCCAAGTCAAAGCCAAGCTCTCCGCTCTACTAATCTCTAGAGCAGGCGCCAAGCAAGGTGAATGGCGTATTACTTTGACGCCGACACATCGGGTTGAATGGAAGCCGTCATGCTTGATGTTTTTCTCGACCCCTGATTCTGGGCTGCGTTGTTCTCGGTGACGTTAGTGCAAATCGCACTCGGTGCCGACAATCTGATCATCATCACCATCATCGCGGGCAAGCTGCCGCTTCAAAAGCAGAAGACTGCGGTGAGGTGGGATTTGATTCTGGCGATGGTGTTTCCGGCCGGACCCCTAGGCCACTACAATCCGATCGCGTCCCTCGGTTTTGCCGCGGTAGAGCGCCTCGTCGGCGTATTGGATTACCGAGTCGAAGCTGTCATTACCTTTGTACTGCCCGATTCCCGCGGTGATGGTGACGCGGTGGGGTAGGCCGCCGTATGCCACAGTTGTCGATCGCACAGCTTGGTGCACGCGGTCGGCCAGAACTTCGGCGCCATCAATGTCCGTGCCGGGGCACAGGACGAGGAACTCCTCACCACCCCAGCGCGCTGCGATGTCGATCTCT
The DNA here is from genome assembly GCA_024229275.1 of bacterium. Lineage (GTDB taxonomy): Bacteria > Acidobacteriota > Thermoanaerobaculia > Thermoanaerobaculales > Sulfomarinibacteraceae > JAAESQ01. The sequence continues at coordinate 3,731 of JAAESQ010001391.1, read as the reverse complement.
CGTACCGACTCGCGGATGGCGGAAGCAACAGCCTTCAGGACGGCGTCGCCGCAATCGTGTCCGTGCTCATCATTGAAACGTTTGAAATGGTCGATATCCATGAGGATGACGGAGTAGGGTTCGGCGAAACGCTGGGCGCGAAGCTGGCTGGTCCGGGCGGCATCCAGCAAAGATCGGCGATTGGCGAGACCGGTCAACGGGTCCGTGCGGGACAATCTGTCCAGTTCGATGTTAGCTCGACGCTTCTGTTGGTAGAGCACGAAGACGATCACTCCGGCCACCGCAGAGATCAACACAATCACGATCAACGCTCTTTGGATGTCCTTCTGGTTTTCGATCTCGAGGCGCTGGATCTGGATCTCACGCTCTTTCTTCTCGGTCTCGTACTTCACACGCATGCCAGCCATCGCCTGTGCGCCTTCTTCGTCAAAGATTGTTTTGCGGAGTTCGACGTAGCGTTTGAAGACAGCAAGTGCTTCACTGAAGCGACCGCGCTTTTCGAAGAAATTGGAGAGATCTACGAAACCGCTGCGTTGGCTACGTTTCAGGTCCTTCTCCTCGGAGAAAACGATTGAACGTTGCAGGTACTCAAGCGCCTTTTCGTCCTGACCCAGGCCAGCGTAGGACAGACCAATGTCACCAAGAGCGTCGGCGTAGCGCTCATGCGATCCGGCTTCGTCCGCGATACGAAGAACCTCTTGATTCACATCGAGTGCTTGCTGAAACTCGCCGAGGCGCTTGTGGGCGCCGCCAATGTTCGCCAAGCAAGTGAGGAGGGACAATTGACTACCGTTTCGTGTCAAGACTTCAACCGCGCGATTGAGGTAGACGAGTGCCTCGCGCGGCTTCTCGAGGCCCAGGTGCTGGGTACCGAGATTGCTGAGAAGGATACCCACTCGATTGTCGTCGCCAGCAGCTTCGGCAATCGGTAGGGCTTCCTCATAGAGCGCGATGCCCAGCTCGTAGTTCTCGAGTTGCATCTGAATGGTACCCATTGTGCTCAGAGAAGCGGCGACGCCCCTGGCATCACCAATTTCGTCGTAGATCTTCCTCGCCTCCAGGACTGCGCCTGAAGAGGCCTCGTAGTCCGACATGTACCAGTAGGCGATGCCGATGTTTCTCCAGGCGTCTGCCTCTCCGCGGGCATAGTCGATCCCAGCCGCCAACACCTTGGCACGCTCGGCGTGCTGTAGCGCGTCGTCAGCAGAAACCGCCCAGTAGCTCTTCGATAGCTGGTTAAAAAGCTCTACCTGTTCTTCGCCGCTGGATGATTCGGCTTGAGCGAGCAGCGCCGATCGATCGTCCTGCGCCGCCAGTCGGATGGGCAGAGCGACTGCGATTAGCAGGAACAGAGCCACACAGACGGGAGAATTCAGAAAGGCGCGAGAAGCCATTCGAAAAGAGCCTTTCTTCACTTCGAAGACGCAACAATTCGATTTCTGCCGGCGGACTTTGCACGATAAAGATTGTCATCGGCCCGTTTCCACCAGTCCTTCCAGGTCTCGTCAGGACGAAGACCGGCCAGGCCGAGACTGACTGTGATTTTGCGGGTCGGAAGGATGTCAAGCGCAGCAATGCTCGTGCGAAGTTCTTCGGCGATCAGGTTGCCGTGATCTGAATCGGTGTCGAACAGCAGCGCGAGGAACTCTTCTCCGCCGAGGCGGAAGACCTGATCGCTACCACGCAGACGTTCACGCAACGTCGAGCCGACGGCATGTAGCACCTTGTCGCCGGCTTCGTGTCCGAATGTGTCGTTGACCGATTTGAAGTTGTCCAGATCGAGGGCGATCAGGGTCATGGGCGTGCCGGTGCGGCGGCTTTGCTGAACCGCTCGATCCAGAGATGGATCCAGCGTCTTGCGGTTGAGTAGACCCGTGAGCTGGTCCGTCACAGCCATCTTCCGCAACAGATATCGCTGGCGCGAAAGGATGCACACGAAGATGGTGGAGAAGATGCTGACCGCGAGCAGAGTGGCTGCAAACCTGATCGTCAGAGCAGGCGGCAGGACGCTCGATGCCTCGGGAATAATGACCGCCAGAAGGACGAGGTTGGCGATCCTCGCTTGCCGTGGAGAGAGCATGAAGTAGAAGGAGATCAACGCCGGATAGGACCAGAAGGCTGCGATTGCCCCCTGCTGCCTGAAGCACACCACCAGGTAGGCGGTGATGGCCGGAACCAGAGCGATCGGCGTGAGCCAGCTGACCATACGACCGCGGAGAATGGACCAGGCGTTGACCGTCAAGATGGCCACGATGGCCGCCGCGCCGGCTCCCATGAAGAGGCGGCCATTGATGAGGTGGTTGACGGCGAACGGGCTCAGTAGGAAAAGTGCGGCAACGGCGACTCCCAGGTTGGTCTTGGCCAGGAAGTCGTTGCCTCCGTCGAGCTTCACCCTTCCGAAAGGTATACGCTTGCTCATGAGCCGCCGGAGCCAGGAAAATGACACTCTCGACCTCCAACGGCGAGCGGTGGGAAACCGCGCTACGGCGCTACCGACGGTCGCCTCCGGCTGCGGTGGGGATGGGCTTGCGAACGACCAGCGAATCATGGGTGCCTCCGATCTGCCTTTCCGGCTCTCATGACGACGTGGAACTCCATGCCGCGGAGTCGCCACTCTCGAAGCCGTCGGCAAAGATGAGGCCGGCGAGCGCACTCACGGTGACCTCCCTGGTGACCGTGCTTTCGAGGCCGGCCGCGTCGGTGACTGTCAGAACCACGCTGTGTGTACCAGCCGCTAAAAAGGTTTGAACCGTATCGCCGGTGTCCGGTGTGCCGGCAATGTCCCAGGAGAACGAATAGGGCGAGGTGCCACCGGAAGCACTCGCCGAGAAAGTGACGGTGTCGATCTCGGTCGGAGACGACGGGTCCCAGCTGAAGTCGGCGCGAAGAAGACCGTCACCGCCGCGCACCAGGCGCACGTAGTCGCCGCTGCGCACTGCATCGCCCTGAGGCGCCATGTTGTTGTAGTAACCGCAGTCCTGGGCGGTGTATCCGCTCATGTCGCCGTCCTTGGGATCGCTGCGCTGACACCCGGCTCCATGAATGTCGACCCAGGTTGAATTCATATATCCCAGTGCTCTTCCGAAAGAAAAATAGGCGGCACCTCTGCCGTTACTATTGGTTCCGTCGGAGGAGACATGCGTGGTCGATGACCAGTACCACGGATAGTCGGTGATGCAGGCCTCATTAGTGATGGCTGTGACATTAAAAACGGGATCGATGGCTGCCGTGCCGTGAGTGTAGGGTGAACGGCTGTAGTCCAAAATGCTTTGAAGCTCTTTGATATTGGGCAATCTCCAGTCGCTGTAACCCAGGTAGAATGCATCGTTTCTGGTTTCCACCAGAGCCAGCGCATCTTCCCAGATCACTGCGCTGCCGTTGTCGTCTTGCTCCCACATCAAGCCTGTCGCGAGGTCGGTCACGGTCCCATCGCTGTTGTCCACAAACTCGTTGATGCTATAGATTGGATTGCCTCGCACGCAGATCGTGTAGAAACCCATGTTCACGCCGTAGCTCTTGATACGCCCGTCGGCGAAATTGACTCCAAAGAGGTTGTTACCGTTCTCGGTACTTACGTAAACACTTGTTGTCACCCACTGGGAATCGATGATGCGTTCGCCTGCGTCTTGATCGCCGTATGCGAACTCAAAATAGTCCGTGTCGATGAAGGGCACGAGTCCTGAAGTATCTGTTCCGGTGTAGCCGCTCGGGTCTTCGCCCCTGCAGTCCAT
>JAAESQ010001390.1 GCA_024229275.1 bacterium | reverse complement strand
GCAGGAACGGCTGTAACGATCGATCGACTCATAGCGAGGAACGGCGGTACCGAGGTCGCGGCCCGACTGACAACAATCCAAACAGGCGCCGAGGTACCGGATACAAATCCAGATATCTGAGGCGTTGAGCGGATCTGCTCACTGCACAATCAGCTTCTTAAGGGATGGACATGGCAGGAGAACTCACACCCGTCAACCAGGTTTGGCCGATCGTCGCAGGCCGGGTACGACAGCTTGGCACAACGACACTTCCTCTAGAGAAAGCTGCTAGTCGCGTGCTTCGTGTCAGTGCCGTGGCACGTTGGGACTTGCCGATGGTGGACAACTCTGCCATGGATGGTTTTGCAGTCCGCGCAGCCGATACCCAGGGAGAGGAAAAGTCTCCGTTGAAGCTCGTTTTGGAAGACGCCTATGCGGGAACACTGAATCCTCCAAGAGTCGAGCCGGGAACCGCGGTCTCCATAGGCACAGGTGGAGTTGTACCTGGAGGTGCGGATTCTGTAGTGCCAAAAGAGAACGCGACTTGGGACGAGACTGGCGTCCAGGTCACTGTGCCAGCTCGAGAGGGTGACCACATTCGACGTCGAGGTGAGGAGCTGAAGCAGGGTGACGAGATCATTCCGGCAGGGGAACGTCTGACTCCGCTACACCTCGCAACCATGACGATGGCAGGAGTGGAAGAAGTTGAGGTCTCACGTCTACCGAAGGTGCGAGTTCTCTCCACAGGATCAGAACTCGTCAAAGCCGGCGCCGATGCACGCTCTGGGCAAGTCGTGGACTCGAACGGACCGTTTCTTCATCGCGTTCTCGGTGGATTCCTCGGTCAGGATCCGAGTCAGCCACAGTGTGTAGGAGATAGCGAAGATGAGCTGCACACCGCACTCGAGGGACTCATTGATGGAGCCGACATGGCCATCGTTACAGGTGGTGTTTCGGTAGGTGATCGCGACCTGGTGAAGCCATTGCTCGAAGAGTCCTTAGGAGTGCAACGGATTGTATGGCGAGTCGCACAGAAGCCCGGGAAGCCCTTCTATCTGGGCGTGAGAGATCAGACCTGGGTGGTTGGTCTTCCGGGAAACCCAGGCGCTGTCGGCGCGATGTGGTGGGTCTTTGTACGTCCGTTGCTTCTTGCTTTGTGCGGGGCCTCACAACCGTTACCGCAGCGGATGTCAATTCGATTGGCCAACGAGGTGAAACCGAGTCCGACTCGAACCCATTTCAGATGGTGTCGTACCGAGTGGAAAGATGGTGCGCTGTGGGCCCACGCTATGGAACGCTGTGGATCGCACATGCTTTCAGACTTTGCGCTTTCGGACACTATGGCCGTCATTCCTGCAGGGAGAGTTTCCCTGCGACCTGGCACTGAAGTTGAAGGGATCCCACTTGTGCCATGAGTGAGGCAATCGCGGATTGGAGCTGTGAACCTATAGTCGTAGTATCCGGCTACAGCGGGTCCGGCAAGACCACCCTTCTCGAAGCAGCGATCCCTCGTCTCACGTCCTGCGGATTGCGCGTAGCGGCGATCAAGCATGATGCACACGGGCTGAAGCTGGACACCGAAGGCAAGGATTCTTATCGTCTGTTTCGGGCTGGAGCGGATGTTATGGTCTCTGGCCCTGAAGAGAGCGCTCTGCGGCGGCACAGTTCAGATCAATACAACTTGGATGACACACTGGCGCTCCTCCTGAGGGATCACGATGTGGTCTTGGTGGAAGGGCACAAAGCGACTCCGCTGCCGAAGGTTTGGTTGGCCTG
>JAAESQ010001389.1 GCA_024229275.1 bacterium | reverse complement strand
GGTTCACAGATCACCAGAGATCGTGAGCTAACTCTCCTAGTGCATGAAGCCGATGGTTCCGTACCCGAGAACATCAGCGTCATACCTCTCACCGATGGTTACGTCGGCGATGCCCTCGGCGCGAGCTGCAACCCCGATGGCCGATGCAGATTGAGCGGACTGCCTACGCAGGAGAGTACACTTCTAGTGCGGGGTTCCGGCGCCGCACTGATTCGCCTCAACTCACCTCATCCTGAGGCCGCTGTTCGCCTTCACCCGGTCGTCAAACTCAGGATTCGACCGACTTCCACCTGGGAGCATGGCGCAATCCGATACCGTCTCATCTCCGACTCCATCGATGGTACCGTTCCTATCATCCGCTGGCTGAATCCCGATCGTGACAGCTGGTTCGAGGTCCCTGCTCACGGTCTGTCTCTTTACCTTCCGTCGGGAGACTATCGTTTGGAGGTTGCCGCGGACGACTCGCCTCTGCGCGTGATTCCAATACATCTCGACTCAGAGGACTTCGTCGAGGTCGCTCTAGATTGATGGCGAATCTGGAGAGTGTCTTCTTGCTGGCTCTTGCTCACCGT
>JAAESQ010001388.1 GCA_024229275.1 bacterium | reverse complement strand
TGATAAACGTAATTGATTAGCGACACACGATACGCTCCGCCCCCTGCCCGGGACGACGGGTGCCGATACCTCGAACCGGGGACGAAGATGAAGAGAGCACGAATGCAGTAATCTCTTGAAATCCTTGACAAGAGTATACACATATTAAGTATGCTAACTCACGACGATCTTGCCTCCCTCAGTCGAACCGAGCTCATAGAGCTTGTGGTGAAGTTGCGTGGGCAAGTCGGAAAGTTACGTGAGCAAATCGAGTGCGTCGAGGCGGAAAACGCAAAGCTCAAGACACAGTTGGAAGAAGCGGAGAGGAAATCGAAACGCCAGGCGGCGCCCTTCTCCAAGAACACGAGGAAAGCCAACCCGAAGAAACCCGGCCGTAAACCGAAACAGGGTACGTTCAACCATCGAGGAGAGCCGGACCCCGAAGATATCACACGCACGGTGGACGTACCGATCGAAGAGGAGCGGTGCCCCCACTGTGGTGGTTCGAATTTCGGACCGAAGCACATCGAGCATGCCTACTGCACGGACATTCCGGAGCCGCCGCCCAAGCCGGAGGTCACCGACTATCGTATCGAAGTCTGCAAGTGCCGGGACTGTGGTCACACGCTGCGTGGTCGGCACCCGGAGGTGAAGGCGGATCAACGCGGGGCGACGGCGCATCGCTTGGGTGATCGCGTACTGGCGACCGGCCATGCGCTCCATTACGGATTCGGTATCCCGATGCGCAAGGTGCCGGCGATCCTGCACGAGATGACCGGGATCGAGTTGACGCAAAGCGCGCTGCAACAAGATGCCCTGCGTCGTGCCAAGGGAGAAGTGGGAGAGGAATATGAACGGTTACGCACGGGGGTGAGTGAGGCGGATCGAGTATTCACGGATGACACGGGCTGGCGGATCAACGCTGAGACGGCCTGGTTGATGGGATTCGAGACGGACGACGCTGTGGTCTACCAGATTCGCAAGCGCCATCGCAATGAAGAAGTGAGGGAGATCGTCCCCGAGGACTATCCGGGTATCATGCACACCGACCGCGGGCGCAGCTACGATGCCAACGCATTGGAGTTCGTCAAGCAGCAGAAATGCGTCTATCACATCATCCGTTCGATCGACAAAGTGCTGGACCGGCAAAGCGGGCCTGCCCGAAAGTTCGGCGAAACCCTGAAGGCGTTGCTGAAAGAGAGTTTGGATCTGTGGCACCGCTACCATGCCGGAGACGTGAGCGATTACGCCGGGCAAGCCGACCGGATCAAGCAAGCGATCGATCGCCAGTTGTCCCCCCGCCGGTTGGACGATGCCGACAACCAGCGTTTGCTCGATGAACTCGGCTGGCATCATGCCGGAGGAAATCTGCTGCGTTTTCTTGGAGAACCCGAGCTTGCCGAGCCGACCAACAATCGGGCCGAGCGCGCCCTGCGCTCGGGCGTCATCGCACGCAAGGTGTCGCAGTGCTCGAAGAACGAAGCCGGCGCTTACGCCCACGATGCGTTCAAAAGCGTGACCGAGACGCTGCGCAAACGAGGACGGTCCATGATCGAGGGACTGGTCGATCTCTTCCGTTTTGCGAGAACTCATCCCGGTTGATTGGCTTGGCGCATCGACAAATCACCGCTGGATTTTCAATGTAACGCCGTTTCAGGTCGACTGTATCTCGGCCCTGAATCCGGGGCGTGGCCCCTGGCTGGTAGATCGGCTCCTCCGGGACTGGAGCGCATCCATGACTCGGGAAATCGGGAGGGGGTGGAACGACGGCGCCTGGAAAGCGTATCGTGCTATGGTGATGCTTGGCAGAATATCCCGGTCACCCTGGGGGCTGGGCCTCGCTAATCAATTACG
>JAAESQ010001387.1 GCA_024229275.1 bacterium | reverse complement strand
CGCATCCCTGGGGGAAACGGGGAGACCTTCGGTCGCACACGTGAGCGGGTCGGGAGACCCACCCACAACCGATGGCTGCGACTGTACTTGAACCTCCCTTGAATGACGGAAGCGACTATCAAATGCGTAGACTATTCACGCCGTGTATCTCGCTTGTGCTTGGGATTGTGTTCGCGAGCCCATGTTTGGCTCAGCACAAGAACAAAGCAATCATTCACGATGGCGAGTTCCAGTTCCTTCGCCAGCAGCACGGCGAGCGATGGGACGTCGAGGACAAGGAAGTCGACAAGATGCTGGCGGGCATCCGCGCCAAACACGGCGGCAAGCGTCCCAACATTCTCTACATTCTCGTTGACGACGTCAGCTTTGGTCAAATGGGAAACCGCACGCTGAACTACGTCATGGGGATAAAGACACCGAGAATCAACAAGCTCGCCGATCAGGGTATGCGTTTCACTCGGATGTACACCGAGCCATCCTGCACGCCTACCCGCGCGGCATTTCTCACCGGACGCCATCCCGTCCGCATCGGCATCAAGGAAGTCAAGGTCGCCTTGGTGGGCGAAGGACTGCAAGCCGAGGAGATCACTATCGCCGAAGTGCTCAAGAATGCCGGATACAACACGGCCCACATCGGCAAGTGGCACCAAGGCGATATTGAAGAAGCCTATCCTCACAACCAAGGCTTCGACTACGCAGCCTTCCCCCTGCACCAGCAGGTGCAGCTGACGGTCATGACCAAGGAATCTGCGATGGCCAACAACCAGTTCGGCTACAGTCGCGCTCTACGTTCCACCGAATTCGAACTCGATAAAAGGTTCCGCCCCTACGGACTCGTTACGGGCGTCGAAGCCAAGGCCGGCGGCAAGGCTCGCGAGATCGATCTTGAACCTGGCGAAGAGTGGACTCATCAGCACTACGTTCAGATGAACGAGCGCTATCAGCGGCAGATTCTTGAGCAGGTCGACTCCCTCGCGGCAAAGGATGAACCCTTCTTCCTACAATACTGGCCCCTCTATCCGCTCAACTTTGTTTATGAAGAGAATCCCGACTCTCTCAACGGCGGTTTCCATGCAGAAAAGCTGCAGCTCCTTGACGGTTGGATCGGCGAACTTCTTGATCGCCT
>JAAESQ010001386.1 GCA_024229275.1 bacterium | reverse complement strand
GAGTACGAACTCGAGGTGATTGAGGAGTGGACCGTCGAGGAACCCTTGCCGAATAGTGGCCTACGAATCGATCTTCCGCCGCGGTTGGGCGAAGTCTTGCTCACCGGCACCGAAGCAACCGTCACTATTTGGGCAAGTAGTGGCTCAATGGATGCGATCCGGCTCGAGGTGCTGGTACAGAAGGCTCTCGCCGAACTCCGTGCCGGAGCGTTCTCGCACTTGGTACGGGGCAACAGTTTGACGGTTGAAATGCTGGGTGTCCCGGTCGACGTCGTGCCCGTTGTGGTTGATGCCTCCGACTGGGGCGTTCGACGCGAGGTACCGTCGGGCATGAAACAGTCGGTCCCCGGCAACATGGTGATGTTCGTGCTCATGTCGGTCCTCGTGACGGGAGCTATCCGTTTGCTGCAGGATCGCGAGCAGGGCCACCTTCAGCGCCTGCTCGCCTATCCAGTGGCGGCCGGCGGAGTCGTCGCGGCGCAATTTATCTCTCTTCTTGTGATCGGTATCGCTGAGGCTCTCTACTTCCTGCTGTTGGGGCGAGTGATCTTTGGCCAAACTCTCGGACCTGCACCGTGGGCGGTCGTCGGCATCATGATCCTGCTGGTCGCTGCGGTCAGCGGCGTCGGCGTGCTGCTCGGCTCGACTCTGAAGAGCGCCAAGCAAGCGGCGGCGGTCGGCCTCCTGTTGACACTTTCCATGTCGGCCCTCGGTGGCTGCTGGTGGCCGATGGAGATATTGCCTGACGGCATGAAGATGGCGGCATTAACACTGCCGACCGGCCAGACGATCCATGCTCTGATACGCCTCATGGTGTGGGAGGATGCTGCCTCTGCTGTATTGCCCAATGCTCTGTATCTGGCGGTTTTCGCATTGGTGTCGTGCACCCTTGCCGCGTCGGTTTTGCGGAGACGGTTGGTGTAGGAGTCTGCTAGATCGCTATCGTTAGGTCGGAGAGCGACGGCTTCGAAGGAGGGCGTTGTTTGAGCAACCGCGCTGGCCCTCGTCATCGTCATCCTCATCGTCATCGTATGGGGGCGAGGCGCGTGAGGAACACGATGACGATGAGGATAGGAAGCGCCCGCTCCTTAATGAATGCCGGTGGCTTCGGATGAGAGCCTTGGAATAGGCACTCGCTCCGGCCATCGCCATCCCCCATCGAAACACGGAGACGCCCGAGAGATTGATGGTGATTGGGATGTGAGGCGCGTACATGTCGGATGATGTCGGGTTCGAAGGAGGGCGATAGCTAGGCACCCGCATTTGCCCTCGTCATCCTCATCGTCATCGTATGGAGCGAGGCGCGTGAGGAACACGATGACGATGACGATAGCGATGACGATGAGGATATGAGGCACCCGCACTGGCCATCGACTTCGCCATCGCCATCACCATCGAGAACGGAGTTGCCTGTGAGATCGATGGCGATTGAAATGGCGATGGCGATGGGGATAGAGACTCTGAGCCTTCCCGGGGTCCGACGCTTCGAATGAAGCCGTTGGCTAGGCATTCGCGCCGGCCATCGTCCTCGTTATCCTCATCGTCATCGTATGGGGGGAGGCGCATGAGGAACACGATGATGATGACGATAGCGATGACGATGAGGAGAGAGGCACCTCTCTATTGAGAGTCGTTGGCTTCGGGGGAGAGAGTTCGGTAAGGTGTCGCGCGGGCCATCAACTTCGCCATCGCCATCCCCATCGAAAACGGAGACGCCTCCGAGATCGATGGCGATTGGGATAGCGATGCCGATAGATGACACACGTGTTCTGTGGGTCCTGCGCAGACGATTGGTCTGAGATGTCGCGTTAGCGTTTGCCGACAGAGACAGCGTCGGTGTCAGAGTTCCGAAAGCGATGGGAGAACTTCCGTCGGGCGGCACGTGCCTGGCTTGGTTTCTCGAGAACTCACCTCGCTCGGTTGTTGAAAACCGTGTGAACTCGAGAAACCGTGCCTGGCACTGCGTGGGAAGGGCGCTCGGAGAATCTACCGATGCCTTACCCATCGCCTCGGGAATCATCGATGAATAGGTAGCTTCACCTAGCTAACCGAAACTTCACCGTGAGATCGTAGATCACGGTCACCGGGTGGCCATTGACCGTACATGGCTCGAACTTCCACTGTTTGGTTGCTTCGATGGCTGCATCAGTCAAGCCCAGGCCGAGCGGGCTGAGTACTTCGGTCTCAATGACATCCCCTTGGGGGTCAATGGTCAGTCGCAGAACGACGTTGCCCTGCAATCGCGCCACCAAAGCCGCTTTGGTGAATTGCGGAGGAACACTGGAGCGGATAGTTGGAGGATCGACATCTCTGCCGACGATCACCTCTGTCGGTGGAGGAGGAGATTCAGGCGGAATGGGGATGCCTTCGATCGGAATCACTCCTACTGGTATCTCCATCGGAGGGGGATCTTGGTACTCGCTCATGATCTCAGGTTCCAAGGGAGTCGGGTCAGGGATCTGAACCCGACGAACGCGTGGTTGAAGCTGGGGTTGGGCTTCTGGTGGCGGTGGTGGTGGAACATAGCTAATTGGAGGTACGCGACGGAACACCTGCTCTGTGTCCGGTGCCGGCGGCGGCCCAGCCAACGACGGCCAGGTCATCGCGAAGGCAAGCACGTGGACAAGGAACGCCGCGGTGATACCCAAGGGCATGGTTCTGCGCTCGGCTTGGTCCTGTTGCAGTAGGTGATCCAGAGATCCGAGTGAGGTTGTCGATTTCGTGGTGCTTGTGGTCTTCATCGTCCACCTCCTTGGGAGGTAGGAGTTGTTCGACACACCGAAAGTTCCGAAACAAGGGCAGTGAGCGAACCACGGAGAGGCAAATCATGTGAGGCGGTGTGGCTTTTCTAGAGTTCGGTTGCGCATGCCTGGCTTGGTTTCTCGAGAGGCCGTGTCACTTGAGCTCTGCCTCGCTTCGATGTCGAGAAACCGTGCCTGGCAACGCATGGGCTGCGCGTCAGGAGAACTGGCCGATTGAGGAACCATGGCTTTTAGGCCCGGGAGGGATCGGGAGAGCAGAAAGCACTTTGTGCCTGAGACTGCTTCTGAGAGACAGAATCAGTAAGGCTTTTCAACGAGATGGAAGCTTGTGAATTTCTTGACAAGCAGCGGGTCCTGGTTAGAATGATCGGGCCCAGGGGAGGGGGAGGTATGGAGCACTACGTTCCGATTCTCGTTTTTTCCCTCGTCGCCATTTCGTTTCCCGTCATTGCCCTTTTGATCGCAAAGGTGATTCGGTCCGGATCTCCTGGTCAAGTGAAGGGTGAACCGTATGAGTGCGGGATTAAACCGAGCACGGTGGCGTTTGATGCGAGATTTTCGATCCGGTACTACCTGATCGCGGTCCTTTTCGTCGTCTTCGACGTGGAAACGATCTTTCTGTTTCCGTGGGCGGTGATGTTCGAGAAGCTGGAGTTGTTTGGCTTCATCGAGATGGTCGTGTTTCTCGCGATCCTTTTGGTGGGCTACATCTACGCCTGGCGAAGGGGGGCTCTGGAATGGGCCTGATCGAAAATCGTCTCAACCCCGGAATCATCACCACAACATTCGACACCGTCTTCAACTGGGCGCGCCGCAGCTCGCTGTGGCCGATGCAGTTCGGTCTCGCCTGTTGTGCAATCGAGATGATGGCGACGCTCGACTCGCGCTTCGATATGGCGCGCTTCGGCGCCGAGGTCTTTCGCGGCACACCGCGTCAGGCCGACCTGATGATCGTCTCCGGCACCCTGACTGAGAAGATGGCGCCGGTTGTCAAGCGTCTTTACGATCAGATGGGCGACCCCAAATGGGTGATCGCGATGGGTTCCTGTGCAACCTGTGGCGGACCCTACAAAACATACGCTGTGACCCAGGGTGTGGACCGCATTATTCCGGTGGACGTCTACATTCCAGGCTGTCCGCCACGCCCAGAGGCGCTGATCTACGGTCTGATGGAATTGCAGAAGAAGATCGACCGTATGACGGTCGCACGCAGCGAAGCGTCGTGATGGAGGCAGCATGAGCGAAGATGAAAAAACTCCGCCTGCAAGCCTGGCCGACGAAGAGAAGGCAGCCAAAATCGCCGCCGCGAAGGCCAAGGCCGCGGCAGCCAAGGCGGCTGCTGATGCCGAACCCAAGAATCCTTGGGAAGTGAAGCCGGTACCGCCGGAACACGAGGATGCCGCTGACGACCCGGATGTGGTCGCGCTGGTCGAGAGCTCTGACGGACTCGAGGTGATGGCCGACCGCTTTGCCGGTGAGGTCACCTTGACTGTGCCACGAGATCGCTTGACCGAGGTTTGCCGCTTCCTCAAGGATGAACGCAAGTACTCATTCCTTGTCGATGTTACGGCGGTTGACTGGCCGGAACGTGAAGAGGCGCGGTTCGACCTCGTCTATTGGATGCATCGTCATGACGACTCCAAACGCATCCGAGTTCTCACACAGCTGCCCGACGGCGAGTCGGTCGACAGTGTGAGTGCGGTGTGGAAAACGGCCAATTGGCTCGAGCGCGAGGTCTACGACATGTTCGGCATGGTCTTCGAGGGCCATCCGTGTCTTGAGCGGATCCTGACTTGGGAGGGCTTCAACGGCCATCCATTGCGCAAGGACTTCCCGGTCGAAGGAATCGACACCGGCGCCGCGATCTACCCGGATGTCTATCCGACTGGTGGCGGCCCTGAGGTCGAAGAAGAGGAAGGGGGTACCCAGTGACGGATCCCCAATCACCACTGTTTGACGTCGAGGAGATGGAGATCAGCTTCGGGCCTCAGCACCCGGCGACGCACGGCGTGCTC
>JAAESQ010001385.1 GCA_024229275.1 bacterium | reverse complement strand
CTGCTTCAAGAGATGGACGAGCGTGAAGGTCGCCTCTGGCATTTCGGGGATCGTCTTGGCCTTGTCCAGGGTTGTGAAGAAACGGCTGGTTTCGTCCCAGGAAAGAGGAAGATCCTCGGACGTACAGGCAGACATGAGCGCATGCTTGGCTACGCGCAGGAGCGTCTTTTCGAAGAAATAGAAGCAGAATGATCTCATTGAAAAGCGCCTGAAGTGATTGTTGTACCAATCATTACGGATTTCTTCTCGTTGGGTCGCACTGAGTCGAGGGTCGAGATCGCTCAGCCGCTGTTCGACCAGACCATTGCCAGTGACATCGAAGTTGATCTTGGCGGTGGTGCTCGGAAACAGTGTGCCCGAGTTCATATAGAGATAGGTGTACCCTCTCTCCATCAGGAATCGAGCAACCAGATTGTCTGCGATGAGCATTCTGAGATAGTCGCGATCCGCCAGATCGCCTCCGGTAGCGTTCTCTTCCACATAGCGAAGGTTCAAGGACGAACTCAGCGAGTTCAGCGTCGAGCCGTAGTTGCTCTTGCTGTCATAGGCGACGAAAAACCCGAGATCCTCGAGCGCGTCCGTGAAGGACGAATTGTCGTAGTCCCACTCTCTCGAAAGGTGAGCATTGGCAGAGTAGCCATCCGGAATGATGTAGTAGATGTCAGGTCGCTCCGGACTGTTGCGTAACATGTCGACCTGCGACGGACGTTGTCCGACCGACAGGACCTCGTCGACGTCCAGAGAGAGAACGCGCAGCAGGTGCTGCGAAATGGTGACGCTTGGAATCGCGAGCAACGCGAGGATGGAGACAGTAAGGATGAGCGTCGATTGCTCGAGAGTCTGCTGCGCAGAGCACTTCCATGCGAAGAGAAGGAGCGCAAGAACGGATGGAAGCAATACGAAGAGAGGTAGCTTCAGGCCGAAGAAGAATAGAATGAGGACGCTCGTCGTAATGATTGCCGACTTGTGGCGGTTCCTTGCTCCGATCTGGATGGCGAAGTAGACGACACTCGTGAAGAGCAAGCAAGCGAGTAGCGTCCAGAGGACTTCGCTATCCCGAACCTCCTGGATATTTTCCGCGTACAAATGGCAAACAGGATAAGCGCTCAACAGCCAAGGATAGATCGGACTTCTCACCTATTAGCCGACATTTCCCAGATAACCTCCAAGTTCGTGAGAATCATACCCCCGTACCATGTTCGAGGGAAGAAAATTGTCTCCGCAGCCATCCGGTGACCTGATTTTTCGGTCTTCCTGTGTACGGAAGGCCATTTGCCAAGGCCATTTGCCCATATTTTCCGTCATCCAGACGCGCCTCTCCCATCGTTTCGTACCCTGCCGTGGATTTCCTCGGCCTACACCGGAGCGGGTTTTGGTCGCATTTCATCGATCCGCCGCAGGATTTCCCGAAACAGCTTCCTCGGCACCGCCACCTCGGCCAATTGGAACGTGACGTACCGCCCGTGGCTGACCACTTTCGCACCGATCTTCACCAGCTTCTCCCGTAGCGTCGTCAGCGACCAGTGCTCCACCTCCTTCGGCAAGGCCAGAGTCCGCATGAAGTTGGCCAGATTGTAGGCCAGGGCATGAAGCTGGAGCCGGACGGCATTGTTGCGGAACGTCCTGCACGAAAGTCGTGTCCACTTGATGGCGTTCTTGCCTTCCTTGATCCATTGCTCTGCCGTACCGCGCTTATTGTAGAAGGCCACCACCCGCTCGGTGGACCAGCACAGGTTCGTCACGATGAAGCCCACGCGGGGATACAACTCGCCCGGATGCCATTCGACCTTGGCCACCACGCGTCGCTTCCTGCCCCAACTGCCAGCCTGGTAGCTGAAGCTGGCGTAGTAACGCCGCACATGGTTGGGCGGACGGCCAACAGGGCGCGTCAACAAATGTGCGATGCTCTCCTGGAGTACACGGTTGGCAGGGAGACGGATCGCGTACAGGAGACCCTCGGCTTCGAGGTATTCGTACATCTCCGGCGAGGCGAAGGCGGCATCGCCCCGGAAATACAGCCGCACCTTCCGACTCTTGTAGCGAACGACAACCGGCTTCAACACGCCTTCCCAGTCATCCGCGCTGTGAACATTGCCGGGACGCAGGGAGCACCGTTCAAGGTCACCGAACTGGTTGAACAGGAATAGCGGGTGGTAGCAGGTGCGGCCGAAGTGCCCGTTGTAGGCCGATCCCTCCTGCTCGCCATGAGTCGGGCTGACGCTGCTATCCATGTCGAGAATGAT
>JAAESQ010001384.1 GCA_024229275.1 bacterium | reverse complement strand
GAAATGAGCATCTTGCTGCCGAAAACCGGATCCTGAAAGTTCAACTCAAGACCCCGCTGAGGCTCACTGACGCGGAGCGGGTTACACTCGCTGAGATCGCTCATCGCCTTGGTCGTAAAGCCCTTGAGGATGTGGCCAATGCCGCGAAGCCCGACCCTATCATGGGCTGGTACCGGAAGCTCATAGCACGTAAGTTCGATGGGTCTAAATCACGTCGATATCCGGGCCGACCCAGAATCGCCCCCGAAGTCGAGCAACTCGTAGTGGGCATGGCCAAAGAAAATTCGGATTGGGGCTATGACCGCATTGTGGGCGCCATGGCGAACCTCGGCTACACGCTATCCGATCAAACGGTAGGTAATATTCTACACCGCCACGGTATCCCACCCGCGCCAGAGCGGAAGCGTACGACAACATGGTCAGACTTCATCCGCGCACACATGTCTGTTCTTGCAGGGACTGACTTTTTCACAGTGGAAGTACTGACACTACGTGGGTTGGTCACTTACTACGTGCTGTTCTTTATCCATCTCGAGAGCCGTCGCGTTGAG
>JAAESQ010001383.1 GCA_024229275.1 bacterium | reverse complement strand
GTCACCCACGAACCTCCTGCCAAGTACCAAGCTCCCGACCTCTCGGCATTCGAAGCTACTGGGGCGTCCATCGACGACATGAGCATCACTCAGTCGGTCTACGTGCCGATCTACTCTCACCTCTACTACGATGCCGGCCGGCCATTTCTGATCGAATCAACGTTGAGCATCCGCAACACCGACCGGACTCGACCGCTCTATATCAGCTCGGTGCGTTATTACGACACTGGCGGAGACCTTGTCACCACTCACATCGACAGACTGATTCGCCTTAAACCGCTCGGAACTCTGGACATCCTCGTGCAACGACGGGACACTAAGGGCGGGTCGGGCGCCAACTTCATCGTCGAGTGGGCGGCGACCGAGGAAATCGAAGAACCGATGATCGAAGCCATGATGGTCGGCACTGCGGGAAACCACGGGTTCAGCTTTTCTCGCAGTGGTAAACCGCTGACTTCAGTCTCTCGATAGTGCGCCAGTGTGAAACAAGGAAGGAATGTGGAAGCCACTTCAGAAGTTGATCGATGGGAAATCGCCAAGTTTTCGGTTGAATGAATAGATCAGAAACCAAGAAAGCAGAAGGGGAGAAACTATGAAATTCAGAAGTACACGATGGGTCCTGTTGAGTCTTGCTCTTGTCCTGGTCCTGGGCGCACCATTACTCTCGGCTCAAGAACCCTCCGAAACCGACGAATTGCAGATGCTCCGCGCCTCCGCCGAATCTGATCGCCAGGGTGTCGTCGCTCTGAATCTCGGCCTTACCGACGACGAAGGCAAAGCTTTTTGGCCGCTTTATCGCGAGTATCGCCTGGAGCAATCCAAGGTTGGCGACCGCCTGCAGGCCCTGATTCAGGATTTCGCGAATGTCTATGACAACCTCAGTGACGAGAAGGCGACTCCGATGCTCGACGAACACCTTTCGATTCAGGCCGCCGAGATTCAGGTCAAGAAGGAGTATGTCGAGAAGTTCCGAGAAATCCTTCCAGCCGCGAAGGTGACACGCTTCTATCAGATCGAGAACAAGCTCGACACGATCATTCGAATGGGACTGGTTGAGGGCATTCCCCTCGTCACCCCTGCAGCAGAGTGAAGTCGAGATCCGGCGGCTAGAGCGGACAGAAGTCCGTTCCAATCGTTCGGATTCGCAAGAATGACCTGGTTCGATTTGCGGAGCTAGCCTGCACTCTCACCAATTCCTACTGCGACGACCGATACACCGCACCATGTCGTGCTTTTCGCAACTTGCCCTTCTCACCGCACCGCAAGTGCGCCTGCGGCGGTCAAGTCACGAAAACCCCAACATGGCACGGCGTCTCGGCCGTCTCGTTACGAAATCGGTGAGAAGTGCAGGCTAGGTCGTGGGCATCCACAACACATGATCCGGCGGACGTGAACACTACAGAGCCGCCGGAGACTGCAAAGCCGGCCTGCGTTGCAGGGCCGGCTTTCATTTTGAACTCGAGATTCGAGCAGTCACTTGCACTGAGAATGGCGAGTTGCGAGAAACACGATAGGGCGTGGCGTACCTGTTGTCGCAGTAGGAATCGATGAGCGATTCGGGCTACCTTCGAGCCGTACTATGATGGTTGCTGAGCCTGTAGGACTCGATGCGACAATCGTGCGGAACCAGTGACACGTCCTCGTCCCTAAAACAGGAGGCACCATGGCACGAATCCTGGTGATCGACGACAGTGCGACCGTGGTCCAGAAGCTGAGGCAGGTACTTGGATCGGCAGGTCACTCGGTTTCCGGTGTAGAGCGCATGATCGAACTCCCCTCGGCCCTTAAGCCTGACCTTCCCGACCTCGTCCTGCTCGATCTGCATATGCCTGCACTGTCAGGCTCTGGCTTCGCCAAGGTCATTCGGAAGATCGCCGGCGAACCGATTCCGACTATCATTTACTCGGCCGCTTCTAACGACGAACTCAGCGAGACAGCCGTTCAGATCGAAGCCGACGGAATCGTCCGCAAGACGGACTCTGACGAGCGCCTCCTCACTGAAGTCACGCGGGTCCTCACTCTTCGCGGTAGGAAAGTCTAGGGCGGAACGGCATGTCGCCACCCGCGAATCGCCAAGCCCTTCTTGCGAAAATTTCGGATCTGTACCGCGAGGCTCACGAGCTGCGCTGTCAGCTGGCCACACTTTCAACGAGCGATGCACCGAACCAGAGCACCCTCGATGTTCTGGTGTTCCGTGTCGGGAAGGAGAGAGGCGCTCTTCCTCTCGATGCTGTCAGTGAAGCGGTGCGAATTGCGAAGTTGACGCCACTGCCGGAAGCCGTAGTGTGGGTGCCAGGTCTCCTTAATCTTCGTGGACAGTCAATTCCGGTAATCGACGCAAAGGCCCAGCTGACTCAACGTGCGCGCAAACCAAGGTTGAGCGATGTCGTCATTGTCTGCTCCGACGGTGTCCGGCCGGTCGGGTTGCTCGTTCAGGAGGTTGTCGGCACGCACCGCATAGCTGCAAACGATATCGAGCAGACACCGGACGGTCTCGCGTTCGCGCCCTATCTGCTAGGGATCATCCGGCCCGAGCAGACGCCGACTCTGTTGATCAGCATCGAAGCTGTAGTTGCCCGCTCGAACTTGCCGGAGGAAGAGCCATGAGCCGGGATGCGCGCTATGAGCAGATAATGGCGCAGCGGGCAGAGCAGCTCGCGAAAAGCGAACAGGAAGACGCACGCTGTGTCGCCTTCCGCGTGGCGGTGGTCGAGATTGGAGAGGTGCAGCTCGGCATTCCGATGGATCACCTCCGCGAGATCGTACCGGCACCACCAGCTGCAAAACTCCCTGGCATGACCGGATGGCTGCTTGGCCTGGTACAGATACGAGGTGAGCTCATGAGTTTGATCGATACCGGAAGCGTGCTCCGATCCACCGGATCGCAGAGGTTCCGACTTGTCGCTGTGGTCGAGAGTACACAGGGACCGTTGGCCTTGGCCGTCGATCGAGTCATCGGGCTCAGAGACATCTTCACC
>JAAESQ010001382.1 GCA_024229275.1 bacterium | reverse complement strand
GGTGAAGATGTCTCTGAGCCCGATGACTCGATCGACGGCCAAGGCCAACGGTCCCTGTGTACTCTCGACCACAGCGACAAGTCGGAACCTCTGCGATCCGGTGGATCGGAGCACGCTTCCGGTATCGATCAAACTCATGAGTTCACCTCGTATCTGTACCAGGCCAAGCAGCCATCCGGTCATGCCAGGGAGTTTTGCAGCTGGTGGCGCCGGTACGATCTCGCGGAGGTGATCCATCGGAATGCCGAGCTGCACCTCTCCAACCTCGACCACCGCCACGCGGAAGGCGACACCGCGTGCGTCTTCCTGTTCGCTTTTCGCGAGCTGCTCTGCCCGCTGCGTCATAATCTGCTCATAGCGCGCATCCCGGCTCATGGCTCTTCCTCCGGCAGGTTCGAGCGGGCAACTACAGCTTCGATGCTGATCAACAGAGTCGGTGTCTGCTCGGGCCGGATGATCCCTAGCAGGTAGGGCGCGAACGCGAGGCCGTCCGGGGTCTGCTCGATATCGTTTGTAGCTATGCGGTGCGCGCCGACAACCTCCTGAACGAGCAATCCGACCGGCCGGACACCGTCGGAGCAGACAATGACGACATCGCTCAACCTTGGTTTGCGCGCACGTTGAGTCAGCTGGGCCTTTGCGTCGATTACCGGAATTGACTGTCCACGAAGATT
>JAAESQ010001381.1 GCA_024229275.1 bacterium | reverse complement strand
GTTTTGGCTGGAGACCGTGATGCCACCAGAGCGATCGCCGAGGTCAAGAAACGGCTGGGGCTGTCATGAATCGACGCACCCTCAACCTATCGGCTCTAGTGCTCTGTATCGTCTACGCCGTTGTGGTCCTGCCGAGAATGGTGACGGGGCCCTGGAGCACTTCGTCCGAACTTGCCATCAAAGTGACCGGAGGGATCATCCGGTTGTTATTACTAGCAATTACAGCATGGGCCGCGACCCGAGGACTCAAATCGATTCAGCGGGGCAATCCGGTCCGAGGTTCTCGAGTCCTGTTGGTCAGTGGTTTCTACGTATTCTTTGTTGCACAGGCGACCTTCTTCTACTTCCAACTTACATCGGGCGGAATCGCGCCATATCCATCCATCGCTGATGCGTTCTTCGTGGTGGGGCTGGTACTGCTCATTGTCGCTGTTACCCTGGCGATTCGCGCATGGCTGGCCCTCGAGATCTTTCCTGACGGTGGACGCCGCGCGATGACCGCGGCAGCCATCGCTGCGGTGCCTCTTACAGTGGGTGTGGTGATCACAATAACGTCGTTACCCACGGAGTCACTTCCGATTCAGCAAGTGTTGGTGGACACTGCTTATCCAGTGCTCGATTCAATCCTGCTGATCTTGACCGTCGCCTTGTTCCGCCTCGTGGTATTGCTCGGGCGGGGTTCCGTCGGTGTTGTGTGGCGATCCCTCTTGTTAGGATTCATGATCATGGGAGTTGCCGATGTGACCTATTCGTATTCTGTCGGCTTCAATCTGGACAGGCTGGACCCACTTCAAGATCTTCTCTTCACCGTATCCTACGTTCTGTTTGCGCACGGCACCATTCTCCAGATGCGCGAACGTACTTGAGTCCAGATTCCCAGGCACCTTTTCTATGCCACTAGTCATGGGCCGAGACAATTGCCGAGTTCTTAACGTATTCGAGCCTAACGAGGAAGCGGTCGACTTCCCGGGCCGCTTCTGCCCGGACCTTTGGATCCGGGTTCGGCCAGTCATAGTCCGGCTCCGTCGAAGGCGTGAAAAGGTGACCGACTCCTTCATAGATGTGAAGCTCACACGAGTTGCCTACTTCCTGCATTCGGTCGCAGAACCTCTCCACTCCTGGTGTGGGCGTGACCGTGTCGGTCCGACCCTGAACGATGAAGGTAGATGGCAGTCCTTTTCGGACCAGCAGGTCTGGAGAGATCTCTTTGGCCTTGGCTCGGTCGCCCAGCAACTCCTGTACCCATTCGCTCGTCCCAACTGCAACGGCTGGCGATTTGAGTAGGAGGACGTTCGGGGCGCCGCTGACCTCTCCAGGCTTGCTGTCGCCGAAGATGGCAGCGCAGGTCGCGAGATGTGCCCCGGCGGACCATCCGTAGGCCGCGATGCGATTGGGATCGATCCCCAATGTGTCGGCGTTCGAGCGGATCCAGCGGATGACCGCCTGGGCGTCTTCGATCGCCTCCAGCGGCGTCACAGAGCGCTGATCGGAGAGCCGGTATTGGGCCGAAATACCGACGAGGCCGAGGTTCGCGAAGTGTTCGGCTAGCGAGAAACCCCACTCGGCCGAGCCGATGGTCCAACCACCGCCGTGAAAGATCACTACCGCTGGTTTCGACTCTCTGGAGTCTTTTTCGCTTGGCGCATAGACGTAGGCCTTTAGGTCAACGCCATCAGGCGAGGCGTAGACGTGCTCGACGGGCGCCGGCCCATTCTCAGCTCCAGCAATCGCGACTATGGACATCATCAGGCCGAGCAAGAAGCGCAGAGAGTTCACTTGGACCATAGAAGTCTTCCTCCTTGGATAGATCAGTCTTCGGTAAAGACGCGAGTGGACGTCTTTAGTTACAAGACGGAGCATTTCGGCGAAGGAGCCGGCAGCAAGTAATGACGAAAGTGATAAAGGTGGTGGGCCTGGCGCTCAAACAATGATGTCGTTCTTCGCACTGATCGTCG
>JAAESQ010001380.1 GCA_024229275.1 bacterium | reverse complement strand
GTTCATCCGACTAAAGCGTACTTGGTCTCATGGAGGCCCTTGATCTTCAGCTTGAGAAATTCCTTATCTCGAAAACCGTAGGCCATTTTCTGAAGCGTCTTGATCTTGTTGTTTGTTCCCTCTAACCGGCCGGTGGAGAGCCGATCAAAATCGTAGTACGCGAGGATGCCCGAACGATACGCCGCCAAGGTGTTGGCGAACTGCTTGAGCATCTGGATGCCGGAGACCGCGGCACGCTTGATCCAGTCATCCAGCAGGAACGCTGCGGCCTCCTTGTCCTCCTGCTGCCAGACTCGCCGCAGGTCGTCTTTCAGGTAGTAGGCAGTGGCCAAGGGTCGGTTCAGTTGTAGCGCCTCTTGGAGGCGGGTATGTTCGTCTTTCTCGACCACCAGATTGGCGGGTGTCTTCATCAGGAGCCACCGCGTCCCCTTGAGGGCCTTCTTCCCCAGCACATCGGCTTCCTTCGCCACCGCTCGGCGTAGTTTCGTGAGCTTGTCGTTGTAGAGCTTGATGACGTAAAAATGGTCGAAAACCAAGGTGGCCTCCGGCAGATTCTCGCGGACCGCCTTGATGTAGGCC
>JAAESQ010001379.1 GCA_024229275.1 bacterium | reverse complement strand
CGCAACAGTAGACCGATCAGACGTAAGATACGCTTGTCGGCCACCTGCTGACTCAGGCGGGCAATCAGGCGATCATGATGAATTCGATCGAAAAATTTCGACAGATCGAGATCCACCACGTAGGGCTTACCTGCGGCCACGATCCGACGCGCCGCCTCAACCGCCTGGCGTTGGTTCCGCTCGGGGCGAAAACCGTAGCTGTGGTCTGAAAACACCGGCTCGAAGATCGGTTCTAACAGTTCCTTCAGCGTGGCGTGCACCACCCTGTCACGCACCGTCGGCACTCCGAGTAAACGAATGCCTTTGCCCCCGGGCTTTGGGATTTCCACCCGCCGCACCGGGGAGGGTTTGTAAGTCCAGCTTTCCAGTTCCTCTTTCAGCCGACTTAGCTCTTCGCTCAGACGCGCTCCGAACTCGGCAACCGTTACCCCATCTACGCCGGGCGATCCCTTGTTCTTCTTCACGCGCCTGAACCCTGCCCTCAACCTCTCGATTGTGCACAGCTCTTCGAAGAGTCTTTCTTCCTCTCTGAATAGGTCTCTTTGTCTCATTTCACTCTCTATTTTGCATGGACCTTTCTATGATCGTCGCACCGCCGATTCACCTAATCTATACGTCTCAGGCAGTCGGCCGCTCTTCACAAGCTAATCTCAGATCCACAGTCTTTAACAAGTCTCATCAACCACTTACGTGTTCCACCCTTCACCTCCGGCTTCCCTGCCGCTGGCCCGGTGTTTTGCCCTCCCCTACGTCACCGTAAGATCATCGGCACCGAGTTTTACGATTACTACGGCTTCATCTGCAGACCATCGTCCCATCACGGATCGCGTCTCCGCCTCGCTTAGGGCTTAAGGTGTCGTAGTTACACCGACCCAGAATCGACGGCCCTTCACCGGGTAAGTTAATCGCCTATGTTCCCGCCCACCTACCTTCTCTACGTGCTAGGGGTTACGAGGAGAAAATCGGGCTTCGGTGGTTCACGGCACCTCGCCCGTCCCTGCCCGCCATACCAAAGGTTCGCTTTCGCTTAGGTGACGAGGTTGGACTCCGGCTTCCTTCAGATCCCTCATTGGCTCCCGTCCACCAGCAGCCATGCCGCCTTCCTCCTTCCATGAGGTGTCGGGGGGAGTTTCTTCGGGCACCCTTGCCTTCGCCTACATGTTCCCTTCTCCCAAGGGCCATGGTTGGACTTGCACCAACTAGCCGACTAACATGCCGGTCACACGGGGATAAGCGCTGCGCTTATCCCCCCTACGAAATAGAAATGCGGATT
>JAAESQ010001378.1 GCA_024229275.1 bacterium | reverse complement strand
TGTCCAAGTCCACACCGGCCAGCACCGGGTCGCCTTGGCTGAACATCTCGTCGAGGGCTCCCCCCTCTATCCTCGACAGGTCGGCTTGGGCGTTGAAGACCGTCGCGTTGGCTTCGGCCCGCGCGGTGATGGACTGTATCTTTCCGAATGAGGATTTCACTCCGGGATAGATGATCGGCAGCATATCCTCAATCGCACGTAGAGCGTTGGGAGACATGGCCCGCAGGGCTGCTATGGTTCGTTGTAGTTGCGCCTCGTCGACCACTACACAAACCGGCTTGCCTCCCGGCTCCGATTTCTCGAAGTGCGCTTTCAGCACTTCAGACGTCGTTTCCTTGACCTCATACACCGTGGGTCGCGAGAGGCCAAACTCACGACTCAAGTCGGTTATCACTCCATGTTCCTCTTGGTTGGCTAATGCACTTGCAGCACACTCAATCTTCTCGCAAAGCGTCAACGCGGTTCGATGTAGCCTGGTCATGGTGTCTCTTTATCGCTGGTA
>JAAESQ010001377.1 GCA_024229275.1 bacterium | reverse complement strand
TTCCGGGTCCGGCTGTTTTTTTCCCCTCTTCTTGGCGGCTGGAGGCCCACCAGGCGTGAGCCATAATCGAGAGCGTGATGTGACGATGCCCACTGTGCCAGTACCGCACCTCGCATTCAGCCAGACCGGTTTCTCCTTTTCCTTCCTCGATGGTCGTCTCGATACTCCAGCGAGCGGCAGCCACCTCGGCCATAGTCTGCAACGGAGTGCTCTGCGGAGCGCTGGACAGGTAGTAGGCGATGTCCGTCGGGTCAGTGATGGACCGACGGGCCAGCAACCAACTCTCTGGCCCAGGCAGCTTGTTTCGACTCTCCACGACCCGTACACGGGTCCAGTCATAGGTACGCGGCCCTTTCTCT
Source organism: bacterium (assembly GCA_024229275.1). Lineage (GTDB taxonomy): Bacteria > Acidobacteriota > Thermoanaerobaculia > Thermoanaerobaculales > Sulfomarinibacteraceae > JAAESQ01. The sequence goes on along the minus strand of JAAESQ010001377.1, from coordinate 1,245 downwards.
CCCCCACTCACGGTCAGTCGTTGCCAACTTTCCGACCCTTGAGCGGTGATCACTGCTGCGACCGTCTCCGCAGCGGGAGTTCCTTGGGCCAAACGCGGTCGCGTTCTGGGTCGTCCCATTGCTCCGGTCACAGGTTCCTCCAGCGGCGGACGTTCTCGCCAGACCGGCGTGTGGCACGAGACAGCCAGCACGTACCTCTTGCCCCCTCCACCGACTGCGTCGCGCACCTTGGGAGCATCTCCGTACACCTCGTCTCCTGTCACCCAGGCCATCGGCACCCCTTGCACCCAAGCGTGTTCCAGCATCTCCACCGCCAGCTCGGGCTTGGTCTTGAAGCTCACCTCATCCGGCACTTGCGCCTCACGGCGACGTCGGTCGTCAGCACACCATTCCTGAGGCAGATACAGACACCGGTCCAGAAAGGTGCGTCCTCCCGGAGCATAGTAGGTCAGAAAGACGCCCACCTGGCAATTCTCTACCTTGCCTGCCGTGCCCGTGTACTGACGCTTGACGCCCACCGACTTGCTGCCCTTTTTCAGAAAGCCCGTTTCGTCTACCACGCCAATCCCTTCTTCGTCACCGAACTGCTCGATTACGAAACGCTGCAACTCATCGCGGGCTCCATCCTCCTCCCACCGCGCACTGTACAGCAGGCGCTGCATTTGCTGGGGGTCCTTCTCGCCGACCGCTTCCGCCATCTGCCAGCAGTTCTTGCGCTGCACCGGCGTCAGCAGACCGCGCAGATACCCACGCGCTGCGGCTCGCGGCTCGCTGCGCGCAAAGAAACGAGCAAAACGAGCTTGGAATTCCTCAAAATCCGTAGACCATCGGTCCAATTCATCGGGCATCATAGGTCTCTCACCTGTTCTAGTCGTTTTGAGACCATTATCACACATTATTTGTCGCCGCACCAATCGCATGTGAGGTTGTAGTACTAGTGGTGCTTCCCAAAAGTCTTTAGGATACAATTGAGGCCAAAACGAATAAGGAGGCCTCAATTCAAGAGACGCGCACCTTACAAATATAGAATCAAACTCAGCGGAAACGAAAAGCAAGCACTGCGACAGGCTAAACGGAAGGGTCGCAAAGATGCTCGTCTGGTGCTCCGGATTCTGATCATCGTGTGGGCTGACAAGAGCGAGACGATTGCTCGCACGGCCGAACTGTTGGGCTGTTGCGAGCAATCGGTTTTGAACTGGCGCAAAAGATTTCTGGAACGCCGGGCCAAGGGTCCAGTGGCAGCCC
>JAAESQ010001376.1 GCA_024229275.1 bacterium | reverse complement strand
TAGATCCCGAGTGCACGAGAGTCCGGCTCCGGAATCTCGGCGACCGCACGCTGCCCTCTCCACAGAGTGAAGCAGAGCAACGGGATCACCGTCATCGCCACCAGCAGCGAGCCGGTGAGTGCGAAGATCACAGTCAACGGCAATCCAAGAATGAAGGCGCCCATATTGCCACTGAGAAACAGAAGAGGGATGAATGCTGCGACCGTCGTCAATGTCGATGCGAGTACCGGCGTCTTGACTTCATCCACGCCTCGCACCACTGCTTCGCGAGTCTCAAGACCATGTTCCAGGTGGCGACCGATGTTTTCGACTACGACCAGACCCGAATCCACGAGCATTCCGAGAGCCAGTACGATGCCAAAAATAGAGACCTGGTTGAGGTCAATCCCGAGGAGACGCATCAGTGTGAGCGCTATGAGAACCGAGAGCGGGATGGAAATCGAGACAACCAACCCTTGGCGAATGCCGAGAAAAAACCCAACCATCAACACCACAATCAGACCGCCGCCGATAGCATTGCGTCCCAGATTGCCCAACAACTGCGAGACAGCGTCGCCGCGGTCACTCACGATCCGCAGCTCCAGATCATCAGGAAGGCCGGAGGCGAGTTCGGCAAGCGCATCTCGGACACGGTTGCCGACTGCCACCGTGTTGCTGCCGGGTTCCTTGACTACAGTCAGCAGTGCGGCTGGCTGCGAGTTGGAGCGTACGTAGTAGTCAGCGTCCTCGAAATCGTCTCTGATGTCGGCAACATCCCGAAGCAACACGACCGACTCACCGGTGCTGCCAATGACCGTGGCGCCGATGTCGTCCAGAGTCTTGAATTCGTTCGGACTCTCTAATAGGAGGCGCCGCGTTCCGACATCCATTGTCCCTACAGGTACTGCTGCGTTGACGAGCTGTAGGGTCTGAACAAGCTGCGTCAGCGGAATGCGCAGCTGCGACAAACGGTCCCCATTGACGTTGACCAGGATCTGCCGCTCGGGCAAGCCTTCGACTTCAGAACTTGCAACACCTTCAATCGATGACAGACCATCCTTCAACCAACGAGCCCATCGTTCGAGGCGACGCCTTTCGGTGTCACCGGAAACAGCAGCGATGATGATCGGAATGTCTGCAGTACTGAAAGAAATCACCACCGGCTCCATCACCCCATCAGGGAGATCGGCCTCTACCTTGTCGATGGCCTCCCGGACTTCATCGACGACTTCGTATGGGTCGGCAGTTGCTGTGACCCTCGAACTACAGAAGTAAATTCCGGCGCCGGATCGTGAGTCATAGTTCTGGATCCCACTGATTCCTGCCAGGGCGTCCTCGATCGGACGTGCGACGAGGCTTTCCACCGTCAGTGGATCGGCTCCGGGAAACGCGACCACGAGATTGCAGTTGTAGACGCGAAACTCCGGATCCTCCGATCTCGGCAGTGTTGTCAATGCCCAGACCCCGGCAACAACCAAGGCTACGACCCCAAGAATGCTGATCCTAAAATAGCTCAGGACTCTGCCTATCATCCGGCCGCGCGAGGATTCCAGGCCGTTCATCGGCCGAGTCTTTCCGAGACCATCCCGGCTGAACACGGGTGGTTCTCAAATAATGCCTTTGCCCCTTGGCTTTTCCCTGCCATCATGGTTGAGAAAAAGCATAACATGCAGTCAGGAAGGGAGACCCACATCATGACTACCCAACTTCGAGGCGCAAGCCTTGTAACAGCCATTTTGCTCACAATGGGACTTTGCCATCCATCGCAGGCCGCGGAAGGCCTATCACTTGAGCAGGCAATTGCGACTGCTCTCGGCGAGAACATCGCCGTTGCGGCTGCCAAGACCGAGGTTTCGGTGGCCGAGCAGGCAATTCGCACCGCGCGTGCCCAGTCATATCCGACCCTGTCTGCGGTCGGTTCTTATGGAACCTATAGCGGAGATGTATTGTTCACTCGCTTCATTCCCGGGCTTTCCGGTGGTGGGGAAGGCACAGACGTTGGCGAGTTCGACAAGAACCGTCTGGCAGTACTCGAAATCGCGCAGCCGCTGTACGTTGGAGGCGCGAACAGCGCCCAACGCGAGATTCGACGTATCGAGGCCGAGATCGCTGAGGAGTCCCTCCGTGGGGATCGTCTTGACACTATATACGCCGTCACAGAAGCCTACTACGGCCTTCTACTAGGCCAAAAGAAGGTCGAAGTCGCGTCGCAAAGCCTTCGCAGATCCGAGGCCAGTTTCTCGCTCATCGACAGCCGTTTCAACGAGCAAGAGGCTCTGAAAGCAGAACTCCTCGGTGCAAAGAGCCAACTGGCTGCCGATCAGCTTTCCCTGAAACATGCCCAGAACGAGGTACTTCTAGCTCAAGGCAAGCTTAATTTACTCCTCAGTAGAGATCTCTCCACGCCAATCGATCCCTCGGGCGAACTTATTACAGTCGCGCGCAGCTTCCCTCCACCAGGCAACGCCTCTCAAGTGATTCGAAGCACACCGTCAGTGCGCACGGCCCACCTGCAGCAGCAACTCGGTGACGCCGCCATCGCCCGTTCGCGCGCCTTGGGCAAACCAAAACTCGAACTCCGAGGCTCCTATGCCTGGATCGACAACGATCTCCTGTTTAAGGGCGACTACGTGGCGGCAACGCTGAACCTTTCCATTCCCTTTGCCCGCGACCTCACCGCCGGATCTGCAGCGAAACACCAAGCGAGAGCACAACGCGATCTCGCAGTTCGCTCTGCAGTCCACGCTGAACGAGAGGTGCAGGTGGTGATTGAATACTCCTATCGCCAGTTCGAGGAAGCCACAGCTATGGTTGACGTTGCCAAAAGCTACCTCGACTTTCACCAAGAGAAGCACCGGGTACAGGAGAGCGCATTCCGAGAGGAACTGGTAACGTTCAGCGATCTGCTCGACGAACATGTCGATCTGGCCGAAGCAGAACTCGGCTACTTCAAAGCTCTCCACGATGCCCGCCTCGCCGAGGCGCATTTGAAGAGGGTGGTGGCCCAGGAGTAGAGGCCGGCCAAAGGTAGAGACAGAGGCAGAGGCAGAGGCAGAGGCAGAGGCAGAGGCAGAAAACAGTATCAGATTCAGAAGTCAGCAGCCGGGGCGGCAAACCGCGTCGGAGACCGGGACCGGAAGCCGCGACGGCAAGCCGCGGCCTCGGTGGTGGGGTCGATCCGCACTGATCACTTCGGATGGATAAGGCGCCAGGTCATGGCTCGGACACGATCAAAAAGCTCAACCACGGTAGCCGCTTCGGCTTCATCGATTGAACCAGATCCAACAAGCAGATGAAGAAAGGCGTCTACCTCTTTCGCTGATCCATAGGCAATGCGCCAGTGATTGAAGCGATCACGTCCAAACCTGCCGTGCCCCTCGGCGAGATTGGCTGGTACTGAGCTTGCGGCCCGTATCAGTTGATCCGCGAGCGTCTTGAACGGTGCTGGCACTCTTCGTACTAGCGCCAACGTTGAGGCCGCAGCTTCGAGAGCTACTGTGTACGCGTCGAGATTGTTACTGGATTTCGAGTCATGCATGGTCACCTCCGTGTCTTTCATGCATCCCCACCAGCCGGTGAGGCTGGCGGTGTCAAGGGTCGGAACGACCGGCGTTCCTACGCCGGCTAGCCCTTGACTCCGTCAGATTCATCGGCTACTCACTCGCCCCCATGAAAGACACCGTGTGACCATGCCTCGAAGCCAAACCGATCCGGTCGCTCAGCGCACCACTCCGCTTCCGACGCGGTCGCTGCCCCGGTCGCTGTCGCGGACGCCGCCGCCGTCCCGGCCCCGGCCCCGGTCGCGGTCGCGATCGCGGTCGCGGCACTCTCACCTTCCAGACGCCATATTCGATGGCGATGACGATGACGAGGGCGATGTCCATCAGGAGTGCTCGAATCCATCGGTGTAATTCGATAGGCATCAACTTTGGTACTCAAGAGATCCTCACTACCCCTGCCATCTGACTCTGCGTCAATATCTGAATCTGAATCTGTATCTGATACCTGAGTCTGCCTCTGACTCTGTCTCTGCCTCTGTGTCTGTGCCTGCCGTAAAATACCAGCCGCAGGAGGCACTCGAAATGCAGACGGTTTCAGTCAAAGGGCGTGACTTCAGCAAGGTTGTTCTCGGCACGAACGCAATTTACGGACGATCCCATTTCAGCGATGCGAGAAGCAAAGAGTACGAGCAGCGCTGCACTGATGACTACATCACACGTCTCATCGAGATGTGCATGAAGTTCGGTGTCAACACCGTCGAATCGAGTGCAAACGAGAGAATCAGCCGGCTCATGTCAGAGCTTGAGCACAAACACTCGCAACGACTCCGGTTCATCGGCAACACCCGCAAAGACAAGACGTCGGCCATGGGTCATCAGGAGAAGTTCGACTCTCTGATTGCGAGCGAGGCGGATATCTGTGTGGTACACGCGCAGTTCGTGGATCGACCCAGACGCAGCGACACAATCGGGGGGCTTCAGCGCCTTGTTGACCAAATTCACGCAGCGGGATTGCTCGCCGGCATATCGACCCATCGAATCTCGACCGTCGAACTCTGCGAGGAACAGGACTACGGCATCGATGCCTATCTCTTTCCCTTGAATGAGACGGGTTTTGTGTACCCAGGCTACGACGGCAACGAAACACCAACTCAGCGCATCGAAACCATCAAGAACACGCCGAAACCATTTGTCCTCATGAAGACTCTAGGAGCGGGAAGGATTCCTCCTGCTGACGGCCTTGCGTTCGCCCTGGATAACTCCAAGGAGTCCGACATCATCACCCTCGGTCTCGGCAGTATCGAAGAGGCCGAAGAATCCTTATCGCTGGCCTGCGAGCTTCTTGGAGAACCCAAATAGCCTGCCCATTAGTGGCACTGCCAACGGGGCGGAGCCCTTCTTGGCCGGAAGGCGCGTGAGTTTTTGAACCACGAAGATCGCCAAGATCGCGAAGCTGAAGACAGTACGAAGGCCGAGTGCACTGGCTCGGGTAGTAGTTGATGGCTGCCGAAAGGGATTCTTGATAATCAATTCGTTTCGCGAATTGAAGGGCAGAAGACCCAATAGATCCCTGCATCATCAGGCCATCGACAGGTGTTCTTGAGCTGTGGATTGGGGTTCTCGCCATCGTCTAGTGATGAGTCAGGGTTTCATTGACTCTGCTGGTGGTGTTCTTCCGAAACCTGTGCGTGGCAGCTAGACAGCGTAGGGCGAGGGCGACCGAAATACGAATACCCGGGTGCGGGGCACGGTTTTTTAGGGGTGGGGGTCGGGGTCGGGGTCGGGGTCGG
>JAAESQ010001375.1 GCA_024229275.1 bacterium | reverse complement strand
AATTTTTTCGGCATAAGAAGATCATTCGCTGTTTCGAACTCATCCGTCAAATGCCATTTGCCCTTATAGGCGGTGTAGTAGCCCTGACTACGAAGCATGTCTCCAACGGTAGGAATGTCTGTCGATAAATCATTGGCCCATGGAAAGTTTGTGTTGTCGAACATCCTATTGTTTTGGATGTGCAGCCCTGTATAGAGAACCGCCCGCGACGATGTGCAGACACAGGAGGCGATTTGGTGGTTCTCGAAAACGATACCGCGAGACGCGAGTTTTTCATGCGCTGGCAACCGATATCCGGCTGGTAACTGCGATGGCATCAAATGGTGTTCCTGATCCGTTACAATCATCAGTATGTTGTAGCGTTTTTTACCTTTCGCAAACGTGACCTGGGGCAGACTCAGCCCCGCTGCCATCGAAACGAGTACCGATCCGGCTCCTTTAATAAAGGCACGGCGGGATGTGCGAAAATCGTGTGATTTGCTCATTTTTTTATCTCCATGTGACAGTTTTAGCACCGAATGGATAGCACCATCGACCTCGGCCTCAGGGGTTCGGAATGAAACCAGGCGGTGCCTTTTCCCAAGGATAACAGTTTTGGAGCGCAAGCTTAGTGCGAGCCATAAGTGCCGCAATCCCCTTTGGGTCAACTCTGCAAAAAGGGAGTATTTGTCGACTATTTCCCAGCTTTTCCTGCCAGGAAGGCCTTGACCAGGTCCTGGGTCTCCGGCCGAAGATTCTCGATTCCTTCGTAGGGAACGCCGTGGACCGGTTCTCTATCGGGATACTTTTGTCTCATTCCCATGTGCCGCTTGACCACGCTCGCGAACGGCCCACCAGCCCAGAGCTCCAAGTGCGGCAAAGCCGGTCCCGGCAAGTGCCGTGTGTTTCAGGAAAGCCCGGCGAGATGGGGCATCCAGGGCGGTTTTCTTCATGGAAACGACCGCCTATTTGGCTGGCTGCCCCGCCAGGAAAACCTCGATCAACTCCTCGGTCTCGGGCCGGAGGTTTTCGATCCCTCCGTACGGAGCTCCGTGCGTCGGCGGCCGGTCCGGATACTTCTGCCGCAACCCCATGTGCCGTTGGATCATGCTCGCGAACTGCCCGGCGGCCCAGGTGGCCAACTTGATCGACTGGGACTTTTGCTCCTCTCGCGGGTCGCGGTAAAGGTCGAAGAAGCCGGCCCCGAGAATCGGGTGTTCGCCGGGAGCGGGCAGGTGCATCTTGTACTTGTTCTTGACCACCGACCTGAGGTCGACGCCTTCGTAGACATACACGTAGTCGCGACGGCCGTGCGTTTCGCCCAGGAGCAGCACGCCCGTTTGATCGACGCCGTCGATTACCCTGTCCGCGGGGATGTTATCCGTGGCGTTGCCGAGCCGCGCGAAGGTGGTAAAGAGATCGGACACGTGCATGATGTCTTCGGCAGAACTGCCGGGTTCGATCACGCCAGGCCAGCGAACAAAGGCGTTGACGCGGACCCCACCTTCCAGATGCTGTCCCTTGCCGCCGCGGTAGATCCGGTCGGCGGCACCCGTCAGGCCCATGTACTCGATCATGGTCCCGTTGTCGCCCATCGCCATGACGATGGTGTTATCGGCGATGCCGAGCCGGTCCACCTCATCGAGGATTTGACCGACCCACGCATCGATCTCGACGATGCCCTCGGCGAAGGTTCCTCCGTTGGGAGTCATGAACTCCTCAATGTCGGTTCGCGTGAAGGTGACGGGGAGCATCGGCCAGTAATTCAGGAAGAACGGCTTGTCGTGCTTCGCGAGGCCGCGAAGTTGCTCTAGAGCGCTCTCCTGATAGCGCTCGTTCATTTCGCGGTACTTCTTCTGGGTCCACCGCTCGCCCGGCTTCAAGTCGACCTCGTAGAGCTTCCCATCACGCAACTCGACGCCGGTCAGCATGCGGCTGGAATCGGTGACGAAATATTGATCCAGCAGAAAGGCCTCCGCCTGGCCGCCAGGTTCGATTCCGCGAGTAATGTCGGATTGCACGGCTTCGGGGTTCATGAGGGCCAGCTGAGCCTGCTGATGAATCGGGAATTCTGCATGCATGAACCCCTGGTTGTTGGCGAAGGCCTGCTCGATGTCGCCCATGTGCCATTTGCCGACGTGAGAGGTGGCGTAGCCGGCATCTCGGAGCACCTCGGCAATGGTGACCTCCTCGGCCGCCAGCCCTTCGCCGGCGAGCGTGGTCTTCGCTTCCACCAGTCCGGTCCGTACGGGATGACGTCCCGTCAACAGCGCGACCCGAGTCGGCGTGCAGGAAGGCTCGGTGTACATACGTTGGAGGCTGAGCCCCTGCCTGGCCAGCGCGTCGAGGTTCGGGGTCTTGTAGCCTCGGATCACGTTCAGATCGGGCATTCCGAGTTCGCCGAACCCTACGTCGTCGAGCAGGATATAGATGATGTTCGGTGGCTTGCCGCCGTTCTTCTTCCGAATCTCGGCCAGTTTCTTGTCAATTTTCTTATCGTCGGCAGCCCATTTTTCTCCGTTCTGGGCCTCAAGAACGTAATACTCAGCGTCGTGGATGATCTTGTCTTTAGCGGCCAGAGCACTTGCCGCGGGAATTAAGCAAAAAGAAAGTAGTAAAGTGACCCAAATCAGGTGTCTCATTTTCTCCTCCATTCATTATGGTTGTCGATGGGATCTCAGTGTATAATTTCTCTGCATCAGTCCTGTTTCAACAGTTTCTGCCTGGCATAGTATGCCTCCAACATCTCCTTGGTTTCCGGCCGCAAATTCTCAATACCTTCATAGGGTGCACCATGGGTTTCAGGGCGGTCAGGATACTTCTGCTT
>JAAESQ010001374.1 GCA_024229275.1 bacterium | reverse complement strand
TGGTATGAACTCGAGGATGAGCCAGCTGCTGACCATCGCCCGAGCCCAGACGAGATAGCCCGAGCATCTGGAGAGCTTTCCGTAATTCCGCTCCAATCGCCGTCCAGCACGGACCGAGCGTCACAGGTGTACTCGACACCAAACCTGACCCGGCTGCTCCGCACAGTTGCATCACGATTGGAATGCCGTTTGACGGTAAAGGATCTTGACGAGATCTTCCGCCGGTTGTTGACACCTTGGCTACCAAGCTTCCTAAGCACAGATGAAGAGGTATTCGCGACTCAAACATCAACCACCATGGATGCCGAGCAGGAAGACATGGCACGACAAGCAGCACATGCAATTCATCAAGTCAGCACTCCAATTGAGCTGGGAGTTCTAGCCATGAAGATCGCCGACACCTCGGATGTGGTGATCGGCCAGCACTTCAGTATCAGTCGTCCGACCGTGATCAAGCACAAGAAGACCGTTCTCGCCAATGTTGAAGCCGAGCTGACCGGTCTCAGCGAAGCCTGCCAGACGCGCGCCATCGAGGTGCTGACCTCCCTAATCGAGGAGGCTTCCGATGCAACCTGACCCGGGCCTCCAGGATGCTATCAGTGAGCAAGCGTTGGTTCGAAGGCGATTCAAGCCTCAAGAGGATCGTGCCGAGTTCCCTTGTGACGGCGAGATTCGGCTGGTTCGGGGCCTGTCATCAGAAACTCAACGCTTGGCTGTGGTGCTTCGAGTCTGTACTGAACTCAACTACGCGGAGATCTGTCTTCTCTCCAACGAGATCGACATGATGTCCCGCTTTGACTTCGTACTGGCCCGAAGTGAAACAGGACTGCCATTTGACGTCATCGCCCAGTTAGATCTCACCGCCCCGACCTATCTCATCCAGACGAGCTGCCTATTTGGCCGCATCAATTCCGACTCTCTGGTGAAGGAGCTACTGGCAGCATCGACTGGGAACGTTGAGCACCTCAGCCAGGGCCTCCGAGGGCTGCCGATAAGGGGCCCTGCCGATCCGCGCTGGGGGTTCAAGGAAGCTGAACTCTCCGATCTCAACGAACTCAGTCACGAATGTGCTCGCGACCTTGCCGAGAGCAAGACCTATGTCCGCACAGTGGTTGATCCAGCTCTTTTGGATGAAGTGATTTCCCAGCCTGACCTCGAGTCCCTCGAAACCGTACAGGATCTTCTCGCAATCGCTGAGGCCGCCCAGGGGGCTGTGGCTTCAGCGACGCAGATCAGTAGTTTGCTGGATCAATTGCAGGATCTCTTCGCAATGGACCCAACCCTTCAGTTAGCAATGCAGCCACTCCTCGAAGCTGCCATTTCATCACCTCCCCCAACCGTCGCCGATACGCCGCTGGAATTCACCTTCGATCGCGAGCAGATCAGCGACGAGCACGACCAGGAGTTTTCCCAACTCTTGGTGGGGCTTCTGGCACAGGGATGCGGGACTCTTCTTCGTATGGTGACAACAGAAACCGCGTGGGAAAAGGATCTTCAGACGTCGACTCCATGGGCGATTCAAATCCCAGGCCATGATCCGGCGTACATCGATGCGAGAGATCCCAGGAGGCAACCGTGACGACTGAGCAAGATCAGGCGTTTCCGATTCGACGTTGGAAACTGAAGAACTTCAAATCCGTCGAAGAAGCTGATCTCGAGCTTGCGCCTCTAACCGTCTTGGTCGGCGCCAATTCGTCTGGGAAGAGCAGCCTGTTGCAGTCGATTCTCCTGATCGCCCAGGCGGCGCAAGATGGTCCCAGCCCTTGGCTTCCGCTCAATGGAGCATTGGTTGAACTGGGTGACGTTCAAGATGTCATCTTTGCAGGCAAGCCGCCAGGGGAGGTAAGACAGTCTTCTGGAAAGAAGTCGAAGCAATTCCAGATTGGTGCTGAGTTCGACCTTGACGCATCAGCAAGACCAGGATTTCACCTGCCAGGACCAGAGGGAAGAGAGAACAACACCAGAATCTCTTGGGAGGCAATTTTTGGCTCGACTACTCGCGGGAAAGACTTAGGTGCTGCTGGTCTCTCTTCCGCCAAGTTGGTACTGGAAGTCTGTGGTGAGGACGAGGAATGGTCATACGAAACCAAGGGTAGTCGCCGAAAGGAGTTGGAGATCTTCTCTGGAGGAAGGTATGCGAGTGGCCTCGGTGAGATTCTCCCACTTCGTGGCGTGATCTCAGAATTTCCGAGGGACCACCGCCGGAGAACGCGAAGAAGCGCAAGAGGGTTTGGTAGCGGCCCGGATGTTCGCAATACTGCTGGCCTAGTCCAAGTAGGAGGAGTACCTCTCCAACATTTCTTCGAGGTAGATCGCGTGGACTTTGAAGTAAGGGAGATTTTAGAACGGCTTGAACGACAACATGTCCGGCGTTCTCTGCCAAGCCGACGTGAAAAGTACGAATCACTGGATGCCAAAGCACGCAAGAGAATCGAGACTGAGATTGCTCTAGCGATCGTCAAAGTGTTGGAGGCGAGTGAGGCAACCGGCGCGAGACGGGGACCAGTGATCAAAAGGTCAAGGGAACTCACCCAGTTCTTCATGGATTTGAGCAACCACCAGACAAAGAGAATCTTAAAACTCGTCCTCAAGACCTATGGCAAAGGGGAGAAAGTACTCGCTCCAGCAGATAGAGGGCCAGGATATTCTTATGGCATCGAATGGGTGGGTGGGGCTCTGGCGGGATTTATAGCTCGAAATGTACGCTACCTCGGCCCACTGCGGGAGGATCCCCGAGTTGTCTACCCACCAACCCCGGGCGAGAGCGAAGGCAAAGTCGGCAATAAGGGTGAAAGGGCAGTTGCCCTACTTCATGCCCATGGAAATGACGAGATCGCCTGCTTTTTCCATGATGACCAGCCTCAGCACAGGTGCACTCTCGCCGAGGGTGTCAAACACTGGCTCCATTTCTTTGGGATTGCTGAAGCCATCGAAACCGAACTCAGGCCACGCCTAGGCCTCGAGCCCCACCTCAACCTGCCCGACGTGGACCGCACCCTCGACATGACAGCCGTAGGCGTCGGCGTTAGCCAAATCTTCCCGGTGCTGGTGATGGGTCTCCACTCGCGCCCAGGTTCCGTCCTTCTCATGGAACAGCCCGAGCTGCATCTTCATCCCGCGTTGCAGCAGCGCCTCGGCGACTTCCTACTCGCCTGCGCCCGCAGCGGTCGCCAGCTCATCGTCGAGACCCATAGCGACCACCTCATATCGCGACTCCGACGCCGCATTGCCGAAGACGACTCCAACCAGCTCCACAAGAGTCTCTCAATCGTTTTCACCGAACGCAACGAGGGTAGCACCTCCTACCGCCGGGTCGAGGTCAACCGATTCGGCGGCATCGAAGAATGGCCGCAGGGTTTCTTCGACCAAGCCGCGAAGGAGTCGCAACTGATTCTCCGCGCGGGGCTGGCCAAGAAGAAGCAGGAGAGCGAGCAATCGCGATAGCGCGGCCACTGACTTTGACACTTCTGCCGCGAAGCCTCCTTTGGAAAAGGTGATGAGAGAAGCAACCACCACCGGCAGTATTACTGCGTGGCAATTCTTAGTCGGCTCCAGGCTGGCAGAATATCTGAAGCGGTCTCATTGCACGGTCTCAGCATGAGTGAAGAAAGAACCTTCGATGACTGGGCAAGGGAGGATGCAGAGTGAATCAGACACCTCACCCGAGCAGATTGAAGGGGCAACAATTCCTTCAAACGGCTTTCCAACTGGAACAGAATAAACTTCACGCAACCCTTCGTGCGTCAGATTGCATCGCCCATGATGGGGACCGAGGAGAAGTGAATGAAGGGCACTTCATTGAAATCCTCAGGCGCTACCTCCCTGGGCGATACACAGTCGACAAAGCTGCAGTGCTGGATAGCACTGGTCATGCATCTGATTCAATCGACGTTGTTGTTTACGATCGGCAGTACACGCCCGCCATCCTGGACTCAGATAAACATCGATATGTCCCCGCAGAATCTGTCTACGCTGTGTTTGAGTGCAAGCCAACTATCGACAAGCATTATTTAGAATACGCAGGTGAAAAGGCTGCGTCGGTGCGGCGTCTTGAACGGACCAGTGTAGCAATCCAGCACGCAGGTGGGACGTATTCGCCAAAACCCCATTTCGATATTGTTTCCGGGCTGCTAGCTGTAAACATGGAGTGGAGCGAGGGATTCGGCGAAACATTCCGCTCCACTCATCAAACGCTCTTGGCTGACAGCCGTGTTGATTGTGGCCTTGCGGTTTCTGGGTATGCCTTTGATGTATTTGACGGTGACGTCAAGTATGCCGTTTGCGACGGCAACAACGCCCTCATCTTTTTCATGTTCCGGCTGCTCAACAAGCTTCAATCCCTTGGGACAGTTCCAGCGATCGATTGGAACGCATATGCGGAGCAACTGTCCCGAGTCCCACCTGAAGAGGAGTGATCAACATGTACGACTACAGCCAGCAAATTGACGCCTTCCATAGCGACAGAGTAGTGCTGCCCAAAAAGCTGTCGGCTAACCTGACTGCTCATCGAACGGCAAACGAAGATCGCCTGATTAAGCGGCTACCAGAGCTGAAGGATGGGATCAGGGTTGGACGTAGTTCCTTCAGGAGTCAGGGTTCTTTCGCCATGAAGACTATCATCCAGACGAAGTTCGCCGACGAGGAGTACGACATCGACGACGGCCTCGTGCTCTGGCGGTCGGATCTGGAGGATCAGAATGGCGCCGACATGACGCCCGCCGAAGCCAAGGGGATAGTGTGCAAGGCGCTTAAGGACTCTCGCTTTAATCGTCAGCCCCAAACCAGGACGAACTGCGTCCGGGTTTTCTACGCTGAGGAAGACGATGAGAAGCACCATGTGGACTTCCCTGTTTATCGGAAGTGGGCAGAGCAAGAAGGGGAGGATGTCACCACGTATCGCCAGCTAGCGGGCCAGAGTGAGTGGGTCGATTCTGATCCCACGAGGGTAAACGTGTGGTTCGAAGAGCAGGTGAGGGCTCTCAATTCGGCTAGCGATGGGGCAGGAACTCAGTTGCGTCGCTGTTTGCGCCTTTTGAAGCGTTTCTGTCGTAGCAGATTGAGTTGGGACATGCCGAACGGAATGAAACTGACAATGCTCACGGTAGAGTGTTTTGCTTCGAGAGAACGTATTGACATTGCTTTTCGGGATCTACTGGAAGGCCTTTTCGAACGATTGGGGAGCAATCTCGTAGTCGAAAATCTTGCCGACAATGCCTGCCCCAGAGCGAAGCTCACTCGTACAGCGACAGACTCAAACATGGTGGATCTGCGAGATCGAGTAGGAGAGGCACTTGGCAAGCTTGAGGTGCTCGATGACGACGGTTGCGACAGATCGGGCGCACGAACGGCATGGGATTGGGTTTTCAAGACCGATGGTTTCTTCCTTGGTTTCGACGATGACGGTGACGACGCGAGAGATGATAACGGCGGCAAATCGGACGCGGTGGACAAAGGCATAGCGATTTCCACTCCAACCAGGCCTGTCAACCCCGAGGGCGGAGGTCGCTACGGTTAAGCAGTCCTACCAACAGATGCTTGATCAGCAACGCTCGCATGCGATAGACGCTGTCCGGGAGGAGCTGAGGAGGGATTCAGAATTCGAGGAACTCACCACAGGTGACCTCGCTGAGGGATACTCCAGATATGTTTGTGGATGGCGGTTCGAAGCCCCATCGGTCGGGAGCACTGGCACGCTCGACGTTGTTCTGCCTAGGCACTTCCCGTTTGATCCGCCGGCCGTGTTTCTTCCGGCTGGCGGGAAAGAACTGGCGCTTACCAACCCTCATGTCGGCAGCGATGGAAAAATCTGCATCTTCCCTGATTCAACCTCGATTGACGCATCCCAGCCAGCTGAACTGGTTCGCCACGCCATTCAATCGGCTGTTGCCATCCTCATCGATGATATGTCCGATGACTTTCGTGATGAGTTCTTGATCTACTGGGCCCTCTCAGAAGAGCGCCCGACGCATCCGTTCTATCTAATCGACTCCGTAGAATCACTACCAGATAGACCCGTGGTAGGCCTTTCCGGAGCAAGACTGTTGATCGGGCGTACAAGAGACTCGATGGTCCGTTGGGCCGAGAATACTTCAAGCAAACCTCCCGATTTCCTTGAAGAGAGACAGTGCCTTGTCCTCCGCAGGGAAAAGCCGTTGCTACCTTCCGAATATCCAGCGGATATTCAGGGCCTTAGGGAAATGCTAACGAAGGGAGCCACAGATTGTGCAGAACGACTAGATGCCCATCTTTGCGAGTCATCGCGATACATGGCCGTTTTGATCATTCAGGAAACCAAGGGCGGAAAGACGCTCGCCGGAATACTCACGAAAGGTCTGTCTCTCGCGCAAGATAGGGAAGCTATTAAGGGATTCCGTCCTGGCAGGATTCCGCAGGAGCTACTCTTCAGGCGAGCGCAGCACAAGTTGAGCCACGGGTACTTCAGTCGTTGTATCGTTCAGCGAGTTGATTCGGAGTGGATTCACTCCCGAGGCGGCACAGGAGTGGATCTATCCGATAAACGAATCGCCCTGATCGGATGCGGTTCAATTGGAGGCTATGTTGCTCACTTGCTCGCGAGAGCTGGCGTAGGAGAGATTTCTCTCATCGATCCGGACCACTATCGCTGGGAGAATGCCGGACGACACGTGCTTGGGGTAGCCAATGTGGGAAAGCCTAAGGCCGAAGCGTTGGCAGAGAATCTTCGGCGCGAGCTACCCCATCTCTCAATCAATCCCATAAACAAGGATTGGCGAGACTGGGTATCCAGTCGTGATGCTCCGTTCGAGAATGCTGACCTAATCGTTTCTACAGCGGCGACCTGGAGTTGCGAACAACCTCTCAACCTGCTTGCGAGGTGTTCGACGTTTCCAACTGTCCTATTTGGGTGGCTTGAGCCATACGCCCTGGCAGGTCATGTCTTGACAGTAGCAAGCAACGGAGGGTGCCTGCAATGCGGCATGAACCCATATGGTGAGTTTGAGAATAAGGTGAGCGTCTTCAGTAGTCCTCAACTGACAAAGGAGCCCGGTGGATGCACCTATTACCAAGAATATGGGCCAGTGCAGATGATGCCCGTAGTGGCGTTGATAGCAGAAACCGCCATAGCTAACTTGGAGACTCCGTCTCTAGAATCCGGATTATCCACCTATATATCGAGTGAAGCGGCCATACAGACGCAAGGTGGTGAATTGAGTGAAGCGTGGGGAAAGATCATCCCGAACGACGCATCCCGGTGGACGTATGAGCAGCCGTGGCCAAAGAAATCAGAGTGTCAAGTGTGTCATCCATAGATTGTGCGCCCGAGCCGGTGTCGATTGCAGTTGGGCAGTCTGGGCAGGCCTTGTGTGTCAGCAGTAGTGCCATCGCGGCGTTCGCAGCGCATCGCCAGTCCGGAGTGTCGGAACCGGAGGCCGGCGGTGTACTGTTCGCAAGATTCGACCTGCCAAATGTAATCATTGAAAGAGCAGCGGCCCCATCCTGCACAGACCGTCGATCTCGGTTTGCATTCTTTGTGGATAAGGGACGCCGGAGGAAACAAGTGAAGCGGGCGTACAAGAACGGCCTTCACTTCATTGGAGAATGGCACACCCATCCACAGGCGGATCCGACGCCTTCACCCCGCGATCTACTTTCCATGAATGATTTGTTCGTGAAGTCATGTCACGAGCTTAACTTTTTCGTGATGATCATTGTTGGGAACCGAATGCCAGAACTATCGCTCTGGATTAGCCTGCACGATGCCTCATCTGTCCATTTACTGAAGAAACTCCTTTGGGTGCCCGAGATAACGTGATAACTCGAATGGTCCCTCTGCTACCTCTTTTCGGAGCCAGGCCCGAGATAACGTGATAACTCGATTGCTCTCTCTGCTACCTCTGCGTGCTCCTGTTCAACACTCACGCGCCTGACGACTCAGGAACGCGTTGGCCCCTTCACACAATCCAATCATCACTCGTCTTTCGGATCCGATCACCCTTGACTTCAATTGCCCTATCTTCGTCCTTATAGGGTACGTCCTCGCCCTGGCCCGTCTTGTCAGTTGAGGGAGAGCAGTCGATGCTTGATGGATGCTGAACATAGACGAAATCCGAGCATTGGCGAGCGAAATATCTGGAAGGCGAAACAAGGCACCGGGTAGGAGATGGCGTGCTCCCGATGATTTGCGAGAGAGGGCGTTGGAGTATGCCCGCGAGTGTCGCGAGCAAGGGGAGCCAGTAGTAGACATCGCGGGTCGTCTGGGGATGGTTGAGTCGACCCTGTACAGGTGGCTACGCCTTGAGGACGAAATGGGTTCGCCAGAGCTGAAGAGCGTGGCGATTATACCGGCGAGCAGCGAAGCGGATTCCCGGGTCATCGATGAACGACCGCAGCGAGTGCGGCTCATTACGCCGCAGGGATACATCGTCGAAGGCCTGGACGTCGACATGGTCGTTGATGTACTGCGAGAGCTGGGATGATCGGCTCCACGCGGTCCGTGCGGGTCTTTGCCTACACAATGCCAGTGGACATGCGGAAGGGATTCGACGGTCTGTACGGAATGGTTTCGTCTCACCTGGATCAAGATCCCCTGTCTGGCGATCTCTTTCTATTTGTCGCTCGCAATCGGAAACGGGCCAAGGTCCTGATGTGGGACGGCACCGGTCTGTGCCTGTATGCAAAGCGGCTCGAGAAGGGGCTTTTTGCCAAGCTGTGGGCGGGAGAAGACAGCACAAGCCTGGAGCTGACCGCCTCCGAGCTGGCACTGTTTCTGGAGGGTAGCAAGCTGGTGGGGAAGGTGCCAGTCTCACCCGAGAAAATGTGCCTCAAGTGCTTGACAGAGAATGCACTTATTGAGAGAATAACCCATGCCGAAGCTGGAGGAAATCAACGACCCCGAAACCCTCCAGCAAGCCGCTATCCTGCTTGAGAAAACAGTCAAAAGACAATCCAAAGAGATCGTCCAACTACGGGCGGAAAACGCTCGCCTTCGTGGCCAAGACGTCGATCCACAGATGGAACTCGAGCTTCTCAAAGAACAGCTGGCGGCCATGCGGCGTATGGCTTTCGGCGACTCTTCGGAGCGAAGGCCGAGGACTGACGGCGTCGCCCATGACAAAGAGAAGGAGCCCCGCCGCGGGCACGGTCCCCGAAGCCAACCCAACCTCCCGATTGAAGAGGTCACACACACCCTGCCTGAGGATGAGCGCACCTGCTCCTTCTGCGGGGGCCACCTTGAGGAGATGGGCGACCAGACCGAAGACTCTGAAGAGATCACCGTCGTGGAGATCTCCTACAAGCTGATCAAGCACCACAGACAGAAGTACCGCTGCAGCTGCAACGCCCAGGTAGTAACGGCCTCCGGACCGGACAAACTGATCCCTGGCGGCCGGTACTCGGTGGGGCTCGCGGTCCACGTGGCTGAGCAGAAGTACTTGGACCACCTGCCGCTTGAGCGCCAGGTCAGAGCCATGGAGCGGCGCGGCTTCTTGACCGACAGTCAGACCCAGTGGGATCAGATAGATGCACTGGACAGCCACTTGAGGCCGACCTACGAGGCGCTGCTACGGAAAGCCCTCGATGCCGACGTAGTGCTGGCCGACGAAACCCACTGGAAGCTGATGGCCAAGAAGGGTCAAACCAGCAAGTGGTGGGTGTGGTGCGTCGTGTCTGACGAGATCGCGGCGTACCGGATTCTCGGTCATCGCTCGACAAAGGCGGCCGGACGGGTACTTGGTGGATTCAAAGGTGTGGTTTCGGTGCCAGGTACAACAATATCAACTTGTGATTTTGGAGCCGGCCCCGTGACAACGAGATAACTCGCCAGGAATCCCTCTCTGCGCTCCCTGATCCCTCCTGTTCAAGAACTCAAATCAGTCTCTTCTTGAATGCGGCGCGACCATGACCGCGACGCCACTAGAGAACACCATCGTCACCTTCAAGAACACGGGCGATGGAACCTTCACCGACTGTCGGAGCTCACCGTCATCGCCGC
>JAAESQ010001373.1 GCA_024229275.1 bacterium | reverse complement strand
TCGGAGCCCCCCCGTACGAAGGATGGCTTGCCTCCAAATGGGAGCGACCCGAGCGCGCGGAGTGGCGCACCCGACTGCGATTTGCAGAGTGCGTTAACGTGCGTCGGTGAAATCGACCTCGGTGCGCAACGCCCCAAGTGACCATCGCCACTGGTGTGGCCACAGTGATGACACTTTCCCCTCAGATGGAGGGGCAGGTTCTTGGCTCAGTCTTCGCTGCTTAGGTGTGATTCGATGAAAGAGTCGACGTAGACGAGAAAGTCGGTTCTCCTGGTGTTGAAACCACGGCGTAGCCGTGTTGGCTCGCCAACCTTAACCCCAGGAGAACCTAACGATGTTGTACCTCGCCATTGACCAGCACAGCAAGCAGATCACCGTTTGTGTCCGCAACCAAGACGGGGACACGGTTTTGAGCCGGCAAGTAAGTACGCGCCCGGAGAAGATCGAAGCGTTCCTGCAGCAACTGACTGAGATGGATCCAAACTTCATGGCAATTCTCGAAGTTTGCGGTTTCAACGATTGGCTGATTGAGCGGTTGCGTAATTGGAAGTGCCAAGAGGTCGTGCTGATTCATCCCGAGAAGCCTTCCAAGAGAAAGACCGATCGACGCGACGCTCGCAAGTTGGCCGACCTGTTGTGGTTGAATCGTGAACGGTTGGCGGCCAACGAACCGGTTCATGGGCTGCGTCGCGTCTACATGGTGACGCAGAGAGAACGTGAAAACCGTCAGCTAACGGCGTTGCGTAAGACTTTGGGACAACGTCGTACACGGACGTTGAACAAGATCCACCGGATTATCAATTGCCACAATCTGATATGGGACTACCCGACCAAGTCGTTTCAAACTCAAGCTGGCCGTCGCTGGCTCGAGACTGTCAAACTGCCGGAACTCGATCGACTGGAAATGGACATGCTCTTGAAGGAATGGACAACCTGGGACGAGCAGATTGCTCAGGTGGGTGAAAAGATCGTCGAACGCGCGAATCACCGAGAGCCGGGCGAGATTTTCAGCGCGGCACAAATCCTCATGACGGCGCCTGGAGTCAGCCATTATAGTGCCTTGACGTTGTCGAGTCGTATCGGTCCCATCGAACGTTTCCCGCGTCCTCGG
>JAAESQ010001372.1 GCA_024229275.1 bacterium | reverse complement strand
GCTACGCCGGTTTGTTCGCCACCCGCTGGAAGGCACGGTATCTGGCCCAGGCCAGAGCCGCTCTGGGACAGGAGGAGAAGCCCATAGAAGGCGCAAAGAACGTCTCGTTGCTGCCGTGGCGGCAACGACGGACCGTCGAGCAGGGGCGCGATCCTCTTCTGTGTCGTATCTGCCAGGTGCCGATGAGATTCGTGGGAAAGATCTTCGGCTCCCATGCGAAAATCGCCGAATACTTCGAGGCTGCCGGCATCCCGACAGCTCCGAGTCACCCGGTCTGGGAGCCGAGCCCTGGATGAACCGATGTGGTCCTGGTTCAAGAGAGTGGCGTTCACCTGTAGTCACTGCGGAACGAAGCAACGCATCCCGTTGCGGCGAATTCATTTTTTCGAGGAGTTCCACGAGCTTCGAAACGGCCAACCTCTGCTCATTGGCTGTCCAGAATGCCCGCGAGGTCTCCAAGTCCCGGGGCCTTACCGTACTCACAAAGGTCATTATGTCGAAGTAGATCCGCACAAGCCGCCGAGGAACGCTGTCATCCATCAACACGACTGGTAAACGCCTCAGGGAAAGCTCAATCTCAGATTCCCCTCGGGATCGGATCTATATCTCCTTTGTTTTCAGCGTTTGTGTAAATTCCGAAACGTCGAGTTAGGTGGAACCTTCGGTGGTCGTCACCCGCGTCGCCTGTCGGCAGGACCGCCGACAGGCTGTCGATCGCCCCGATCTTCTTGTCGCGCGGGC
>JAAESQ010001371.1 GCA_024229275.1 bacterium | reverse complement strand
GTCACAGAGAGCTTCTCTCGACGCGCAAGAAGAAGAGAATCGTCGATCAAGACGAGACACTCCTGCTTTTCGGGCAAACGCGAAGAGCTGCACTGAGTACATATCGCAAATCTCTCGAGAAAATGACGCAGTTTGACTGGCTCAATTCGGAACCGAGTCGCTTGCCGTGGTGGAGCTTGGGGAGACCTCGGCGAGAACAGTATGACGAAACCTTAACGCTTGACTCGCAGCGGCCGCGTATCGGCATGGATGGTTTGAGCACTGCGCCTGAGCTCCGAAAAGTCGAGTTGAAGGTGTTTCTCCGTTGTGCGGCCGAAGAACTTGAAACCCCAGTAGAGAGGTTGGCTGGCACCACGAAGTTGCCAGGGATTGTCGAAGCAAGAGAGACCATCGCATTGCTTGCTGTTGAAAGATATGGATACCAGGTGAAAGCGATCGCAGAGGAGCTGGACAAGCACGCCGAGACAGCAAGTCGCTGGATCGCGAGGACGGTGCGTCGTCGCATGCAGGATGAAGACTACAAAACAGAGATAGACGCGTTAGACCGCAAGATTGCTGAGAAACTGGCAAGCGTTGTCGATGAGGGCCGGGAGAAAGATCATTGTTAGTGCCAGGCACCTATAAGAGTCGAGCTATCGGGCGGTATCGTACTTCATAGGTTCGGAAATAGTTCCAGATTCGGTGCGGTCGGCGACAACGATCGCCTCTTTTTTGATCTAACCTACCGTTTTTTTTTGGCTTTCAGAATAATCAGGTCTTGACGCGGGGCATTTGCGACAATATATTTGGTTGGACGTCCAGCCAATTCTGTAAAGACAAAACGGAGGTCGCAATTGAGCCCGGAGGAAAAGGCGAAAATGATTCTGGCGGCGGCAGTTACCGTGCTCAGCCGGGAGGGGTATGCGGCAACCACCATCAGCCAGGTGGCGGCTGAAGCGGGGGTCAGTCGTGGATTACTGCACTACTACTTCAAGAGCAAGGAAGAGCTGCTGGCCGCGGTGGTGCGGGCCAATGTCGAGACTAGCCTCGAGCTGGTTGCTAACATGTTCAGCTCAGTTGCCTCCTTGGAAAAACTGGCCGAGGGTTTGACAAAAGCCTTGCGTGGCATGATTCAGGATGCTCCGGAGTTTTTCATCCTCTTCTTCGAAAGTTGGGCGCTGGGTCGACAGAGCCCGTTGATGGCGAGCGAGCTCCAGACTCTCTATCGGCGGTTCCGGGAAGCCATGGCCGAGGGACTGTCAGACTTAGTGGAGCAAGGTATCCTGCCGGCCTCGCTGTCGGTTGACGGGGCGGCGACGGTGCTCACCGCCCTGGTGGACGGGCTCGGGCTACAGCTGATTACCGAACCGGAGCTGATCACTGAAGAGCCGATCTGGAAGACGACTGAGCGGACAATCCGAACCGTTCTGGGTGGCCAAGGCTGAGGGTGGCGTGGTCCGAGTGTTTTTTGCTGCAACGATCCTGGTTGGCCGTCCAACCAAAATTGTACCGGGAGGAACCGATGGAGAATATTTGCCTAAGCGTCAACGGATTGAACATAAACACCTTGATTGCCGGACAAGCTGAGTCGCCACCACTGGTGCTGCTGCACGGTTATCCGACCAGCAACCAGCTTTGGCGAAGGATCATCCCTGGCTTGGCCGACAGCTTTCGCATTATCGCTCCGGACCTGCCAGGGCATGGGCTCTCGGACAAGCCAACTGACGTCGACTACGACCGCGAGCTTTTCGTCAGTTTTCTCGCAGGTCTGGCTGAGGTTTGCAACCTGGCGAAGTTCGACCTGGTAGCGCATGATCTTGGCGCCATCGTGGCCCTGTCGTATGCGGCGCGTTTTCCCGAAAGGCTCGGGCGGCTTGTGGTCATGGACACCGCCCCTTATGTCGAGTGGAACCTGGCCACCCGGCTAGTGATCTGGCTGGCCAAAACCCCAATGACCGCTCGTCTGCTGCTGACCAGGCCGTTGTTCCGGTCATTTTTGCAGCTCGGGGTGGCCCACCCTCAGGTCATCAGTGCCGATATTGCCGAGAGCTACCGGCAGCCTTGGGTGGCTGACAAGGCCGGACGCAAGGCCTTTTCCCTGACGGTGGCAGTGCCGCCGGAGGGAATCACCGAGCCGCGTGAGAATCTGTCACGGGTCACGGTGCCGACCCTGGTGCTGTGGGCCGCCAAGGACCGACTCTTTGGCAAACGGGTGGCCAAGCAGCTGCGTGATGATCTGCCCGATGCCACCATGGTCGTGGTACCCGACTGCGGACACTTCCTGCAGGAGGAGCAGCCCGAGCTGATTGTGGATCACTTGCGGTCGTTTCTCGGCGGAGAATCATCGGTCGACGCCCCGGCAGCTTGAATCGGAGGACCTCTTCGGCGTCAGGGCGTCGGTGCCAGGTCCCCCAAGATCCTAAGAAGTTGAAAATACGAACAACCCGGGTGCGCGGCACCTTAAAGGCGCCAGATACCTACATGATGTCATTTTGTTTTGCCAGCCATGCAAGGAGAGGCCATGCGCTGGTCTACTTGTCTGATCGGTCGTGTCGCATGACTATTGCCTGCAGAGCCAGTGAACGCTTGCCCAATCACAATCCATCAGGCGCGAGGTCAACAACCCAGCTGGCTTTGGGAGCTGTGGGCCGTGATGAAGAAGGTTGCTGCTGAGTCCGCGGCGGGGGTGGTTGCGAGACGGCGGTGAGCTGGGAAGACTAAGGTGCCTATCGCCGGTTTGGGACACATCACATCATGCAGGTGCCTGGTGCCCTTACGTATCACAAGGGCGGAGACGTATCGGGATACACTGTTTCGATGTCGAAAGGAAACACGAATGGACGGCTGCTCGGTTTCTGTCCGCGACATGGGGTTGGAAAAGACCTGTTTGAGCCTGTTGATCAAACAGGAAGGGGGAAAGTATGGCCGATTTGACCACCGTTGAAGGAATACTCGACTTTGCAATCCAATGCGAGCAGGACGCCGCGGACTTCTATTCCGAATTGGCGAGCAAAGCCAAATCCAAAGCCATGAAGGAGACATTTGAGCATTTTGCTGGCGAGGAGCGGAGCCATAAAGCCAAGCTCATCGCCATTAAGGACTGCAAGCGGGTGATGGACTCCGCCGCCAAGGTCGAGGATCTCAAGATCGGCGACTACCTGGTCGACGAACAGCCCACCGCAGACACTGACTATCAGGGCGCGCTAATTATCGCCATGAAGAATGAGAAGGCAGCTTTTCGTCTCTACTCGGATCTGGCCGCCAGAGTAGATGACGCCAGCGTCAAAGAGGTTCTTCTCGGTCTGGCCCAGGAAGAGGCCAAGCACAAGCTCCGATTCGAGATCGAATACGACGATAACGTTCTTATCGAAAACTGACGTCCCCATTCACCTCGTAACCTATAGGTGCCTGGCACTGACATTGATCTTATTCAGCAAAAGGTAATTAATCAGGTAGTTCTGGACTCACCAGATGCGATGGGAGAGTAGCTGAACAGGCAGGGCATTCTGTGCAGAGTCATAAAGTGATACGTGAGCCTCTTGCAAAACTCGCTTTGCATCGCGCTCGTGCCCACGTCCGCCAAACATTGTCATCCCGACCGAGCACCTCCTTCCTTCTGTCATCCCGACCGAGCGAAGCGAGTGGAGGGATCTCCCGCTGCAGT
>JAAESQ010001370.1 GCA_024229275.1 bacterium | reverse complement strand
TTCGAGCCGCACTGAAGCGAGCCCGGGCGGTCTCGCCGGCAAACACCGTGACTGGAGGCAGCTTCGCTGTGACTTCGGGATCTAAAGCAGCAAGCCGCTTTCGCTTCTCCTTCACTGTTGACCATCTCAAGTGTGTAAGCACAACTGCTTGCGGGCGAAGCAGGCTCGCCATGATTCCCCGCCCATCCTCCGAAAAGACATACCAATCGTGTAGCAAGGCGAGATCGACACCGCCACCAGGTAGATCAAGATCTCGTAGAGTGCCCGGTGCGCTGTCGGCATCCCCTTCATGGAGGAAGCGAAAGCCATCCACCTCCAACCAGTAGACGTTGTTTGCCGTCTCGGTGCCTCCGCTATGGAGGACCCGACACGTCGTCATCTCAATCCCGCCGGGAGCAAGACCAACACACTCCCCTACCATCAGTTCCGGCGCCAGCACGCGATCGGCATAATCCTCGAAGAACGCACCTTGCTCTGCCAGTAGGTCCTTCATAGCTACAGGCCCGACAAGAATCGACTCCGGGTGATTGCGCATGAACTCGCTAACCGCATCGGGGTCAAAATGATCTTCATGCGCGTGGGTGACCAACAACAGGTCGATGTTCGCAAACGGTCCACCGCCAGAAAGCATCAGGTCGAGGAGTTCACTCGACGGCGCCTGCTGATAGAACTGCGGGAACGCCGCCGTGGGCCGGTAAAGCGCATCCACAAGAACCGCGTAGTGACTCGACCGCACTAAGAAACCGGCGTTGGCAATCGCCATAACTTCCACTTCGGGGGCGGCACAGCCAAAACTCAGAGCGGCGGTCAAACTCAGACTGACCAACATTCCTTTTCGGGAAACCAAAGACCGTAGGTTCGTGTCTTGCATCTCACCAGTCTCGCATGTTGAGGTAGGTCTTCGCTTGCCACTCAGGATCAACAGCCTTCCCTGATGCCCTAGCACTTCGACTGACTCATTCTAGGATCAGCAGGATCCGTGTATTGTTTCCACTAGACGTCCCCTCAATGCCGAATCTATCCAAGGTGATGCGACGGTAGTTGAGGTTGACGTTGAAGATATCGTTGAGCCACCAGTTGACTCCCAACGACAAGATCTGCATCTCCCCGCCGTCGATTGCGTGTTCACTCCGGCCGCGGTCGGACAGCGCCGCTGTCGACAAGGGAGAAGTCATTCAGCCACTGTTCTGTAGAAGCCGGCACATAGCGCCCATTCTCTTCAACGGGAAACCGTATCGGCTGACCTGCCATCACATCCGTAGCTTGACCGTCCCTTTTCACGAAGCGGCCGTTCACGATGACATGGGGCAGACCTCTGGGCGGCAGACCATTCATGCCTGGCTTGTAGTCCGACCCCTCGGCTACCGTTTCAGAATCGAAGATCGTGATGTCAGCAACCATTCCCTCCTGCATTCGACCACGAACCTTCATCGCTTCGATTCCCGTATCCCCAAGGTGCCGGGCAGACCAGTAGCTGAGTTGCGCCAGGGTGAACATCAACGGCACACCGCCTTCGCGCGCCATGCGTAGACTCTTGGTGTGTGTGCCCGACGTTCGTGGATGACCAACATACTCGGCCGGGTCGGTATCCCAGTTCTGGGAAGTGTCGGTTGACCACATCGAATCGGCGGCGACCACCATGTGTGGCATTCTGAGCCAGTGTTTCATCCATTCCAACCGTGGCGGATTGAAGCCAACGACAATTCTGGATGGGTCCACTTCGACGATCTGCAGATACTCCTCTTTTGTGAGGTATTTATCCTGGGCAGGGTCGTACATCATGTCCTCGTACTTGAGGCCGAGCATGCCTTCCACTGCCTCGGGTTTATAGCCGTCTGCGCCGATGGCGGATGACCCCGCGGCATATGGGTAGTACTCCGACCACATGTTGAGATCCATCTCGCGAGCCATCTGCAGCTTTTCTTCGATCTCCCACCAGCCATAGTCGTTGTTGTGCATGTAAAGCAAGGGGGCCTTCAACAGAACCGCGTTGGTAAAGACCTCGGCAAAGCCAAGCTGTGCCTCATTCGGTGGCTTCGAAGACGTATGGAATCGGGAATGCAGTGCTGTAGCCCGACCGTAGCGTGCGCCGGCCCGCTGTGCCTCGAACATCTCATAGGTGCTGATGCCCTTGCTGGCGTAGCCGACAGTATTGCCGACACATAACGCACCCTGCCTCAAGTCCTCGTCGAGAAGCTGTGTGATCTGGTTGATTTGGTCGAGGTTGCTCACGGTCACGGACCAACCTGGGATGCCGTCAGCGGCCAAGGACTCGGCTCGCATATCGATCATATCGGATGCGTCAACCGGACCTGAAATGTCCAAACCATCGTGAACCTTCATTCTCGCCATCTCGTGGGATGTACAGGTGCCGAAGTTGGTCGGCCATCTGCCGGCTTCACGGTCATACCACTGCCCAACGTTGAGGGCGCCGGCTTCGAAGTCCATGGCAGATGTCACTCCATCCATCATGACCATCTTGATGTTGAACTTGTTGCTGCTGTGAACGTGGGTGTCGATGAATCCGGGCGCCACGACAAGGCCGGTGGCATCGACGGTTTCCCGACCCGTGATGGCAGCCTCGGTGATGACGGCTATCCTGCCATCCCTGACACCGACATTGCGGACAGCATCAAACATCCTCTCCGGATCCATCACGCGGCCGCCCATGATGACGATGTCATAATCCTGCGCCCCTGCCGGTACTATTCCAGCAAGCAGTATCGCAACGACGAATAGGACTATCTGTACGTTCTTGCCACTCATAGTCGATCTCTCCATGTATTTTCGCCCTGCATGGTTGTCTGCACGATTATGAACGCGACAACCTGGTCCCCACTGTCCCTATTCCACAAACCACGCATTGGCTCTCTCTGTGGAGATGACCCTATATCTACCTTCCCGAAACTTCAATCTGCATTCGGTTCGTTGCAAACACCGCGTAGTGCTGAATGCTCCAATAGGGCAATCCAGGTCGAAGCTATCGCAAACAACTTGCATGTAGGGGATTACTTCTGCTATCAAGGTGGTTGGAGAATATGTGAGCGAATTGCTTGGATTTCCGTCAGCCACGAGGCTGAGTGCAAGAACCGGACTGAACCGGATCTTGACGATGCTTGCATGCTCGCTTCTTCTTGTTGGAAGTGGCGGCGCGACTCCTTGTGTAATGGACGCCGTCGCCCAGTGCTGTTGCCCGGCCCCCGGATCCTCTGTCAGCACGGATTCGAATTGCTGCTGTTGCGACTTCCCAGACGAATCACAACGCCAGTGCATTGCCAAGGGTCCTGCGCCTACGCATGCTCACTTTGCAGTGCTGGAGGCTGGGAAAACCATCACGGCGCCTGATTTTTCTGTGTCTGCAGCTGAGTTCAAGCATCACGACGTGAGCGACTGCAGCCGCCAAACACTAAGCACTCGTGGTGGCGAGACTCACCAACGCCCCTCTCCTCCTCCGTTCGTTTCGCATTGTGCGTTTCTGATCTGATTCCATTCCACAACCCTAAGACAGCTATTGCTATCCCCTGTACCGCATCAGCGGTTCGACCTCGGGTTTTTGGATTGGGATTCAACAATGAGAGCTTTACAGTTTCTATCTGTCGTACTGGCCGCAGGACTCGCCTCGATCTTCTCATCACCGTCTTCTGCTGGATCAATCGACGGCGCCACCGCATATCCGGAAGAACCGCGCCTCGCATCATCCTTGATCATCGCTTCGATCGAGGACCCGACCTTGCGCCTTCTGCTCGTCGAGAC
Organism: bacterium; assembly: GCA_024229275.1. Lineage (GTDB taxonomy): Bacteria > Acidobacteriota > Thermoanaerobaculia > Thermoanaerobaculales > Sulfomarinibacteraceae > JAAESQ01. The sequence continues at coordinate 4,152 of JAAESQ010001370.1, read as the reverse complement.
CCTCGAGCGAAACCCGGAAATCGCCGCGATCTCAGCTCAAGCACGGGCTGCCGATCAGCGACCTGCACAAGCTGGAGCACTGCCAGATCCGATGCTTTCTCTGACCGTCTTCTTGCTTGAGCCGCAGACACGAGTCGGCCCACAGCAAGCGTCGGTCAGTCTCTCGCAGCGCTTACCCTGGTTCGGCAAGCTCAGGCTTAAAGACCAGGCGGCCTTACTCAGAGCGAGCGCTGCCGAAGCTCAAGTTGAAGCGGCTCGGCTCAAACTGGTCACCACAGTTCGAAGGTTGTACATGGAGTTGCAGTACCTGGCGCGCGAAGAGCGCGTGGTCATCGAAGAGCAGGCCACTCTCGGACACTACGAAGAGCTGGCCCAGGCGCGCTACGCCTCTGGCTTTGGTATCGGCCAAACGGCAATCAAGATTCAGGCTGAAATCACCCGTGCACGTACCCGACTGCTCGGCATCAAGCAGCGTCGGATCAGCCTCCTGGCGGAGATCAACGCACTGCGTGATCGACCAAACACAACTTTGGCGACGGTCGCCGATTCCCCAACACTGACAGTCTCTATGCCTCCTACTGGAGTTTTGTACACGACCGCCCACACCACACGCCCAGAGATGGCCGCGGCACAAGCACTCATCGAATCGAGCAAGCTCAGAATTGACCTTGCCGAGAAGAAGCGTCGACCCGACGTTACGGTCGGCCTCAACTACGCGCTGGTCGGCAAACGAAATGACACCATTGGGCAACTCAATCCACCCGAAGGCAACGGCGACGACATCTTTGGGTTGAGCGGCGGTATCAACCTTCCCATTTGGCAAAAGAAGCTCGCGGCCGGAGTAGAAGAGGCCGTCCAGCAACGCTTCGCCGCTCAAGATTCCAGGCGGGCAGTCTCCGCCCAGATTGAGGGAGAGCTTGCTGACTTGGTACGCCGAATCCCTCTCCTACAGGAACAATTGCAGCTCTTCGATAGCGTCCTGACGGTGCAGGCCGAAGAGTCGTTGTACTCGGCCGAAGCGGCCTATGCCACCGGCACTGCCGGTGCACTCGATCTGCTCGACGCTGAGCGAGTCTTGCTCGGAGTTCGTATCGGCGCAGAGCGGGTCCGAATTGACCTTGCTATTGCGATCGCCCAACTCGAAGGGGTGCTTGCCAGCCCTCTCGAAGCGATCCACTGGGACAGGAGCGCAGCATGACAATCCAAGAATCTTCGCCCGAGATCAACATGAACGGCTCCACAAATCCTGGCCTTGCCTCGGTCATCAAACCCATAGCCTGGATGGTCCTTGGGGGAGCAATCATTGTGGCCATTGCGTTCGTGGCTGGTGTTCTGCCGCCGCACAACGATCACGTTGTCGCCACAGACGTAGCAGACACTGAGTTTTGGACCTGTGGCATGCACCCGGAGGTGATCGAGGAAGAGCCCGGGACCTGCCCGATCTGCCACATGAATCTCACTCCACTGAACTCCAATCCACCCCAGGCAGAGCACGGTGAAGCAGCGAAAGAACTCTGGGCCTGCCCCATGCATCCGGAGGTCCTTGAGACTGAACCGGGCGCGTGTCCGATCTGCAAGATGGATCTCGTACCTGTCGAGCTCCAGGGACTGGACACGGAGGGAAGCAACCACCATGGCACCGTGGTGACAATCGATCCAGTGGTCGTCCAAAACATGAACGTGCGAACCCAACCCGGTCATCGGCGCGATCTCTCGCGTTCAATCCGAACTGTCGGCCACCTCGATTATGACCAGGAACGCATGGTCTCAGTGACCACACGCTACGCGGGCTTCATCGAGAAGGTATTCGTCAATCATGTGGGCCAACCGGTAGCAAAGGGAGAACCTCTCTTTGAGGTTTACTCACCCGAACTCGTCCAGACTCAACAAGAGCTACTCTCCGCGGTGGAGTACGCACGCCGTATGTCGGCAGCAGACCCTGATACGCAGCGTCGCGCGAATTCTCTCGTCTCTTCAGCACGCCAGCGATTGTCGTATTGGGATGTCACAGCGGATCAGGTCACAGAGATCGAAACAAGTGGAAGAGTTCTCAGGACGCTCACTGTCGTGTCTCCGCTCACGGGCGTTGTTATGCAGCGCATGCACGGACTCGAGGGTATGGCCATCCGACCCGGCATGGAGGCTCTCCACGTCGCCGACCTCTCCTCGTTGTGGCTGACCGTCGAAATCTACGAAGACCAGCTTCCATGGCTCGGCGAAGACTCAACAGCAAACGTCTCATTCGACTATCTCCCGGGCGAGCAGTTCAGCGGCCGGGTGCGCTACGTCGAGCCCGAAGTTTCGCCGAGCACCAGGACTGTGAAGCTCACTCTCCAAGTGCCCAACCGCGATCGCAGACTCCGAGTCGGCATGTACGCCACGGTGGTCTTCAAGCCGGTCGTCGCCCGCAACGCAGTAGTCATCCCCGCTCAGGCCGTGATTCGGTCAGGTGAACGGGACATCGTCGTCGTGGCCCTCGGCGGTGGCAGATTCGCTCCACGTGAGGTGACTCTCGGCGTCCAGTCGGACGGACTCATCCAGGTGATTGAGGGCCTCGACGGCACCGAAGAGATTGTCACATCTGCCCAGTTCCTCATCGACTCCGAGTCCAACCTTCGAGCCGCAGTGGAGAAGATGATCTCCGCCAAGCGCGGGCACCAGCACTAGGAGGCCGCGATGCTCGAAAGAATCATCGAATGGTCCCTGAGAAACCAAATCTTCATGGTCATTGCCCTGGTCTTCGCGATCCTGGGCGGAGTCTGGGCCGTATCTGAAACCCGCCTCGACGCCATTCCGGATCTGTCCGACGTTCAGGTGATCATCTACACCGAGTACCCGGGTCAGGCTCCACAGCTGGTCGAGGACCAGGTGACCTTTCCGATCACATCAAAGATGTTGTCAGTGCCCTTCGCAAAGGTCGTTCGCGGATACTCGTTCTTCGGCTTCTCCTTCACCTACGTCATCTTCGAGGATGGGACGGACCTCTATTGGGCTCGTTCACGGGTGCTCGAGTACCTCTCAGGCCTGGCCAATGATCTTCCCGACGGGGTCACGCCGCAACTCGGTCCTGATGCCACCGGCGTGGGTTGGGCATTCATGTACGTGCTCAACTCGCCTTCACGATCGCTCGACGAACTGCGCAGCCTGCAGGACTGGTATCTGCGCTACGGCCTAATGTCGGTGGAAGGTGTCTCTGAAGTCGCGTCTCTGGGCGGCTTCGTACGCCAGTACCAGGTTGAGGTCGACCCGGTAAAGCTGCGCGCCTATGAAATACCACTCTCCAAGATCAAGCACGCGATCCAACGCTCGAACAACGATGTCGGTGGCAGACTCATCGAGGTCGGCGAGCGGGAGATGGTTGTCAGGGGATTGGGACTCATCAAAGAGATCCGCGACATGGAGATGATCCCACTGGGCCTCGGCGCAGGCGGCACACCGATACTACTTCGCGACGTGGCGCGAATCCACCTCGGGCCGGAGATTCGCCGCGGATTGGCCGAATGGAACGGCGAGGGTGAAACAGTCGGCGGCATCGTTGTCGTGCGCTCTGGCGCAGACACTTTATCAACGATCGCCAGGGTCAAGGACCGTCTCGCAGAATTGAAAGAGGGACTGCCTGATGATGTCGAGATCTCGGTTGGCTATGACCGCACTACCCTAATCGAGCGCTCCATCTCGACGCTCACCCGCACCCTGATCGAGGAGTCTTTGATCGTCGCGGTTGTATGCATCATCTTCCTCTTCCACTTCCGGTCATCCTTGGTTGCCATCCTGTCGATCCCGGTGTCGATTCTGCTCGCTTTTGTGGTCATGAAACTGCAGGGACTCGGTGCAAACATCATGTCGTTGGGAGGAATCGCCATCTCGATCGGCGTACTTGTCGATGCGGCCGTTGTGATGGTCGAAAACGCTCACAAACACTATGAGGAATGGCAGGGCAAGCGCAGTCACTTCGAGATCATCCTCAAGTCAGCTCAGGAGGTAGGACCAACACTGTTCTTCACCCTGCTCGTGATCACCGTTTCCTTCATGCCGGTCTTCACCCTGCAGGCCCAAGAAGGTCGACTCTTCAAACCCCTTGCCTTCACCAAGACTTATGTCATGGGGGCGTCGGCCATCGTCGCCGTGACCATCATCCCGATGCTCATGTTC
>JAAESQ010001369.1 GCA_024229275.1 bacterium | reverse complement strand
TCGGTTGGAGGAGAAGCCACTGAGCACCCGACCAGTCCCACGACGGCAGAACAAACCATCAACAGCAGGAAGGATGAACCTCGTCTCGGGTGGCTCTGGGCCATAGTTCTACAAAGTGCTCTGGGCTTCATCAAGCGTTTCATTTACCGCCGGAGTTCTATTTCTCAAACGCCGAGATCATATCACCCGATGATCAGAGTTTCGCGCAAGGCAACACCGAACACCAGCATCACGCACTCCGTCCTAGGCCCCTACTCCCCTACGCCTCGGCTGAGGTCACACAAACCATGCAGGATGGACTAATATTGTGACAGAATCTGAATGACTCGTACCGTGAGAAATCGACTTGCCTTCCGTCGCCGTGAAGTGATCGTCGCCATTGTGGTGTCGCTCCTTCTGATTCCGGCGTTCTTCGCCAAACTGGACCTTCTTCAGGAGACTGCTGCGCGGCAGATCGGCATCCACGTCGACCTGGAAGCAACAGATATTCGCGGGCTCAAGGTCAAGGACGTAATCCCTGGAGAACCGGCAGAAGGCGCCGGAATCCGTGCGGGCGACATCATTGTCGAGATCGACGGCATGGCAATCATCGACGAAGCATCCTACGACAAAGCGGCTTCAGCATTCGCTCGCGGTCGTCCGGTAGATTTCGTCGTTCTACGCAACAACGAGAAAGGAACTGTGGTCCTCGCCCCGGGGACCCATACTTATCTCAGCGACGTGATGCTCGAGCAAATCGTAGTCGTGGCTCACATCGTCCTCGGTCTCGTCATCCTGCTAATAGGCGCCGGACAACTCTGGGCACGATTGGTCTTCTGGTTCTCCTACCTGATTGCTGTCGAGATGACCCTCCCCAATTCCTACGACTACTGGGGAGAGCCCCTGTACTTTTGGGGATCTCTCGCCTTTTACGCTATCGCGTGGCTTCAGATGAGTGTCGAACTCCACCTTGCGGCTGAATTGCCCGAACGACAGCCCTGGCTGGCCCGCAATCGTTGGATTCTTGTGTTCTTCTACGGTATCCCCGGCCTCGTTGCAGCCTTCCGGTCGATCGGTCTTTGGGCCGTACTGAGGCAAGGTCGTGAGGAACGTGCATTTGCCTGGCTTGAACTCGACGGCTACGTCGAAGGAGCGACATTCTTGGTCTGGGGCATGATGCTCATAGCCCTTCTGGCCTACCCATCACTGCGCTACCCAACAAAGCGAGGCCGACGACTTGCTCGACTGATCCTTGCAGGCGTTCTTCCGTGGTCGCTTTGGGCCGTTGCCGTTGGTTTCGCCGTTCTTTCCGGCACCGACCTCTCCGAGGGGTTCCTCGACGCAGTTGTCTATCTTCTCCTTCCCTACCCTGTTGCCATCCTTTTTGCCGCCGTGTTCGAAACACGCACTCGCGAGTCGATCTTCGCCCGCCTCATTCACCGGCTCGATGATGCCCACACCCTGAACGAAGTCTCCGAAACTCTGAGCCGGCATCTCGATGAGGCGTTCCAGCCCACCTATACCAGCGTCTTCTATCGCAAGGAGCATTCTCAGGATCTCACGCTAGGACATTCGTCAGGCATCACCTCAGCCCCGGAATACATCTCTTCCGACTCCGACCTCTTCCGTTTGGCTGAGCGCCACGGCGCAACCTTTCGCTACCCTCAGGATGTCGGTGTCGCACTACCGGGTGAGGATCGCAAGTGGCTCAACGATCTCGGCGTACGGCTTATCGTGCCGGTACGCGGAGGGACCGGCGAATTGCTTGGTCTTCTACTTCTCGGACCGCGCCGCTCAGGCGCCCCGTATGCCGGGAGTGACCTGCGCATGCTGGGTTCGCTCTCGGGCCACATAGGCGTAGTCTATGAGAACCTCCGCCTTCGCGCGGATCGTGACCAAACGCGCAAGGTCCAGGCCGAGGTTTTGGCAAAGCTCGACCAAGACTCGTTCAACTTGGTCAGAGAGTGCCCCTCGTGTGGCAGGTGCTACGACGCAGATGAGAAGCGATGCGAGAAGGACGGTGCGGAACTCCGCATGTCTCTACCGGTCGAGCGAGTGGTCGACGGGCGATACCGGATCGAACGTCTTGTTGGGAAAGGTGGCATGGGCGCAGTCTACGAAGCTTCGGACCTTCGCCTCGAACGGACAGTCGCTCTTAAGATCATTCACGCTCGGTTGTTTGGTGAGGGTGATGCGTTGCGTCGGTTTGAACGAGAGGCTCGGCTTTCGGCACGCCTCCAGCACCCGAACATCGTGACCGTGCACGACTGCGGCACGACTCAGACCGGTGGCGCTTTCATGGTCATGGAATTGCTCGAAGGATTCAGCCTTCGGACCGCACTCGACCAATCGGGCCGCCTCCAACCACCGGTAGCCGCGAATTGGATCGACCAGGCGGCGGCAGGCGTTCAGTACGCGCACGAATCTGCAGTTGTTCATCGCGACCTCAAGCCTGAGAATATCTTTCTGGCCACATTGAACTCTGGAGAGGCACGAATCAAATTGCTCGATTTCGGCCTTGCAAAACTCTGCGCTGACACAATGATGGGACCGTCAAGCTTGACCCGACCGGGCGTCATCATGGGTACTATTGCCTACATGGCTCCGGAACAGCTCGCGGGAAACGAGGTTGACGAACGAAGCGACATTTTCTCGCTCGGCGTCGTCGCGGTCGAAGCAATATCCGGACGTCCGCCATTCAAGGGTAAAACCCCGACCCAGCTCCTACTCGCAATCTCCGAAGGTGCTGACCCACTGCCGGGCGAAGAGAAAGGCGTTGCCATTCTCAACGCGGCGATTGGCAAATGCCTGGCTGGAGATCCGTCCGAGCGTTTCTCTTCCGTCGAAGAACTCCGCGCCGAGCTGGTGCCCGCCATAGAATCATGTTCTGGACTCGATCTACCGGATGCGGAACCAAAGAAAAAAGCCTTCGACGGCGAAACCCAGACCATCTAGTCACCCGTTCAACTCAAACACCTCACTCGGAAGAAAACGCCGAAATGCCACGAATGCCAGCATCCATCCGATTGAATGAAAGGCCTCCGGATGCTGCGATACGCGCCGCCAAGTCGTTGCGCACGTAAAAATTAACGCAGAGACGCGGAGACGCTGAGGACATCTCCGGTCCGGCCACCCGCTTCACGGGTGGCGGGTGATCGACAGCGCATCACCGAAAGCAAACATTCGGGCTGCGCTGTCTCACACCCACACCGCGGTCGAAACCGCGGCAGCCGGACTTGAACGCCAAGGGCTTCGGTTCGACTGTTCAACCTGACCGTAGCGGAGGTGAACTGGGTTGTAGCTGTCCTGCTCTACTTCTGGAACCGTTGCAAAGTCGAACGAGGCCCGAGCGCACGCCTTGCGGGCGATGATCGAGCAAATCACCGGCCGGAAAGCCTGCTTTCAGATCCGGGGATCTCTCGATTCGCAGCGGGCTTGCCCGCAGAATTTGGGCCTGGCCACGCTCACTCAAACGAATCCTCGGTTGGGTTACGCCCCTTTGCGTCTCTGCGCCTCTGCGTTAACAAAGGAGTCGCCCCAGAAGCCAATCCCCTCCCATCATTCGATTGATTGGCTGAAATGTCGCTGATTGCCGCGTTACGAGCAACTCAGTAGCAGCGAACGTGAGCCCTAACGCAGTTGAACCATCGTCCTCCATTGCAATTCGCAGGGCGAATTGCACGTCATTGCTCCTCTGCGTTGACTTCTCCTCGGATCGTCACGGTATCGCGCACAGCAGTGCAGAATTGAGATCCTTCTTCATGAGAGTGGCGTGCAGGCTACAATGATCGCGAACAGTCAAAGGAGAGAATCATGAAACGCGTGTTCACGATTTGCATCGCCGTGTTTGTTTCGATCTTCACATTGGCCTGCGCACAGCCTGCGCTTGAGGAGGTTCCCTCCGAGCCCCAGCTCGAGAACGGTTCTTTCTTCGCCGACCTCAATGGATTCAATATCCATTACGAAGTGTGGGGCGAAGGTCCCGTGGTGATGACTGTTCCCAACTCGTGGGGCCTCAGTCTGGAGGGTGTAAGGGCTCTCTACGAACCGCTCGAAACGAAAGTCACTATGGTCTACTTCGACCCGCGCGGCATGGGCGAGTCGGCGCCAATCGCTGAGGAATCCGACATGGGGCTGACTGCCGTTCGATCAGACTTCCACGCATTGCGCACCCATCTCGGCCTCGACACCGTACACGTCATCGGCTGGTCCAATGGTGCCATGAATCTCATCTTCCTCGCGGCCGAGCATCCTGAGGCCCTGAAGACCGCTACCTTTGTGCACGGTGTCGCAAGCTACACCGAAGAGGATTCCAAGATTTGGGCCGAAAGCTATCCGGAGCTGATGCAACAGTTTGGGCAGTTCATGGCTGAAATGGCTAACGAATCCCTCACTGACGAAGACAGAAACACCCGGGTACGTCCGATGTGGATCGAGGACTTCTTCCCGGTTATGTTCGCCGATCAGGAGGCCGGCCGAGAACTCCTCCCAACGCTGTACGCAAACACCGAATTCAGCTGGGGTCACTTTGCATACTCGAACCAAGAGTCCCCAACTTTTGAGGGCCGCGACAAGCTCCCCGCGATAACTATTCCTTGTCTGGTTGTTGCTGGCGCGCACGATATGACGCCGCCTGAGAAGGTTCAAGAGCTGAGCGACGGTCTCTCCGATGCTCGTTACGAGCTGTTCGAGAACAGCGGCCATTTCGCTCCGGTCGAAGAGACACAACGATTCAAACAACTCTACTGGTCATTTGTAGGAGTTGGCGAGGAAGAAGAACACACGCACTGAACCGGCAATTCAGCTGAGATTCGAGTGGTTGGAAAACACTGGATACTGCGTTGCGAGTTACTTAGTCGTTGCGCACGTGAGATTTAACGCAAAGGCGCAGAGTCGCAGAGGGGATCTCCGGTCCGGCCACCCGCTTCGCGGGTATGGGTGATCGACAGCGCATCACCGAAAGCAAGCATTCGGGCTGCGCTGTCTCACCCCCACACCGCGGTCAAAACCGCGGCGGCCGAACTTGAGCGCCAAGGGCTTCGGTTCAGCGTTCATCCAGGCCATAGCACCCGTGAACTAGAGCAGTAGCTAATCTGCCTGTGTTCTGGAGTCGTTCCAAAGTCGAAGGAGGCCCGAGCGCACGCCATGCGTGCGTTGATCGAGCAGATCACCGGCCGGAAAGTATGCTTTCAGATTCGATGATCTCTAGATTCGCTGCGGGCTTGCCCGCAGAGTTCAGGCCGGTGCTGGCTCTCTCAGACGAATTCCCACGTACGTGTCGCCTTGTTGCACCTCTGCGCCACTGCGACTCTGCGTTAAGAATGGAGTCGTCTCGGAAGGTTGATCCCAACAATTTGATGCAAATGATCCCATACAGGCGGCAGCAATCTCAGTGAATTGAAGGACCACCGGTCCTCAGTGCAGCTGCATCCCTTCCGCAATCACTTCTGCATTTTCACGACCGAAGTTCTCGATGAGGAGATCACGAAATCTCCCGTTGTCTTTCATCTCGCGAATGTGAGCATCGAGTTCCGGCTTAAGGCTCGAGTTCAGTCTGAGAGCGAATCCGAAGAACTGCCTCTCTGTAATTGCGGATGTTACCCGGAGCTGTGGAAAGCTCTCAGAGTGGACCATCACGGTCCACGAGTCCATCACCAGAGCATCAGCATCACCGGAGTTCACGATTTCGAAAAGATCACGGGTTGACTTGCCGTACACAAGTTCGATCTCCGACCGCTGCTGCAGGACGTCTGTCATAAGAAAACTTGGCATCGTCGCAACACGCTTGCCTGCAAGGTCATCAATCCCGGAAGAGAACTGACCCGTTGGTTCGACCACAACGACACGGACCGGGAAGTAGGATTCGCTGAAGTCCATTCTCTGGGCTCGCTCCGAAGTAATAGTCAGCGTCATCGCAACGACGTCGCAATGCCCGTCATTGAGAATCTCAGCCGGAGGCATCTCCCATTCCCAATCGACCTGCAGACTGACCTGAAGGTTGTAACCGGTCTGTTCTGCAAAATCCTGCAACAAGTCAAATTCGAATCCGCAAAATTCTCCATCTTCTTGATAAAAGAAGTAGTCGTTCTCGACCGCACACACATCAAGCCGCGGCGCGACCGCCTCTTCCGCCTGCAACGGCAAACAGAACGAGGACAGAAACACACATCCACCCACCAAAAAGCCCTTCATCCCTCACTCCTCCGTCACCAGTAGTTCACGAATCCTCCTTCCATTGTCACACACCCGTACAACCGTCAACTCCAGAGTGCAGACATATGCCGCGCAAACCTCTGTCGCCCGGAATACTGGGCCTGCTGGCGCTCTTATTGAAGACGGAGGTTCAATCCAATGCCAAAACTCTCAGTACTCTCGATGGCCCTGTTGGCCATAGCTTCTTCTGCAGCTGCCAGCGACATGTTAGATGCCGGTGCGTCTTTTCCTGAGTTCTCTCTTACCGCTCACGACGGGTCGACCATCTCGAGCGCCGATCTGGCCGGTGCTCCTTATCTCGTCTATTACTACCCGAAGGCGGACACTCCAGGCTGCACCAAGGAAGCGTGTGAGTTCCGAGACCACTGGGAGGATGTAAAGAACGCGGGCCTCAAGGTTTTCGGCGCATCCTATGACACGCCAGAAGACAATTCCGCATTCGCGGAGAAGTACAGCCTGCAATTCCTTCTGCTTTCAGACGAGGAAAAGACTCTAGCAAAGGCCATTGGAGCATCGAGCTCGATGCGACCGTGGCCTAAGCGAATCTCGTATTTGGTCGGGGCGGACGGAACGATCCTCAAAGTATATCCGAAGGTATCTCCAGCAGAACATGCCGGCGAAGTGCTCGAGGATCTGAAGGCTCTGACCGAGTAGGATCTTAAGGGAAGCGATACGCGCTTCCAGACCGATGAGCACGTGAGTTTTGAACCACTAAGGTCGCAAAGAACACGAAGAGGTTCCTCTCGGTATGTGGGGTCAGTGCCCAGAGCCTTCGAACTCAGCTACACATCGGTGAACTCCGTGAAGCAATTCGCGTTGCTAATTGCTTCACAAATTCAAGCGCCGGGCAGCAGACACTGACGGGCGCGATCACGACAACCTCACCTTGAGGTGGACCCCTCTTCGCGCCTCCTTGGCGAGCTTAGCGTTCTTAGCGGTTCAAACCTCACGCACCTTTCGGCTGGAACGCACGCACCCTCGCTGGGGCTAACGAGCGGTAGTTCTACCCTCTCAGCATTTCCTGCTAAACTCCCCCGCGCAGCGAGCCACTGTGGGAGGTGAGCATCATGACAGACATCAAGAAACTACTGGCCGAACTCGAGCTGGAAGCGGTCAATCCAGGCGCCTGCACCGGTGAATGGATCGAACCCAGCGAGCGCAACGAGCTAGTCTCGAAGAATCCGTCAAACGGACAACCTATTGCCAGCGTCATTCAGGCCGATGCCGATGCCTACGAGCAGGTCGTCGAAGCAGCTCAGGCATCGTTTGCCACTTGGCGTATGATGCCCGCGCCAGCCCGTGGAGAGATTGTCCGCGAACTCGGCAACGAGCTTCGCAAGTACAAAGATCCCCTCGGCCGCCTGGTATCGCTTGAGATGGGTAAGATCCTGTCCGAAGGTCTGGGCGAAGTGCAGGAGATGATCGACATGTGCGACTTCGCGGTCGGGCTGTCACGTCAACTGTACGGGCCGAACATGACGTCCGAGCGTCCGCGGCACCGCATGTACGAGCAGTGGCACCCGCTTGGCGTCGTTGGCATCGTCACCGCTTTCAATTTCCCGGTTGCCGTCTGGGCATGGAACGCCGCCCTTGCTGCCGTTTGCGGCGACACAATGATATGGAAACCGTCGTCTTCGACTCCTCTGACTGCTGTCGCAGTGCAAAATATTTCAAACAAAATCATGGATCGCCACGGACTGAGTGGCGTGTTTAATCTTGTGATCGGCCCCGGCCGAAGCGTCGGCGAACGCATGATTAACGACTCGCGCGTTCCTCTGATCTCGTTCACAGGTTCGACCAGGATGGGCCGTCATGTCGCAGAAGCCACGGCAACGCGCTTCGGCCGCAGCATCCTTGAGTTGGGCGGCAACAACGCGATCATCGTCGAGCCTGACGCCAAACTCGACCTCGTCCTACGCGCAGTGCTTTTCGCCGCCGTCGGCACGGCTGGTCAGCGCTGCACATCTCTGCGACGTTTGTTCCTCCACTCGAGCATCGCAGATGGTGTCATCGAGAAGCTGGTTAAGGCTTACGGCAGCATCACGAGCGGCGACCCCCTCGACGAAAGCACTCTTATGGGTCCCTTGGTCAATGAGAGCGCGGTCGAAGAGCACTTCGCAGCAATCGAAAAGGCCAAGGAACAGGGTGGTGAAGTCCTGATTGGTGGTGGTCGCCCGGACAAGCCCGGCAACTTTGTCGAGCCGACCATCATTAAGTGCTCGGAGCACATCCCGATCGCATGCGACGAAACTTTTGCACCGATCCTCTACGTCTTTACCTATGACGAACTTGAGGAAGCGATCACAGTTCACAACTCCGTGGCACAGGGCCTGAGTTCCGCAATCTTCACCTCTAGTGTCTACTCTGCCGAGACCTTCCTCTCCCATGAAGGATCGGACTGCGGCATCGCCAACGTCAACATCGGCACCTCGGGCGCCGAGATCGGTGGAGCATTTGGCGGCGAGAAGGAAACGGGCGGTGGTCGTGAGGCCGGCTCGGACGCGTGGAAGGCTTACATGAGGCGCCAGACCTGCACTATCAATTGGTCTACTGAGCTTCCACTAGCGCAGGGAGTCAAATTCGACGTTGAGTGATATTTGACCGGTAAAATCGAAATCTCATGGCGGGCTCGCAAGAGCCCGCTGTTTTTTGTCTTAGAATTCGTACTCGCCGATGAATGTCTTTGTCGCCAAGGTCAATCAATCCGTAGATTCTCCCAACGCGCCTCCCGTGCGTTGCCAGGCACGGTTTCTCGAGGCTGCGGAACGCCGACAAATTCAAAAGACTATTGGTCTCAAAAAACCAGAGCCAGGCACGCGCCGCCCATCGATAGATTCTTCCGATGGCTATGAAACCGCCAAGGTCTCCGGCAACCGCCATCTCGACTCGCCGTGGCCCCGTTTCATCATTCTGCTTTCATCATTCATCATTTGCCAGGTCTCGACCCCGGTTTGTCGATCTCCATCCCTTTGGCGCACAGCGGACACTCCTCGGGCTTCCACGTTGAAAAGTCGGCCACGACGAGCGCCTCGTATGGGATGGGTTCGAACGGATTTGCTACGCCAGAGCGGTTGACCAACGAACCGACTGCCACGACCTTGGCGCCGTATGACTGCAGGATGGTGATGACTTCGCGCGTCGACTTGCCGGTTGTCACCACGTCTTCTACGATCAGCACTCTCTCACCATCGCGAAGGGAGAACCCCCGCCTTAGCATCATCTCTCCGCCCTTGCGCTCTGTGAAGAGCGACGTCACGTCCAGGGCACGGGCTGTTTCGTGGCCGATGATGAGCCCACCCATGGCTGGAGAAACCACACTGTCGATCTCGATCGAGTTGGCGCGAATCGCCTGTGCGAGCATCCGGCCTGCCTTCTCGGCACGCTGCGGTTCCTGCAGATGCAGGGCACACTGGAGATAATCGCCCGAGTGCAGACCCGAAGAGAGACAGAAATGACCGGTGCGGTGGGCACTACTTGCTGTGAGGTCTTCCAATGTCAGGTTCATGAATCCTCGCGGTGAATTTCGTACGCTTGCATCTTCTTGTAGAGGTTTGACCGAGGGGTATCGATCGCACGAGCTGTCGCTGCGACATTCCAGCCGTTGCGTTCGAGCTGATGGACCAGGTACGCACGCTCCGCCTGTCGTTGAAACTCCTGCAAAGAGGTCGCGCTCAGGAGGGACTGCAGCGCATCGCCAGCGTCAGGCCCAGCAGGAACATCGACGCGTTTGATCTCTTCGTCGAGTTCCATGATCACCGCTCGCTCAATCACGTTCTTGAGTTCTCGCACATTGCCAGGCCACTTATGCTGCTTCAATTGGCGCAAAGCCGGTGAGGTCCACTTCTTGGTGCGCCGGTTGTATTCCTGGCAGAAGTGATTCGTCAAATGCTGGACCAACTCATCTATGTCCTCTGTGTGGTCTCGCAGAGGCGGAGGCCGTAAAACGACTACGGCAAGGCGGTAGTAAAGATCCTCACGAAACCGCTCCGCTTCGACTTCAGCAACCAGATCTTTGTTGGTCGCAGCGATCACCCTCACATCGACCGTGAATGGTTTTTCGGCGCCGACTGGCTCGACTTCACCATCCTGTAATACACGAAGGACCTTGGCCTGGGTTTTGAGCGACATGTCTCCGATCTCGTCGAGGAATATCGTGCCGCCGTTGGCCTGTACGAACTTTCCACGCTGACGCCGGTGAGCTCCGGTGAAGGATCCCTTTTCGTGGCCAAAAAGCTCGGACTCAATCAGTTCCTCAGGGATGGCAGCACAGTTCACACGGATGAACGGCGCCCGAGCTCGAGATGAGAGATGGTGAAGTCGACGGGCTACCAGTTCCTTGCCGGTGCCGGACTCACCCTGAACGAGAACAGTTGCGCGAGACGGGGCTACCCTTGCAATTTCCTCCCGCAACCGCCTCAGTATCAGCGAATCGCCAAGCAAAGGGGGTGGTTCTTCAATCCCACCCTCAGCCTGCGCCAGGCGTCCCTGGGCCACTGCACCGCGAATCGCGATCAGCAGGTCCGATCGATCCGGCGGTTTGCGCAGATACGCTGCCGCTCCTGCTTCCAAACACTCCCTCGCAGTGAACTCATCGCCGTGACCGGTGAGAATCACGACCGGGATCGCGAGTTCGCGCTGCTGCAGATTCTCAAGCAGCCCAAACCCGTCCATTCCGGGCATCTTGATATCCAGCAGAACTGCATCGGGAGGCTGGGCGTCGAGGCGATCAAGGGCCTGGAAGGCATCATCTGCCTCGGCGACCTCGTAGCCAGCGCCATCAAGGATACGCCGCAGCACAGTCCGCACTGCTGCGTCGTCGTCAACGATGAAAACTCGACCCTCCATGAACGCCATGGTAGCTGGAAGTCGCGCTACGGGGAAGGGCCGACCTTGAATAGGTGCACCTCGAAGCCAATACCTGCGTGAGATTGGAGTCAAGAAAGAGCCACGAATATTACTCGGCCTTTCATTTCACTACTCGTGCGCCGTGCTGTTTGCAGAAGGCCATCGCACTCTAATCACCGTATCAGTATGGTGGAGGAGTAGATCGTATGCTCACAACCTCCGTGCATCGGTGTCTCTTGTAGATGGAGGGTTGGTTTTTGGAAACAGTCGATGAACTGCTGATCGAAAAGACACTCGCCGGATCACTGGAGTGCTTCGATGTGTTGATGCAGCGCTACCAGCGGGATGTGTTTGCAGTTGCTCGCGGATACGCAAAGTCCAGCGATGACGCTCTCGACATCTGCCAGAATGCGTTCCTCAAGGCTTACAGCAAACTCGAAACCTTTGCCGGACGGAGCAGCTTCAGGACCTGGTTGACGTCGATCGCCAATCGGGAAGGACTCAACTGGGTGCGAACGAAGTCGCGGAAGGCGCCAGCGACTCAATCAGATACTCAGCTCGAATCACTTCCGGCCGGCGATGATCACGAAACAGATCTCCTGCAGGCCGAACGACGTCAGTTGATCATCGACAGTCTTCACATTCTCAACCCACGCAGCCGAATGGCGGTCATTCTGCGCTACTTCCGCGAGATGCCGATCAGCGAGGTTGCAGTCGTACTGGACTGCAGCGAGGGCGTTGCCCGCAACATGCTGTTTCGTAGTGTTCGCAAGCTTCGTGAAGCAGTAGCACCGCAGTAGGGAGAGTCACATGGACGAATGCACTCCTTTCTTCAACCAAATGGCCGATCTCCGGGAACGTCTTCTCGACGATGAGGAGCAGAAAGCTCTCTTCGCTCATCTCGCGCACTGTGCAATCTGCCGTGACCTACTCGAGTTTCACGAAGATCTCAGCGGCGCTGGAACCGAGTTCGACGGACCATCCGACGAAGCTCTGGCCGCTGTGAGGCGGGGAGTGATTGCTGAGATCGGCAGAGACTCGACCACCCACCGACCCACAGTCGTGGCCATGCCGCGACCATTCTGGAGGCGACCTCAGGTCCTCGCGGCGGCCGCGTCCGTATTGGTGCTGCTGAGTGGGGTCACTCTCGGCCGATTGATTGGAGGGCGCCCTGTCTCCGAGTCCGACCTTCTCATCGCGGCGCTGGAGAACAGCGCAACGCAGAACCTGCGGCTCCAGGATGTCGAGAACTCCTCGACCCTCATCTCTAACGTTGCGGTCCGACCGCTCGACGACGGTCGAGTTGCACTTGCTTTTGATGTCGCGCGGCATCTCGAAATCCAACGGTACGAAAACGATCCTCTCGTCAACGAAGTGCTGGTACACGCAATGCTGGATCAAACGTCTCTCGGTTCGCGACTCAAGGCCGTTTCGCTCGCATCAACCGCGTCGAACGGCAAAGTTCAAGAAGCGCTGATTTTCGCGATGATCAACGATCCGGATCTTCCGGTGCGCCTCCGCGCACTCGAGATTCTCACCACCTCTCCTTTCGGCGATGCTGTCGAAGACGGGCTGTTCCACGTACTGCAACGCGATGACTCGATGCAGATGCGCCTACTCGCAGTGGAGCTTCTCGCTCAACGCGGTTCCTCGCAAGAGCGTCTGCTCGAGGAAATGGGCGCCGGTGACGGAACATTCGAGCCCGCCCTCACCGAAGCGATGCTGCAGATCAACAAGTCATAACCAACCAAGGAGTTTCATCATGCGAAAGATTCTGACCATCACCTGTCTCATTGCCCTACTAGTTGGCGGCGCAGCAGCAGAAACCATCGAACGTGAGCTTGACGTTCGCTCCGGTGGATTGATCAAGTTTGATCTCGACAGTGGCGCTACCATAAAGATCACCGGCTGGAATCGCGAAGCTGTGGCTGTTTCTGCCCAGATCCGTGGAGAGGATGCCGATATTGTCACCCTGACCATTAAAGAAACCAGGAAGGGCGTTCTCGTCGAGTCTGACTATTCCGAGATGCGCAGAACCATCAACACGGACATCATCCTTTCAGTAAAAGTGCCCAACGTATTCGATGTCGATATCGACAGTATGGGAGGAAGCGTTTCGATCGAGGGTGTCGAGGGCGACTTCAGTGGCAAGACCATGGGTGGGTCGCTGACTCTTACAGACCTCAAGGGCAACCTCGAACTGACAACTATGGGCGGACACGTAACCTTGACCCAGTCAGATGTCGACGGCAAGGTCACAACCATGGGCGGCAAGGCTCTTGTCGAAGACGTTTTCGGCGACGTCAAGGTCACGTCCATGGGTGGCAATGTGGTCCATCGCAGAGTCACCCGTCCCGACGGAGATTCGATCGGCGACCAAGTCGACATCACCACCATGGGAGGCAGTATTGACGTCCCCGAGGCTCCTTCCGGAGCGAATGTCCATACCATGGGTGGCGATATCACTATCGATTCGGCTCGGGAGTACGTCAAGGCCAAAACGATGGGTGGCGACATCCGGATCGATGAGGTCGACGGATGGGTGAAAGCGACGACTATGGCGGGTGATGTGGACGTCACACTACGCGGCGGCCACGATGTGGAGATCACCTCGATGCAGGGAGAGATCAACCTGATCGTACCCTCCGGTGTCGGGTTCGACATCGATATCGAACTCGAGTACACCAAGAACAGCAGACGGAGTTATCAGATCATAAGCGACTTCCCCATCTCTCAGCACGAGTCTCAGGACTGGGACTACGATCGAGGCACTCCGCGAAAGACCATCACGGGAACCGGCACTGTCAACGGAGGCGGTCACAAAATCGTGATCCACACCATCAACGGAAATGTGCACCTAAAGCAAGGTCGGTAGCCTCCTCAGTGCGACACAGACAGCAGGCGGGCGCCAATGGCGCCCGCCTTTTCTTTTTCCCTTCACTATCAAGTACTGTTGAGGGAAGGTGAACACCCATACACGTCTCTCGGAGGTCCTGGCGGCCGTCGATTCAACTATGAGCAGAGCCGCATTCGATCCCCGGCGAAGAGCAGGCATGTTTGCAGCGCTGCGCGACGCCCTACAGCGGTCAGCCCTGCGTACAGCAGTGAAACGGGCATCCAGTAGCAGCGTTCATTCCCAGTCAATGCGCTGGGAAGAGTTCGCCGCCAAGTTACGTACCCTGTCGCTCTTCAGCCACACCCAAACCCTCCTCGGCATTTTGGACGACTCCGACCTTGAATTGGCTGAGCTGATTCGACGCACGGAAATCCTAGCTCTAGACGATCGACCATGGGCAGTGGAAGGGATCGGCCAATACTGTGCAGAGAGATGCAACCAATTCGGCAGCTCTTTTCGAAACCTACTCCGCGACGAGGACCTCCCCAACTGGTCGATCGGTGTTCTGCACACAGGTGTCGGAATTGCTCTCGCCGAAAACTGTCTTCGAGGTGTTGCGACCAGGGCGCAGAAGACAGAAATCGATGTTCGTATCGAGCGCTTTGTCACTCTCTGTCGCGAAGCCGCACGCCCTGGATACGTCGGAATGGCGGTCGAATGCCTCGGCTTTGTCTCACGTTTCCTTCACCCAAGGGTGATTCCCTTCATCGACAAGGCGTTGTTACCGCAGAACAATGGCCTCAGCGCATTCTTCTGGCATGGCGTGGGTCGCGCCATCTACTTCCTTCCATCCAACCTCTCACCTCGACGCAGCGCCCCATGGCGGGCCTTCGAGCTGGCAAGCTGCGAGGCGCCGGACCCACGCACTCTCGACAACATGACTGCCGGGCTGGCCTGGCCGTTTCTCCTGGTGAACTGGCGCCGGCCCGAGATTCTGGAATCGGTCTTGAGTTACCACGGGAAGGTGCTCGCTTGTAGCAACGCCTTCTCCTCAGGCCTCAGCGCAGCAATGATCATGTGGCTTGAGTGCACAGATGGAGCCTCCGACATACGCAACCTGCTCCAGCATCAACCAGCCACAGACAATGACCTGTGGCACCACTTGATCCGCCGCCCGTGCGAGGAGGCGATTGAAGTCACCTATCCCAAGTTAACAGCCGACAACCGCCTCGATGCGCTCTTCAGGTTTCCAATGACATAGCTCACTGGCAATCCCGTCCCGGTTGGGCAGGCCGTCTTTTCATCATTCATCTTTCATCATTCATCATTTCTTTCCTTCCCATGTAAACTGATTGCAACGAAAAGCAGAAAAGCAAGGAGAGCGGCGATGAACCTGGAAGAGGCCATCAGTACGGCGATCGAGTATGAAGCCAGGGTTCACAAGACCTATCGCGAAGCCTTGAAATCCGCCGAAACTGACCTCGCCAAGCGTGTGTTCACAACACTGAGCAACGAGGAGCAGGAGCACGTCAAATACCTGCGCGACCGCCTGAGGGAGTGGCGCAAGACCGGCGAAATCAACCTTGCCGAAATCAACTCCGTACTGGTTCCCAAGGAGCTTATTGAAGAGGGCGTGGAGAGGCTAAAGACAAGCCTCGAAAAGGATGGTCGCCGCGGGCATGACGGAGAACTCGTGAGCCTCCGCAAGGCTCTCGAGGTTGAACGGGAAACCAGTAATTTCTATCGTGAGATGGTCGCCACACTCGATGCGGATGGCAAGCGCCTGTTCGAACGCTTCGTGGAGATCGAGGAAGGCCATCTGGCCCTGGTCCAGGCCGAAATCGACTGCGTCACCGGCTCAGGATACTGGTTCGACACCGCCGAGTTCAGCATGGAGATGGCGTAGGCCGCATCAAAATCTGGGACCCAACCATTTCTTGTCTATAGCCCCGATGAACTCAGGCAGTTTCTCTCTTCCTCGTCATCCTCATCGTATCCCTCACGCGCTTCCACCCACACGATGACGATGAGGATGACGAGGACGATGGCCAAAGCGAGTGCCTACCAAACGACCTCCTTCGAAGCGAGTGGCATCCGAGTAGTCTGGGCGCTTCCTCCTCACACTTCCGCGCTCAAATGTCCTCTCCACAATCGAAGTTACGTCTGCGCTCGATATTTCACCTGTTCCGCGATCACCGCCTTGTGGAAGTCGGGGAATCTCGTCCACAACGATTTGCTGCATTCAACCAGGTCATCGCACTCAATGCAGCAGTCGAGCTTTTTCTCTTGCGCGCAACTACGAACCGTGCAGTTGCTGACAACGACGCCCTCGGGTTTGCCTGGTGCTTTGCAGCCGTAGCAGATGGCCTGATCCGGATCGAACTCTAGTCCGTAGTTCTCTTCTATCTTCCAGAGCTTCCAGGCTTCTTTCTTGAGTTCTACGTCGTTCTCAAGAGTTGCCTTCTTGAATTTGCAGTCTGGCGAACAGGTGTGGCCGCAGTAGTTCACTTTCTTGGGATCGATTGGTTCCTGCTCCTCGGAACCGGCTGTCTCATCGGCAAACGCAGGCAGTTGTCCACAGAGACAGGCACCACACATGGCGACACCCGCACGCGCGCTGTTGGCGAGAAAGGCTCGGCGATCAAGCTTCGACTTATCCATAAGCAAGGTCTCCTCCTCTAACGTAATGCTCGGTTCTACTCGGAAACCGAACTCTTGTTTCAGAAACTGAATCCAATTTGACAAGTTTTGACATATCGCATACTGTACTATCGTAATGGTACAGAAGTATAGTGGCTGGCTCCCCAAGATCGACACGAGAAGCCCCGTGCCGGTTTACGAACAAATCATTGAAGCGGTCGCCCTGGCTGTTAGCGCTGGCGAGCTCCTGCCGGGGGATCCGCTTCCTTCGGTTCGCGCCCTTGCCTCTGAGCTCCGAGTCAATCCCAACACAGCCGCAAGGGCACTGCGTGAGCTCGAGGTCGCCGGGCTTTCCGTTCCGGTCAAAGGCGTCGGAAGCACGGTGGCGCCACGGGCAAGAGTGGTTGCCGCTCGACGCTCCGCTGCAGCACTCGAACGCGAACTTGATGGCATTGTCGAGGTCGCTAGCCGACTCGGACTGACACTTACCGAAACCTGCGACAGGCTCATGCGGCGATGGGAGCACGAAGACAATGCTGATTGAAGCACTGGGCGTCACCAAACGATACGGAAGAAAACCCGTTCTCGAGGGTATCGATCTCACGGTCGGAGAGGGTGAGATCGTCGCGTTGGCCGGAGTCAATGGTGCCGGAAAGACGACTCTCATCAACCTTCTGATGGGATTTCTCGAGATCGACGGAGGCTCGATCAAGGTTCTCGATGACGATCCCTTGCATCGCCGGCAACTCGGCAGCATCGGCTGGATGCCGGAGCGTCCTGCATTCCCCCCACAGCTGCGAACCGACGACGTGCTTGGCTTTCAGGCTCATACCTTCCCGCGCTGGGATCACAGCTTCGCCAACGACCTCGTCCAACGACTCGACCTCGACACAGCAAGCTCCGTGCGGAGCTTCTCGCGGGGGCAACTCGCTCGCCTTGCTCTGATCTGCGCCCTTGGCCATCGACCAAAACTCCTGCTCCTCGACGACCCAACCCTCGGTCTCGATCCAGGTGGACGACGGCTCTTACTCGGCGAACTCTTGTCAGCGATCGTCGATGCCGGGACCGGAGTGCTCCTCGCCACTCACCTCCTCGAGGAAGCAGACCAGGCGCTGGATCGGCTCGCGATACTTTCCGACAGATCGATCCTCGTCGACCAGTCTCCCGATGAACTCAAGGCAAGCTGCCGATTCCTCGAGATGCCCACCGATGCTCCGCCTCCTCCAGCTGCTCTGTCGGCACGACGACACGCAGGGGGATGGGTCACGACTCACTGGAACGAAGAGCTGTGGATCGGTTACTGCGCCGAAACTCCCGGTGCCCGTGCCAGCACTCTCGACATTGAATCGATCTTTATCGCCTTGACTGGAGGGAACCAATGAACGCACTCCGCGCCCTCTACCTACACGATATGCGGAGCCAGCTCCCACTCGCCGTCGCATTCTCTGCTTCCCTCGCTATTCTTTTCTGCCTTCACAGAATCTCAACGGGACTCTGGAACTACTGGGACAGCGAGTGGGCCGCCGCCGGACTAGTCGCTTCAATCATCTACCTTGCTCCAGCCCTGTTGTTTTTCGTGTCCCTTTGGCTCAGCGTTAGCGACCGTGAACGCGGAACTTTAACTTGGCGATTCGCGAGGCCCATCTCATCTTCAGCACTGTTCGGAACACGGATGCTAACAGTCACTACATCGTGGTTACTCTGGATCAGCATCGCATTTTTGGTTCACTCACCCTCCGCTCAAGCCATGGCGGCCTTCTTCGACGGCCCACCCGGCGCCCTCTCGACACCGCCGGTACTTTGGATCGCGCCGGGGCTGGCCGCAATCGGTCTCGGGACATTCGCCGGTGAGCTGAGTAGAAGCATGGTTCGAGCATTGACCTTTTCTATTGGCGGCCTTGTAGCTCTTGTGGGGTTGGTCATTGCCATAGCGCGGCTACTGCCCACCATCCCGATACTGTTGACTTGGGGTCAGCAGAGACTCGTCGAAACAGCAATCATCTTTGCGATGTGGGTGTCCTTCACCTGCCTGATCGCCTCATGGGTAGCCGTTCGGGCAGCACCACTCGGCTTCCTTAGAATCCGCCATGCCTGGTCTGCATGGTCAGTTCTGATCATCCCAGGTGTCGTTCTTTCGCTCTTTCTTCTGCTGAGTCCTCTGCATGCCCACCAATCCGTGGTCCACCAGCTTGGGCTGCTCGGCGACGGTTCCCGAGTCAAGCTTTGTGCCGCCGTCGGCCTCGACCGCTGGCATGTCGGAATTCCAGTACTTGTCAATGCTGACGGCATAGAACGAGAACTCCCCATCTTCACTTCAGGCATCTTCACCAACCAAAGGCAGGGGGTCATGCTCCTCAAGGCCCTTCGACATCAGGGCCAGGATTGGCGCCTCATGAACCGCTATGGTGAGATCCTCGATTGGAGGTCGCCGGCCGGAAGTGAGAAATGGCGAGGCGTCGGGTGGTCGCCAGACGGCCAGAATTTTGCCTGGACCGATGAGGGCTTCCTCCACGTGATGAGCGCTCAAACCGAGATTGCCAGTCACCCCATACCGTTCGATGACCATCCGACTCGGGGGGAATGGATCGACAACCGAAACCTGCTGTTGAGATCGTGCACTCATAGATCTGAGGGACCGAGTTCATGGGCCGTGATCAACCGATCCGGATCAATCGCTCGAGCGCCCGAAGCCTTCCCCTCCGGTCGCTTATTCCTTTTCTCACTCCACTCCGCTGAGCGCACAAACAGCGACACAGACTCTGATTCTGCACTACTGGCATGGCAATCGGTCGACCGGGGACCCTACACACTCCTCGGCGCAACGACCCCAGACTGGCAATTCCAGCCAATGACCACCTCAGAGTACCCACTGCTGACCAGCGTCGGTGCTGTCGGCTCGGGCACCCTGCTCTGGCTCGAACACACTGAGAGATACTCGGGCACTATGAAGATCATGCGTTTGAAACCTGGAGAGGACTCAGCTCATGAGCTTGGGCAGATTGAAGCTTCTCCCAATCGTCCTCAAGACTTGCCACGCGTAAGCGAGTTCGTAGATGCCACTGGACCCTGGATAGTGTGGGCTGGCCAATCCTACGTGGTCGCTTGCAACGCCGACACGGGCAGAATCCTGGAATACGAACTCGAAGCCGACTTCTGGTACGACGCCGTCGCGGTGGAGGGCGACAAGATCTATACGCCGCAGGAAACACTCTCGCTCCCGCCAGAGTCGTGAGTTTGGCGCGGGAGCTGCAGTCGCAAGATTCTTAGATTGTGGAGTTTACACACATAGTGGAGGTAACGAATGAAGTCGAGCCAATTCATGAGAGTCGCCACGATCATCGTGATCGGTACGGTTGCCGTGACACTTTCGTTGATGATCCCAAGCGTGATCGCGGCGGGGCCCAAACACGAGTACAAGTTCGTTCGGGTCGTAGACGAGGGAGCAATGCCGACCATCACCGAGGCACTCAACCGAGAAGCTGATTCTGGCTGGGAACTTGAGGAAATGACAGTCGTCCCCGGCGAGCCAGGTTCGATCTACCTCGTATTTTCCAAGTGACCACAAGTCAGTACCTCAAGAACAAAGTGTGTCCGACCGGATACCTCGCAGCTTTGGACACGAGCTACTGGCGCAGGGCGCCAGACCGCTAGTGCCGCTGAAATTGAGGGTTGTATAGCTCGGCTTACGGGCCAAGATGGCCAGCAAACTCGAGCATGATGTCGCGCCATGGCCCCGTCGCGTTGAGGCGGCAGAGGTTTCCGAAGTGCCCGCCCAAGGCGCGATCGATGAAAATGACGTCCTGCGGAAAGCGTATGTCCATCGCCTTCGACCAGTTGCTCATCCCAAGCGCGAAGAGTTCGCTGTAGATCTCGTCGTCTTCGCCGAAAGTGAACGGCGGCTCGGCACGCAGGATGGGTGACAACACGTCGATGTAGGGCTCAACCAGTTCAACTGGGAGAAGCGTTCCATCGGCAGTCGCTACTCCGATGCGACCCAAGATCTCTGGCACGAGATCGCCTCTCTTCTCAAGCCCGGCCATCCACAGCTCGGCATATCCGACAGCTATGTTCTCGGGCACTTCTTTGACGCAGCCGAAGTCATAGACGATGACCCGGCCGTCATCGAGGAAAGCGAAGTTTGCGAGATTCGGATCGGCGTGCAGGAAACGATGTTCGAAAAGTCCACGCAACATCAACTGTACGAGCACTGCACCCCACTTATCTCGTAACTGCTGCGCCATTTGGTTCGAACAGGCCTCAGTTGGCGGGATGCCGCCGACATACTCCATCGTCAGGACGTTGCGCGTGCTGGCCTCCTCGACCACGCGCGGGATCACTATCTCGGGCACGTCGGCATGAAGCTTGGCCATGCGACGCATGTTGGCCGCCTCGTTGGTATAGTCCAGCTCTTCGAGAAGCCGGTCGCGGACCTCGCCCCAGATCGGTTCGAAGTCGACTTCCATGACAAGGGCGACAAGGGACTGCATGACCCGCTTCAGATTCTTGAGATCGGCGCGAACAATATGATCGATGAGCGGGTACTGGATCTTGACCGCGACTTCGCGACCATCGCGCAAGACGCCGCGATGCACCTGGCCGATCGAGGCCGCAGCAAAGGCATTGAGTTCGAGCGAGTCGAAGATCTCGTCGTAGTTCGGCAGCGCGCCGCGAATCTCGAGGTCGATGACCTCTTCCGGTACCGGCGGCGCCTCCTTTTGCAGCGAGCGCAACACTTCGGCCACTTCAGCCGGCATCAGGCCCTCGTGCAGGCTGAGCATCTGCCCGATCTTCATTGCCGCGCCCTTGAGTTCACCGAGAGTCTCGGCGATGCGAACCGCGTTGCGGATCAGGTTTTCAGTCTTCTGCACCTGTCTCTCGGGATCGGACCGAGCGATGTCCATCACCTTATTGCCGACTACTGAGGCGCCAACCCGACCCGCAAGACCACCGAGACGAACGAATCGGCCCACAGCCCCGGTTGTCATGCCTTTCTTACTCATCACCGCCAAGCATACGCTCTACCGATGTACGTTCCCACTACTCAGCTCCCTGAGAGCGGCTAAGTGTTCTCGAAAGCATCTAGGACTATCAGTCAAGCGGAGAGTACGTCATCAAATGTTTAACAACTCATTACATGGCAGACGGAAGCCAATTCAGTTTCTTTGCGTAGATCATTCTGTGGCAGACCGTGGGAGCAGGCAAACGATTCGTCAGAAGGTGAAACGCTATCGGCCTGTGTTCGCCAGCAACGGACGAGGTTGGTACGCTGACGCCACATCTCGGTGCAACCGAAGCACACAGAACGCAGGCTCGCTGACGGTTCGACAACCAGGCCAAATGGTCAATGCCCTTCGGGGGTGTAGAGTGAAGCTGGGAGTTGCCCGATGACGGCCAAAAACGGCCTCCAACAGAGGCTGGGACTCGGATCTACAACCAGCATCGTCGTCGCCAACATGATAGGCGCAGGAATCTTCACGACTTCCGGTCTCCTCATGCAGGACCTCGGAAATCCGTGGGTGATGATCGCACTGTGGGCCATCGGTGGAGTCATCGCGACCTGCGGTGCGCTGTGCTACGGCGAGCTCGGCGCTTCGATGCCTCAGGCGGGCGGGGAGTATGTGTTTCTCTCCAAACTCTTCCATCCATTGTTGGGTTTTCTCACCGGATGGGTCTCCTTTGTCGCCGGATTCTCCGCACCTATTGCGGCCTCCGCCATCGGCTTTTCTGAGTATCTCTTTCGAGCATGGCCCAGCCTGTTCTACGTCGGATTCCTGGCCGACGCGTCACTCGAGACTACGCTCATCAAGAAAGCCATCGCCGTGCTAGTGATCTTTGTCTTCACAGCAATCCATATGCGCGGGCTCAGATTGGGCTCTCGAGTCCAGAACGTGCTCACCGCACTCAAAGTCGGACTCATCGCAGGGCTCATTGTCATCGGATTCGCTTTCGGCACCGGGACACTCTCCCATCTGGCGGAGGGGGAACTGTTCGATTTCAATTTCTCGGGCTGGAAGACTATGGGGCTATCCCTGATGTGGATCATGTTCGCTTTCAGTGGCTGGAACGCTGCGGCATACATCGGCTCGGAGATAAAAGACCCAGAGAAGAACCTCCCTCGTTCTCTCATCCTTGGCACGATCATCGTGACGCTGCTCTATCTCTTGCTCAACCTGCTCTTTGTCTATGCTGTTGCCCCAAGCACAATGGCCGGTGTCGTCTCGATAGGCGGTCTCGCAGTTGGCCAGCTCTTTGGCTTCACCAGCGAAGTCGTTCTCTCGATATTGATCGCTATCGCTCTCTTCTCATCTCTGAGCGCATTCATCATTCTTGGCCCCCGTGTTTACTACTCAATGGCAAAAGATGGCTACTTTTTTCGTTTTGCTGGCGAGATTCATCCGCGCTACGGAGTTCCTTCGAAATCGATCGCGCTCCAGGGGTTGGTCGCAGCTGTGATGGTTGGAGTCGGCGCTTTCGACCAAATACTGACCTATATGGGTTTCTCGCTGGGCGTGTTTCCGATTCTCGCAGTGGTGGGAGTGTTCATTCTGCGCCGCCAAGGTAAGAGTGTATTTCGGAGTCCCGGCTACCCCGTCGTGCCTCTGATCTACATTCTCGCAAGTGTCAGCATCCTCGTCCTTGCTTACTTTGAACGCCCGATTGAATCATCGATAGCAGTTGCGATGATCATCGTGGGCCTTGTGGCCTATCGGTTCGTTCGAAAAGGTGCTGCGCTGTCTCCCTCAGACTAATCCCTTCAAGACTGTCATCCCGAGTGATGCCTCACCGGGACCCGAGTGCGGATGCTACCGTTGACGCCGAAAAGAGTTCTTACGGCAAACGCCGAATCGAAGGATCCGGCCACAGCGAGCCACTAGATTCATCGCCCGAAGTAGTGGTTTCGTTTCACTCGCCGGCGGGTTGAGACCATTCTGCTCCGAGTGCATCGATGATCAGGTCTGCGCTCTCTTCTCCGAAATGGGTTACTAAGGCGGAACGGAATGACCCATCACCCTTCATGCGCCGAATATGTGTATCAAGCTCTGCTCTTAGAGGTGAACCTTCCACAAAAACAAATCCGAGGGTTTGTGTCTCAGTGAGGGAAGACGTCACACTCAGATCTTTGTATTCCTCATCGAGCAACCCAATCGTCCAGGAGTCGGCAGCCAGGGCATCGGCTCTTCCCGAAGAGAGCAGTTCAAACAGCTCCTGCGGCGAGTTTCCGTAGACGATCTGGATATCAGAGTGCTGCTTCAGCATTTGTTCGTACAGGACACCCTTGATAACGGCCACTTTCTTCCCTGCAAGAGCATCGAGATCGGCCGAGTGCTGCCCCTTGGGTTCAATCAGAATCCCACGTATTGGAAAGTACGGTTCTGAAAAATCCACGAGCTCATCACGTTCCTCAGTCATCGTGATCATCATGGCAAGTACGTCACACTTCCCACTATCCAGCAACGCAAAATCTTCGATCGGACCACCCAGCTTCTCAGCGTCCAGCCATACAACCTCAATCTGTCGATCGTTGAACTCCGCAAAACCACTGAGAATGTCATGCGAGAATCCAACAGTGCCTTCTTCTGTGCGAGAGAAGAAGACAGGATTCTCAATAGCACAAACCTTGATCCCTGCGTTCCTCACATCTTGACTAGCCTCGGAGGCACTGAGGAATGAGGCCGACAATAATGCGATCAGCAGCCACACATGCTTCATCTCTTTCTCCCTTTTGATTTTGAAACTAGCGAGGTAGCACCGCTTCCTTAGTTTCAGGCTACTCGGGCTCCGGATGGAGTGTCAAGGTGGCAAAGATGCCCGAGTAGAGGCATCCCACGGCAACGACAAGAACCGGGAAAAATCCCGGTCCTTGTCTCGTTTGCACATACTGTTGTCGTCAGTTGTCGCACACCAGCCGCACGAAATTGAGGATGCGGATGACATCGCCCTGTGGACCGTGGCCGTTGGTCCATGCACCTGGGTCTCCATCCTTGGGATCGGATCGTTGCGCACAGGCATCCTCGTTCCTATTGGCGAAGTCAAAGAACCGGATGTCGCACATGAAAAACAAACTCTAAATCTCTTCGAACCGGTTGAGTTCCATGTTCTTTGTAACTCCGTCCGGGTCGAACACTCTTCCGTTCATCACGAGATGGACCCCTACCGGCAGGATCTGTACCGCCATCACAGCACAGCCGATGTTGAAGATTGCGTCGGTGCGCTTGAACTCAGCCGGTTGCATCGCACCTGTGAGAACAATGATCTTATCGGGCACGCCACCGAGCGCTCTGGCCGTCAACGCCATGGAATCCGTGCCATGCGTGATAACAACGTGGCGACACGGCTCCAACTTTACTTCTTCGACAATCACCCGACGATCATCGTCGGTGATTTCGAGACTGTCTTTTCGAAGCAGTGGTTCAATTTCGACAGTGAAGCCGACGTTTGCATCCTGAAGAGCACGTCCTACTTGAGGCTCTCCTACAACAAAGTCACTCTGCTGGGTTGAGTAACACTTGTCGATTGATCCACCTGTCGTGAAGATCTTGATTCTCATGATGAACACCTACTCGCTCACTCTATGTTGTTCTCGGGACAACTACCATAAACATCTCGGTCGACTAGCCGTGGCCGACAGAATCGAACCTCGTATCGCTCGCCACAATCAGAGCACGAGTGCACGAGGTAGATCCTGAGACACTTGATGCCTTCCTCCTGCCTGATTTCGGGTGCCATCGCCCGCCCGCAATTGCAGACCTCAGGAGTCACCGCATCAATCAACAATCCGTCATATTCAACCTCTTTGATAGCCATGTTGGAGAGGCCATCCTCTCTCAGCTGATCAAGCAGAGAAACATAGAAGCCCCGTGCCTGAGGCGCCCGTCGCCTCGCCCAGATCCGACCGGCTTCAGTCTGCATACACGCCTCGGCATGCCGCGCGTAGGTCAGTTCGACGGTGAATTGAACGAGGAAATCGGGCGATATCCCACCACCTCGCAAGCCTCGTTTGACGAAGAAGTTCGCGACTCCAAGATG
>JAAESQ010001368.1 GCA_024229275.1 bacterium | reverse complement strand
TCGTTCCTCCTCCTGGGGCGGGTTGGTAGTAAAGCCTCCGATCGAAGCCAAACCCCCTCCTTATCGTCATCATCGTCATCGTTATCGTCGTCGTCATCGTTCCCTCACGCGCACTCACCACACGATGACGATGAGGATGACGATGGCCGTTGCGGGTGCAAAGCTCGGCGCCGTCTTTCGAAGCCGCCGTTGTTCACCTCACGCTTCCTCCGCAAGCTAACGTCAACCCAACAGTGAATTCTCCGATCGTGCTTCCCGAGAATTGCCACCGCTGACAGTTTGGTGGCCGAAGTGACCGTTGCCTCTGGCTACGCCCCACGAACCAAACGGTCAGCAATGGCACGTTCCGCCGAGCGATAGGTTTTCCCGACGATCTCGCTCTTCAGTTTCTCAAAGCGCGGACTCCTCGCAACGGTACGAGATCGGAGCCCTTCGTGACGACTTGGGAGTCATGGTGACACTTTGACGTCCTTCTGGTGTTACAGGAGGTTGTAATGGTCTGCGACGGAATAGCTCCGCGGCAGTACCCGAAACCTGGTGAGCGAGGATCGGAGGCTTCTGACGCCGTTTCCTCGCATCGACCGAACGAAAAGGTGCAATATGCGTAACAGAAGACTTTTCCCACTCACGGGCCTTGCTTTTCTCCTTATCGGCTCTTTCTCGGTTGTGCCAACCTGCGTTGGCTCGTCACTAGAGGAGACCGATATCCAGGGCGTCCTGCTCAATCTGGAGGGTCTGGAGTTCGATGACTTCGTCGATGCCTCGTATGAGCAGATCCTGCTGAGGAGCCCAGAAACGGTGACAGGCCTGGGACTTTCCGAATCGCTTGGACTCGGAAACGATCGACTCGACAACGCCTGCAACTCCTTCGTCGATGAGACATATCGGCTCGAAGCCGGAATTCACGACATCCTGAAGACCTACCAGCGCTCGGAGTTGGATTACGAGCAGCAGGTCACTTTCGACTCCTACACATGGCTTTTCAATGACTGGGCTGTGGAACATGAATTCATGTATCACTTCTACCCGGTCACCCTTGGCGGCTATGGGCATAATCTCTTTCGCTTCTTCGAAGACACGCACCCCATGGAGACGGTTCAGAACGCCGAGGATTACGTCACGCGAATGGAACAGATCGATGATCATCTATTCTGCCTGATTCAGAACCTCAACGACAGTGAGGCCCGCGGCATCATCGCCCCGGCCATGATGCTTGAGTGGGCGGCTGACCTGACCCGGATCATCGCGCCAGGCAGCGCCACATACCTGCCGTTCTATACGGCTCTCGCCGAAAAAACCGCGCTGATCGTTGAACTGAGTGCCCTCCAGCGCGACGAGCTTCTCGCCCGCGCAGAAGACGTCCTCAACACCTCGGTGATCCCTGCGTTTCAGGCATTGACAATAAAGCTCGACCAACAGATACCACACGCTCCACCCATGAAGGGCGTATGGCAGCTTCCGGACGGTGACAGATTCTACGCCTCCAGACTACGCCACCACACCACCTTGGATCTGACAGCGGCCGAGATTCACCACACGGGCCTGGCCGAAGTCGAACGGATCCAAGGCCAGGTCCGGGAGGCATTCGCCCTCCTGGGCTACCCAGCCGACATCTCATTTGCCGAGGGGTTTGACAGGGTAGCTGTGGACTCAGGGATCATCCCAACCGATCAGATCGTCCCCCTGAACGAAGGCTTCATTCGGCAGGCTCAGGAGGACGTCAGAGAGGTCTTCGACATCGAACCGCAGACCGAGGTGATCGTCAGGGGTGGCGACGAAGGAGGAATCTACGTCTCAGGATCCCTGGATGGCTCGCGGCCCGGGGCTTATTACATCAACAACCAATTCGACAGCCCCAGGTACTGGATGCGCACCATTGCGTATCATGAAGCGGTCCCCGGTCATCACTTCCAGATTGCGATCGGCAACGAACAGGACGTCCCGCTGTTCACCAAGGGCGGTGGATTCTACACAGCCTTCGTCGAGGGCTGGGCGCTGTACGCTGAGTACCTGGTGATGGAACTCGGGTGGTACGACGACGACTTCTACTCTGAACTCGGACGCCTACAATGGGAGCTGCTGCGGGCAGCCCGTCTGGTGGTCGACACCGGACTGCATTACTACCGCTGGAGCCGCCAGGAGGCGATCGACTACTTTATCGACGAAGTGGGCCGCACCCCGGAGGGATCCCAACAGCAGATCGATCGGTATCTTAACCTCAACGGGCAGGCCACTGCCTACAAGACCGGCATGATGAAGATCCTCGAACTCCGGGAACACGCCACAGAAGAGCTGGGCGACCACTTCGACATCAAGGAGTTTCACCGGGCGGTGCTGCTGCACAATCGGATCCCACTTCCTCTGCTCGAACGCCTGATCGACGACTACATCGAGAACAAGAAAGCGAGCGTCCGACTCTCGCCAAAGCGACCTTCCGGGAGAAGAGTCGCCGGCCACCGGTAGAGACGTCACAAAACCCGATGCAGAACGCAACCCACTATTCCGACTCGCAAGTAGTGCATCTCAAGCGCTCTTTACTGTCCGCACGGTGCTGCTACAGCAGCAAGCATCAATAACAAACCACCGAACAGAAGATTACGGGAGGAAAACATGCGTAGGAACCACAGATTGCTCATGCTCGTCTTGGTGTTGGCAACAGCATCCAGCGCGTTTGGCTTGGAAATAGGAACTGATGTCATCGTGCCGGCGGCAGTGCGCGGTCCAGGCCGCAACCAGAGCAGATGGTTCACTGATCTCTACGTATTCAATCCGAGCACGCTCCCTGCGAACATCGAAATCTTCTGGCTGACCCGCAATCAGGCGAATCTGAACCCGATCAGCGAGACCTTTGTCCTGCCACCCGGTGCGACTCTGGTCCTCGATGACGTTGTTCTCAAGACCTTCGGGCTCAATGCAGCGCCGGGTGCGTTCCGCGTCGTTTCCGATCGCGCCGTGGCCGTCAACTCGCGGTCCTACAACAAGAAGGGTGACGTGACCTTCGGATCCGGCCTCGAGGGCGTTCCGAGAAGCTCTGCCGTGCAGGCCGGGGCGAGCACCGACATCATCGGGCTGAAGCACAACACCAACTTCCGAACGAATGTCATCCTCATTGACGCAACAGGGACCGGATCCACCGTCCACCTGAGCCTGAGAGATCCTTCCGGGTTCGAGTTGGCCTCGAATACCTACAACCTTCTCGAGTGGGAGCCCTTGCTGTTCTTGGTCGAAAACCTCGGAGTAGCCGAGTTCGATGACGCCACTCTCCACGTGGTGGTCCTCGATGGAGCGGCGATCGCCTGTGCGGGCAAGGTCGACAACGACACCAACACCGGAGACCCGACGACACTTCAAGCCCTGACCCCAGGAGGCACGCCAGACGGCCGCTATGATTTCGCGATCTACGACAGCGCCTGGTTTGCCTCAGGCGGCAATCTGGTCGTCAAGGACGGACAGGTGACCTCGGTCCTAGGAACCTACTTCAACTGGGACAAGACCGACGGGTCGGATTCCGAATGCACCCTGGTGTTCCCGTTGGGAGGAACCCTTTCGCCCCCGGTTCCCGTCGGCGATTTCTCCTCCGGGGTGGTCATCGAGGAGAACTATCCCCAAGGCGGCACGATGACCTTCACGATGCAGTTCGACCTCAACTCCAACGCTTCGTTTTCCGGAACGGTTGCCGCTGTGGGCAGCGACTTCCCGAGCATTGATTCGGGCTGCAACGGTACCTTTCCCAATCTCGTCCTCAAGGGCGGGAAGGCACCACAGTAGACGAGTGACAAAGGCATTCGCGGCATTCGCCAGGTCTTTCCTTATGAGTTCGTAATCGTGGTCGTTATGGGCCGGAGAGACGTCCGTCAAATCGTTATTGGCGAACTTCAAGCCAACGACGTCGAATATACCCAGGCTCGAAATCATCTGCGGATCATCGAGCATGAACTCGATGAATGCCCACTTGAAGAAGTGGTCGATGTCGTGTACGCCATTCATGCGCAGATCTTGGAAGGGGGCAACGCACGGGAGGCGCCCGTGGAGAATCTGCCGTTCGCTTGACCTTGGCTCCCGGAGAAGGAGGGCTTGGTCGCGCCGGCAACCGGATCTTCCTTGACTACGGAACTGCGGAGGCACCAATCGGTACTTCTTAGAATCTCCGCCCCACTCAGGGTGCGCGAACCGCTTGTACCTGCGGATCGTCTCCGATCACGAGCCGCATGCCGCCGTCCTCGGTCGGCTCGAACCGCACCGGTCGACTGACGCCGGAGCGGCCGTCCCAGGAAGCGAATGTGCCTCCGACCTCGGGGAGCACGTGCAGGACGTGGTCTAGTCCCCGGACGGAGACGCCGAG
>JAAESQ010001367.1 GCA_024229275.1 bacterium | reverse complement strand
TGTTCGTGTTCGTGTTCGTGAGACGTCCTCGTAGTCGTGCGCGTGCGCGAACACCGAGTCATCTTGCTAAGCATGGATACGATGCGGATAAGCAATTCTCTTGCCTTCTCAGTCTTGTCGGGTGCCAGTCCAAGTAGACGAATGATGTCGATGATGGCACCGCACTCCATGGCTGATCCTCGAGCTATCGAATGATATCGACAGCGGTCCTTGTGCGAGGTCTTGCCTGCAGCTTCTGCGATGTTTAGGGGAATCGATAGCGTGGCCCGCCTCATCAGGTCTGCGACTGTGCTGTGTCCACGAGGCAGCTCTTCGATGAGCTCGAAAGCAAGCGCGACGTACCGCAGAGCGCACTGATACACATCAAGTCGTTCGTAGTCAAACATGCCTCATATATCGACAAAACCTGACGATTGTTGCGTGGGTTCGCGCACGCGCACGACTACGAGGACGTTTTGCGAGCACGAGCACGAGCACGAAGTCACGACTCAGAGAGGCGGAGGAATCTCGGATCGACGTGCCATCAATACACCAGAGGTCATCGCGACCCGCCCTATCGGGAATCGCGTTGCTTCGGAGTCTTCGAAGAACCTTGTCAAAGGTTCCATCCTTGTTCCATTTGTCAAAGAAATCCCAGGGCGTGGACCATGGACCAAACTCTGCTGGCAGGTCACGCCATGGTGCTCCTGTCCGGAGTACCCAAAAGATCGCATTCATGATCACCCGTCGATCTCGGGGCCGCCGTCCGGTTCCACAGTACTCAACCTGAAACAAATCAGAGATCAAATCCCACTGAGCGTCGGTGAGTGAGTGCCTTGGGGATCGCCTTGTTGCCATGCAAGGACAAGATCAAACTATCGAGGAATGACCAAGAAAGCAGCATAGCTTGCCGTGGACTGGATACCGGACGAAGCCTAGGCTCTGTCCGGTAGCCTCTGCGGCGGCGACTGGAGAGATCTGGCTGGAGGTTAATACTCGTGTTCGTGTTCGTGTTCGTGTTCGTGAGACGTCCTCGT
>JAAESQ010001366.1 GCA_024229275.1 bacterium | reverse complement strand
GGGTATGACTTCGCCTTCACGATCTGACCGAACGCTCTCTCCTTCCCACTCGACTCCAAGCCGAACCACACCACGCAGGTGTTGCACGAGTTTGTCTTGTGCGTAGATCTGAACAGGCTCGTAGGGAGTCTCCGAGAGTAGCGCCACATCGTTGAGCTCCGGCACAGGGCGGAGCACTTTGTCGCCACCGACGATCTCCTGCTGCAGAAGACCATAGGACAGCATGCGCGATCGCCACATTCCGTCAGGTCTATGGCCCAAGCTGAGTAGGTACACAGTTCCTGGCTTGTAGTCCGGCGCTCCTAATATTTGGAGAGACTTTTCTCCTTTGATTCCCCCGACCTCACTGACCAGGAACTCGCCTTCGACGGGATCGCCGGCAACGTGCTCAAGCAGCTCAAACCGAGTCACCGTATTTGGCAACCACCAGGTATTGTCGTTCCACGTCTCGACGGCGCGAGCCAAAACGACAGCATCGCTCATCTTGGCCAGCTCGCCCAGGTTCCCAGGAGGCACAATGGACGTTGCAGAGCCCGCCGAAGCGAACATCAGTGACGCCAAGAAAAGTGCCCCAACAACTTGTCTCTGCTTCATTCCAACACTCCGCCTCGGCAAGCACGCCTCTCAAACACGAGTTCGACCCACTCAGCCATCTTCATGTAAACAATTTAAGGTGCCGCCGGCGACTCGTCTGTCCGGATTCCTTGAATCATCATGTCAGGACATCACCCGTGCGATTCCTCCCCTTAGAGTCAACTCACACATATCAATGTACATTTCACCTCGACCGGGACCAACACACCCTCTGCCCGTTCGGGTGACACGGGTCACCCAGGACTGGGTATCTATGAGGTCAACTCCTTTTCCCTCTGATCATCCAGCCCTTCCGAACTGGGTATATTCAGATTCACAAGCCTCGTGCATCGGCAGTCGATGATCGGCTACCATCAGTTTCATTAGAGACATCGCGAACCGT
>JAAESQ010001365.1 GCA_024229275.1 bacterium | reverse complement strand
GTACTCGCTGTTGATCTGCTTCAGCCGGTCACATGCAGCTAGCACCTGTTCTGCGTTCATGTCCCTACGCTCTCCCTCAGGAACTTCTTCCCCAACTCGGTGATCCAGGCGCGATGCGAGGCGATGCCGTAGTCGGTGTACCCGCGCTGGGCAGCCTTCTGCGACTTCCGGACGATGGTGGCGTTGTGGAAGCCACGGAACTGGAGTTCTTCGAACGCCTTCAGCCCGTGGTCATGCACCGTCTGCAAGTAGCTCTCCATGGTGAGTTTGGGAACCATTCTCACATCCCAGGATAGGCCATGGAACCCCATGGCGCTTGGTTCACGTCATCGAACGACCCAAGGCCCTCGTACGATACAGGATCTTCGTTCACCAAACGTAGCACCCTGCGGTTGCGCCATAGGTTCTTGATCACCCGCTGGTACGGGAACCAGTGCGACATCAGGATGTCCGACTCACCACGCCTCTTCTTCCCGAGGTCATCGGTGAAGAGCCCAAGGGCTTTGATCAGCTGATCGACCTTGCGCTGGGCGGCGCGGTCCTTGTACGGGAGGATGAGGTTGCCTTCGTGGTACTCAGCAGCCATCGAGCTCACGCCGTACTCCGGATCATACTTGTTGAGACCGGTAGTGGTGGGGATGAGGGTGAGGCCGAGCTCCTCCTTGATGGCGCGCACCCGGGGATCGTCGAAGAACACCTTCTGGTAGGAGTTGTCCTCGATCACCCAGACACGCACACCATAGGTGGTGTGCCAGTGGCGGAAGAGGCGAATAGCTCCTTCAACGCCGCCGGCCTTCTCGGTCTCGAGGTCGATCATGTGCGCCTGGCGCTTGCCCTGCGGGATCGCCCAGAGGAAGCCGGCCTGTACGGCACGAGCGGCAGGATCGAGCCCCGCAACGAGATCCCACCGCTCGTCCCGCATGCGCGGTGTGGTGCCCAGACCCCGTCCATAATCCAGGCACCGGTCACGGATGATGTCGACATCGAAGATCATGGTGCCTTCGGGGCGAGGCTGGTTGAGGTACATCATCTCGAAGAGCCCCCGGCCGACAGAGTCAAGCTGATCGATGAGGTACTCGAGCGGATTGATCTCTCCGAAGAGCACGCAGATGGGCTCGCCGTTGTCCGGATCGCGGGGCACTCTGCTATGATCGTCCTCGATGTCTTGCCCACAAATGCCCGGATCATGAGCCTTGTCGACGATTACCGTCCAGCGGGGGTTGTCGACGAACTCTGCATAGAGATCGTCCCAGTGGACACGGCTCGAGATGATCTGCAGCCCTGTGTGCATCATCTTGCGGGTGACGACCTTGATCTTGAACCAGCGCTTCTTCTTCTCACGCTGACCAGGGGTCTCCGTCGAGTCGGGATCCTCTACATCGTCACAGATGATGAGGTCACAGTCCATCGAGAGGATGCGCCCGCCGGCGCCTACGCACCACATTGTTGGCTGCTTTGGAAGGGGGGCGTACCGGTTGCCCACATTGAAGCGGTTTCGGGACCACAGAGTGGCCCGTCCATCTGGCTTCCATGTGCCCATTGGCCCAAGGAACGCTTCCTTCAGGGGATCATTCATCTCGAGATTGTCACGGACGGATCCGAGCATATTCTCAGCGATCTCCTGATTTGGTCCGATCCAGAGGATGCGGATATTCGGTTCACGCAGGATCATCCAGATGCAGAAGTGAACGAGGAGCTCTGACTTCCCGTGGCGAGGCGGCGAAAGAATCATGCCTCGTCCGCCCGTGTAGATGGTGCGCAGGATGGCCTTGATCCATCGACGGTGGACTGGCTTCGTGAGAAACTTCTTGCCGGGCACGTACTCGAAGAACTCATCACGGAACTCCACGAACGCATCCACTGCGATGTCCAGTTCCATCTCGAATGCTTCCGGGTCCTCGGCGGCGAGACGCGCCATGTACTGGTGGTCTGGCCCAAGCATGGCGACATGGCGCGGATGTCGTTCCCACTCAGACCGGGCAGTCTCGACACCGAGGTCAATCATGAATGCCCGCTTCGTCCGACTGATCCCGGCCGCTGAATAGCCGGTGAGCTCGCCGATGCGGGTCGAGGTCAGCACACCCGACAACCAGTCCTCAAGGTTGAGGTCTCCCTGGTCAAAGAGGTTCTTGAGGTGGGCGTAGATCTTGC
Organism: bacterium; assembly: GCA_024229275.1. Classification (GTDB taxonomy): domain Bacteria; phylum Acidobacteriota; class Thermoanaerobaculia; order Thermoanaerobaculales; family Sulfomarinibacteraceae; genus JAAESQ01. Next base: position 964 of record JAAESQ010001365.1, on the reverse strand, counting down.
CCCGGCGTGACTCGAGGGCGTCCTTCTCGCCGGTCAAGATGGCCTTGGCCTCGGCGGCGATGACCTTGCGCTCGTCCTGGACCTTGTAGCGGCACTTCTTCGAGCAGAACAGCTTGTTCTTGTGCCCGTGAACCTGCTTGTTACATTCCTCTCGTACACAAAGGCGTACTTCTTCAGGATTGAGCTCGGCCCGCTTTTCGGCCTGGCGCTTCATCTGGGCCTTCACGCGACAGGCATGGCCGCAGTACTTGCGCGAGCCATGAGATGCGGTGAACGGGTCGCCGCAGACGACACAGACCAGGTCCATACCCCGGAGGGTATCACGCTTGCACCAAGATCAGCAACGCGGTACGCTCGCGCGTGATGACCAGCCTGGTGTTCACCCCTGAGAGGATCCCCCATGAGTGATGTCGTTCGGTACCTCGTCAACGAAGAGGTTGGCAACAACAAGGTATTCACGGTGCCGGTCGGCAAAGCCTGGGAGGTCAAGTCGGGCTCGGCCCTCATCACCACCTCCATCGCTCCCGGTAGCCGCACTCCCCCCACGATCCAGATCCAGGACGAGAATGGCCTGACCCTCTTCTCGGTGGCCGGCACCGCCAGCGTCGCGGCAAGTCAGACCGATGCGGCCTTCGGCATCGTCGGACCGGACACCGCCCAGGAGCTCACCGTGCCACCCGGCATTGTGGTCGGCCCCGGTGGCGTGGTTCGCTACCGAGATGGAGCCGGCATCGATCCGGACGACACGCTCAAGGTCTACCTCCAAGTGATCACTCGACCCGTGGTACGCTGATCTCATGGTCACAACCCTGTCCAAGACCACCGGCCCCACAACTAGCGATGAGCCTTGTGGGGAAGTACGCCCCGGACTGGCGCCGTTTCGGCGTCCCGAGGCCCCTGCGATTCTGGAGGGAGATCCCGACGCCAAGTTCCTCGGCATGTTCGGTGGAATCGAAGTAGATCG
>JAAESQ010001364.1 GCA_024229275.1 bacterium | reverse complement strand
CCATCCATGTCGCCGCCGACCCAGGACCCGAAGGAAAGCTTCGGACCGCGGAGTCCGTCACCGGCGCCAGCCCCCCATTGGGTCTCAAGCGCGTCGCGAAGGGCCTCATAGAATGCGGGCACCACCTTGTAGACGACATCGGTAAGGATGAAGAGCACGCCCTCGGCCTCATCGGCGACCGACGGGCGTAGCATGGGTTGCTCTTTTGTTTGCCAGACGAGGGTCGCCTCGGTGCGCACGCGTTGCAGCATGCGGCGCTCCTCCCAGGGCGTTCGCACGGGATGCTCGATCCGGTCCACCAAGGCGCGTGCAATGCGCTTCTCCTTGGACAGCACTGTTCGGCGAATGGCCTGTGTGGGATGGGCGGTAAAGACCGGCGCAAGCTCGGTCGCTTCGAGCACGCGCCGCACCTGCTCGAGGTTGAGGCCCGCCTCGGCAAGCCGCTCAATCACCGCCTGAAAACTGGCCCGCTGAGGGCTACCTGAGGTCATGAGATAGTCGCGACGTCGCCGAATCCGGTGCACCTGCTCGGCCAGATTTGTGAGAGAAAAATACGCCGAAAAGGCACGTACCAGCTCACTCGCCGACCCACCAGCCATGCCGGCGAGCGACGCTACGAGTTCATCGAGCGGGCCGTCACACTCGCGCCGGTCTATGGCTGCGCGTCGCACCTGCTCGACACGATCGAAGAAAACATGGCCACCCTGCTCGATCAGGATTTCACCCAGCAGTCGGCCGAGCACGCCAACGTCCTCACGAAGCGGCTCGTCGTCGGGCGAGAAATGCACGGATCTCGAGCTAGGCGCCACAGTCTATTACCTCCGAAAGCTCTGTGGATGGTATCAACATACGAGCAAACCTGTTGATTTCCCGCCCCAAACCCCATCGCCATCAGGCCGAGTCAATCACGGTCGCAATTTCACCGTTGCTGGCTCATCTCCAAAGGCCCAAGCTTTGATTGCGAAACCAATTGAAGCGTACGCCCAGTCCAGCCAGCGCGCTTACGGCCAAGGCGGTCCAAGAAATCAGCCACACCGACGCCGGGCGATGGTCCACGATCGAACACCTGAGATGGCCAGCGCTGCGCGAAAGCACTTTAGGTAGCGGGTTTGCGCCCCTCAGCCTTCTCACACTCCAAAACGGCTATGGACCGCGGCACGTACGCGTTCGAGTCCCTCTACCAGCTGGGCCTTTTCGGCGCCGATGCCGATCCGGAAGTAGTTGTCCATGCCATAACAGTCGCCGGCGAGGATGAATACGCTGTACTCCTTCCGGAGCCACTCGGCAAACTCCGTGGAGTTGATTTCGAGGTCGTAGTGCATGAAAGCCATGCCGCCGGCCTTGGGTGGCACGAAGCGCAGGAGGTCACCATAGGAATCGACCCATTCCATGGTGGTTTTGAGGTTTTCCCTGAGCATTGACCGACTGCGGTCGAGGATGCGGGGACGGTTTTCCGGGGCCAGGGCGATCTCGGCGATGGTGTGGCTGAGAATGCCCGCCGTGATCGAGGTGTAGTCGTGAAACGCCCAAGACGTTGCGATGGTGTCGGTCGGTCCCGCCAGCCAACCCATCCTGAGGCCCGGCAAGGCGTAGGCCTTGGAGAGTCCACAGCTGACCGTGACCCGATCTGACAGGCCGATGAAGCTCGGAATCTCCTTCCCGTCGAGCTCGGCCCCGCGGTACACCTCGTCTGCGTGAATCCAGGCGCCTACCGACTCCGCGATGTTGACGATCTCCCGCATCTCGTCCTGAGTGAGGATATTGCCGGTCGGGTTTGACGGGTTGCACACAGTGATCATCTTGGTGCGACCAGAAACTACACTCCGCAGCTCTTCGAGGTCCGGCGCCCAGTCCCGCTCCTCACGGAGGTGGAAGGCAATGGGTTTGGCGCCAAGCTCTTCAGCGATGCCCCAGATCTGCATGTAGTTGGGCACCATCATTACGACCTCGTCGCCAGGCTCGAGCAGGGTGTGGCAGGCGACGAAGTTGGCTTCAGAGGAGCCGTTGGTGACCAGGACATTGTCGGTCGTGAGGTCAGGATAGAGCGCCGCGATGCGCTCCCTGACGGCGATCGAGCCGTTGGTCTGACCATATCCAAGGACGGTGTCCTCTATCATGCGCAGCTGCTCAGCGGTCAGCAACTCTCGCAATGAGAAGGGATGGAAACCGCTCTCAGTCAGGTTAATGTCGACAGTGTTTTCGTAGAGAGACTGCACCCTCTCAAGTTCGAAGATGGGGAACTTCATCTCGGCCTCCTGTTGGTTTCGACGGCAACTGCTTCGTAGACAGCTCTGGCAATCTGTAGGTCCTGTACTGCGACACCGGTCAGGTCGCAGACTGTGATCTGGTTATTGGCGGTCCGTCCCACTGCATTTCTTGCGATCACTGAGCCGAGTTCGGACACGTCGTCCCTAGAAATCGCCCCATCGGACACGGCCCGAAAGACCTCGCCACGGCTCTCACTCTGCGGCAGGCTATCGACGACCACGACGTCAGCTCGTGCCACGAGTTCGGGCTCGAGTTCGATCTTCTCCGCGGTGTCTGAGCCGACAGCGGTGATGTGGGTTCCCGGTTGGACATCGGCGGCCCGAAGCAACGGTTGGGTTGAAGGAGTCGTCGTCACGATGAGGTGGCATCGGGAAGCAACCTCCGACGGGGTGTCGGCAAACTCGATCTGCAGATTAGAGCCGACAAAGCTGGCCCGGTACGGATCGAACTCGTCGGATTTGGGCGTCCAGACCATGACATTCCGGCAGGCGGTGACGGCACACAGGTGTTCCAACTGAACCCGAGCCTGAGTCCCTGCACCGATGATGCCGATGCGGTCTACAGACTTTGGAGCGAGGTGACGAGCCGCTACCGCACCCGCCGCTGCCGTTCGAATGTCGGTGAGAAAGCCTTCGTCGAGCAGAATCGCCACAAGAACACCGGTCTTCTGGCTGAAGAGCAACATGAGCCCCTGGCTCGAGGCCAGGCCGATGGAAGGATTCCGGTAGAAACCTGAGGCGACCTTGATGACATAGTAGTCGCCGCCTTTGATGAATCCGTACTTGATGTGCACGTCGCCAGGGGGATCCTCGAAAAGCAGTTCGCCGACGGGAGGCACTACCGCTTGTCCACTCGAGTACTCGACAAAACCTTGCTCGATGAGGGGCAGGAGATCTATGTGCGGAAGAATCGTTCGAATCTGATCTAGAGTGACGGTCGTGCTCATGACAGGACCTCCTTCAATAGGGCGTCGTCGATCCGAGAGCCGGAGATCACGAGCACAACGCGGGCGTCTTGGAATCGATCTTTGTCTTTCAGTAGAGCAGCCACAGGGAGCGTTGCCCCACCTTCTACTTTCAGTTTCTCTGTTGTATACACATGGCGGATCGCTCCGGCGATTTGCTCCTCAGTCACCATCAGGTACTCGTGCACGAATCTTCTACAGAGGTCAAAGGTGATGGATCCAGTTTCGATACCGCCGGCAGTTGCATCGGACAGGGTCGGAAGACTCTTGATCTCAACGATCTTCCCTGCCTTAACCGACTCGTACATGACACAGGAATTCTGCGGTTGGCACCCGTATACCGTGGCACCAGTGTCCGCTGACGCTAGGTAGGCGCTGATGCCACCGGCGAGGCCCCCGCCGCCAACCGGAACCAGAATCGCATCAAAGCGCTCCAGCTGTTCAAGCAGCTCCACCGCGACCGTGCCCTGGCCGGCCACTATCTCTGGATCGTTGTAGGGTGAGACCCAGGTGCAGTCGTGCTCACGAGCGAAAACACGTGCGTGGTTTTCGGTCTCCACACAGTCATTTCCGACCAGCTCGTAGGGAAGGCCGTAGCCTTCGATGGCCTCGAGCTTGGCTTTGGCGGCGTTGCAGGGGAGAAAGAGACGACCCCTCAATCCCAACTCCTGCACCGCATGCGCAAAGGCCGCACCGTGATTGCCAGTCGAAGCTGCAACAAGCTCTGATCGCGCCTCCTCGGCGGACAGCGAGAGCAGCTTGTTGAAGACTCCTCGCAGCTTGAACGAACCACTCAGCTGCTGGTTCTCGAGCTTGAGATAGACCTCGGCGCCAACTGCTTCGCTCAGCGAGGGTGACAGCCGGCAGGCCGTTTTTTTGATGTACGGCGCGATGCGTTGGAAGGCGCTCTCGATAGTACTCTTCATGATCCTTCTCCGGTGGTGACGCCGAGGTCGTTGTAAATCGTGGCTCTAGAGACACCGAGCACCCGGGCGATGTAACCGGCAGCACCTCGAGCGCTGAATCCCCCGGCCGATTGCAGGTCACGTACGAGGCTGGCGCGTTCAGGCCGGGTAAGGCTGTCCAGCGACCTGTTTCGCTCCCGAAGGTACTCCCGGACAAAGGTGTCGATCTTTCGTTGCCAGTCGTCATGGAATAGAGAATCGAGATTGGTGGGATCACTGGTGACCGCTGCAAAGGCCTCCAGAGTCGCTTGTAACCTGTCGAACTCTTCGAGTTGAAAATTGATGCACATGAGGCCGACAGCCTCGCCTTTGCCATCTCGGAGCACCGTGCTGATGTACTTGAGGCGGCGTCCATCGGCCAAAGTTTTCAGAAAGGGGCCGTGAATGTCAGGTCCTTCAGCCAATGCCTGAACATCGTCGATCAACGACGAATCGCCGACCGTACGCTTTGAAAAGGGGTTATAAATCGCGCTGATGGAATTGCTCTTGATGTCGTGCACAACCACTTCAACATGAGGATGTAGCAGCTTTGCCAAGGATTCAGCTATGGTGTCGAAACTTCTGAGGTTCATCATTCCGCCTCCTGCCTTAGACAAAATAGCCTAATTTAGACGAACTTGTCTACCTTCAATCGTCGCAAGCTGTGATCTCTACTGGAACGTGAAGCACCAGGGAGCACACGAAGACCGACACCAAGTTGGATCGAGGCGTCGTGAGCCGGGGTGACCAAGGATGGCGATACCAGGCAGCCATTCACGATCACGGTCCCTCGGTGTAATCCCTATAGCTGCGAACGAGCTGTTGCGTCAGTTCCTGGTTACCAGATTTAAAAACCAGAATCCTGCAAAGACAGAGTGATACTCATGTTCATCTTTGACATCTACAGCAGCCAATGTGACCATTAATACACACCTGTGCAGTATCTCACTCTACTCGGTGGGAGCTTTGGTACCGTGTCGTCAGCAGGGAGCAGGATATTGATCGAGGTACGCGAGGAAGGCGCGCAGTTCTATTGTGACATCGGTGCGCAAAGCGCGGGAGATAGCTATCCACGGAGTACGTCCGGATCCTTGCAGGTTGCTCAACGAGTGAACTGGCGCGGACTGGTCACCGGATTGTTGCGGTGGGTACTACGTGGCTAAGGGCAGGAAGAAGCGCAGGCGGAACAGGGCGAAGAAGGAGAGCCAGGGCCCGGTATCGACTCCTTTCGAGCAGCATGCAGCGTCGGAGGATTTGGTTGGTGGCAAATCCACCCCGCCGCCGTCCGCCGACCAGCCTTCGCTCCCTCGGTCCCCGGTGCATGAACGGCGCCGTCGCGCTTTGCGTGTTCTGGTTGTGGTGGCAGGGATCTTTCTCGGCCAGGCAGTGCTCTACGGCCCATCGCTGACGGGCCAGCGGCTGCTCCTTCCGTTGGACCTCCTCAAAGGGACATACCTGCCAGACACCGATCAATACAAGGACGTCGAGATTCACGACCGTGTGCTGTCTGATCGGATCGACAGCTTCGTCTGGTTTCGCCGCTTCGCCGCCGCAGAAGTCCGTCAGGGACGCCTCCCCACTTGGACCCCCAACATCTTTGCCGGCGCGCCCTTTGCCCGCTTCGACAAGTACTGCCCCTTCCACTTGATCTACTATGTCTTCCCGGGGCCACGGACGCTGGCCTGGGTCCAGCTAGTGCTCTCCCTCTGCGCAGGGTTAGGTGCGTACGCCTTTTTTCGCGTCGGCTTGGGCGCGCGCTTCTTCGCTGCGCTGGTGGGAGCGTGGTGCTACCCGCTGACCTTTTACTTCGTGCTGTGGCAGGATTACCCCACCATCCGCTCGGTGGTATTTCTACCATGGTGCCTGCTGGCGGTTGATCGCGTGGTACGCACGAGTAGCCGGTTTGCACTCTGGGGGCTGGCCGGCGCCACCTCCTTGACGCTGCTGAGCGGACAGCTCGATGCCGCAGGACAGGTCCTGATGGTCTCCGGACTGTTCGCGATTGCGGGCCTGGTATGGCGGCTGCGCGGGGAGGTGCTCACTCGCAAGGTAATTGCCCCCGCCCTCTTGCTGGTCGGGGGATGGGTGGCGGGGGCGGCCATTGCTAGCCCATATGTCCTGCCGCTTCTGGAGTATGCACGCACCGGCGCCCGCATCCAGTCGCGCGCGGAGGGCGTGGAAGAACGCCCACCAGGCAAGCTAGCCAATCTGCCTCTGGTGCTCCTGCCCGAAGCTCAGGGCAGCACGAGGCGCGGGAGCATCTTCACCGGCGAGGGCAACTTACTAGAGAGCGGCGCTGGCGCACACGCGGGCCTACTGGCCGCGCTACTCTTCGCTCCCCTCGCCTTTGCCGATCCCCGCGGACGACGCAGCGCATGGTTTTTCCTGGGGCTGGGCGTCTTCGGCGCTAGCTGGGTCCTGGCCATTCCGGGAGTGGTCACGCTGCTCAGACTGCCGGGCCTCAACTTAATGTCCCACAACCGGCTAGTTTTCGTCACCAGCTTTGCTCTGTTGAGCTTGGCCGTATTGGGTCTCTGCAAACTGTCCCGTACGCTCGAGAACGGCGGGCGAAGCCTGCAATGGCGGTGGTGGATGGCCCTACCCGTCGCGGCGTTGGTCATCTTCATGCTCTGGTGTATCTCGTACGTCCTGACCCCGCCTGAGCCCTTTGACTCGCTGCTCGCCTCGGAGCTGAGCGCAGGGCGACCCCTTATCGGTGCGGAGACACCGCAAATGGTGGAGCGCGTACAGCGCACCTTCCTCACCACGCACCTGGCTGGGGCGGCACTGTGCGCTCTGTCCCTGGCCGGATGGACCGTACTCCTCATAGCGCCACGCTTCAGGAGATGGTTGCTGTGGGTCGGCGGCACCCTAATGGTAGCCGAACTCCTGTTCTGGGGGTACGGCGTAAACCCCCAGGTTGACCCCTCGCTGAACTACCCTTCACTGCCCGCACTGGAAGGACTTGCCGAAAGAGAGCCGCTCGGGCGGGCCATCGCCCTCGGCTGTCTGCCGGCGCGCATGCTCGAGCGCTTCGGGCTGCGCGACGTGAGGGGCTACGACGCCGTCGACCCCGCGAACCTCGTCGAACTGTTGAACCCGGTACGGGACGCCCGCGATTTCGCCTCTTCCTACGCCCAGCTGCAGTGGTTCACGCCTACCGTAGCGCTGCAGAAGGATGGCTCGGTTCGCCTGCCGCCGGTCATGGACATGCTCGGCGTACGCTGGATCATCTTGCGCGAGCCCATCGACCCAAGGATGAATTCGGTGGTAGCCACAGAGGGCTACGCCGTGGTTGAGAACAAGCGAGCACTGCCTCGGGTATTCGTCCCACGTGCAGTAGGACTCACACGGGACCCTTCGATGCGTGTGGAATCGCTGACAGTGAAGTACTTCGATCCCCGCACGTTGGCGCTGGTGGAGACACCGCTGAGCCTTCCATCCGCGGCTCTCGGCCACGCCGAGGTGCGGAGCGAAACCCCGACTCACGTGGTGCTCAGCGCGGACATGGAGACGGCTGGGCTGGTCGTACTCGGCGACCGATGGGACGCGGGATGGAGTGCAACGTTGGACGGCGTCCCTGTCGAGGTCCTGCGCGTCAATCACATCCTACGCGGTGTGGTAGTCCCGGCCGGACACCACGAGATCGTCTACCGATTTCGCCCAGTCACGCTACTCACTGGAGTGGTGCTGTGTCTCTTGGCTGTCTCGGCGTTAGTGGTCTTCTCTGCACTCCGCCGAGGTACGCAAGCAACTACGGCCGCCGGTCGTGCGATGGAGGCCAACCACTGAGGCGCTTCTGCAAACATCAAACCTTCACGTATCTTCCTGGGCGCTCAGTCGCTGATTCAAATACCTCTTGAATGGACATCTGAGACTTGACTGAACGAAGCGCGACGCCTTCATCCGGGAAAAGCAACCTTGACGGAAGTCAATGAACGATATCGATCCTAGACGCTAAACTCAGTCCATGAAACATGTCTTCTTTCAGAAGGGCTTTCGTCCGTTCTTCCTCCTAGGTGGTCTCCTCGCATCCGGACTGATCCCATGGTGGGCTCTTCACTATGATGCAGCGCTGACCGGCGAGCCGGGGCTCGAGGGCATCGGCTGGCACAGCCATGAGATGATCTTCGGCTTCACCAGCGCCATCCTCGCAGGTTTCCTACTCACAGCGGTGGAGAACTGGACCAAGCGGCCCACTGCCCGGGGTGTGCTATTGGCGGTGTTGGTCGGCCTCTGGTCTGTCGGACGTCTAGTGGGAGTCGGTGGTGTCACTGCATCCATCGCTGCCATGGCGGAGCTCAGCTTCCTGCCCGTACTGACGGTCGTCCTTGCAATCCCGCTGATCCTCAGCAAGAGTTCGCGGAACTACCAGCTGCTGGCCGTGTTGCCTCTGTTGTGGCTGTGTGATGCTCACCACCATCTGCGGACATCCGGATTGTTACCGCAGTCGGATCTGCGGAGCGATCTCGTCGCCGTCGATCTTGTCGTGGTGGTCATGATCATCATCACCGGCCGCATCGTCCCACTCTTCACCCGCAACACGCTTGATGACGAGAGCGTGCGGGCGATTCCGTCACTCAATATCGCAGCCACGGTAGGCGCCGGCCTGGTAGTCGTGGCCGAGGTGGTCGCGCCAAATTCTATGTTCATGGCGGTCGTGGCAGGCATCGCGGGACTCCTGGTCCTCGGCCGGTCGTTCATATGGGGATTCCACCGCACCCTGACGCAGCCGATTCTGTGGGTGCTCCATCTTGGTCACGCGTGGATCTGGATCGGCCTGCTGCTCAAGGGCGCTTCGGCCGCCGGATTTATGATCCCGTCCAGCGTTGGAACTCATGCCCTCACCGCGGGCGCCATCGGCACGCTAACCCTCGGGATGATGGCCCGGGTGACCCTGGGACATACCGGCCGAAAGCTCCAGGTCTCGCGGCTCATGACCCTGGGTTTCGTGGCGATCGCTGCGAGCACATTGATCAGAGTTCTCGGGCCATGGTTCCGGGCGGACCTCACGGCGACCATGCTCACCGCCTCGGCGACGTTGTGGGCGGTGGCTTTTCTGATCTACGTTGTGGTCAACGCCAAGGTCCTTGTGACACCCCGTCCCGACGGCAATCCCGGGTAGGTAACACGCACCCATGTTGATGAGGCAGTTCCTGCGTGTGGTCCGCGGGTTCGACAGTGTCCGCAGACAAACTATCTGTGGCCCCGGACAGATCGACGCCTATTTGCCAAATCCAAAGGCCAGGCGGTAGCTTTCCTCGTTGAACCCGACCAGGAGCTGGTTCCCGACAACAAGAGTCGGGGCCCTGAGGTTGCCGGTCGACCCAAGCATATTCTTGACTATCTCGGGCGAAGACGTGCCGCCTTCAAAGACGTCGAGTTTCTTACCCTTGGCGATGGTGACAGTCACGGCCTTGCGCACGAGATCCGCAGCGTCCTGCTCGCCCAGCTTTCGGCTTGCCGGGATCTTCTCGGTAATCTCGATGTGGTTGTCTTCCAGAAACTTGGAAGATCGTTTGCACGAAGTTCAACCCGGGCGGTGGTAATACCAGTCGACTCTGTTCGCCATACAGAACTCCCTTCGTCATTCTCGTACATCGTTGCAATGAGGCCGAAAGACATTCTGACACGGAAGGCCTCCACTCGACGGCATCAGAAAGGCACAGACCGCCAGATTATGATGACGTGAACCCGGTCACAGCAGCGGTACAGCCACACTATTGTCGCGAAGCGAGAATAGTAGTGAGGTTTTGATCAGCGGCACCCATGAAATCTACCCGCTGTTCCAGTATTTTTCCCTTAAGGTGTATACCAAATCGGGGAAGTATAGGCGCGTTCCTGATGGGTCAGTTCTACACCCTCCGGGATCTCGGCACCGAGACGAACTTTGTCATACAACACCCAGCGCGGGGTCGGGATCTCGATGACACGGCCATAGTAGAAGGCTTTTTGGTTCGGCTCGAAATCCGGATCAGACCAGACTGTGGCCAGCTCCGAGGCACCAATGGTGTTGGTCCAGTTTGCAGCCTCAAAGTCAACCGTGTTGCCCACCGCTGTTTTGCAGCGACCGTCATTACCTATCTTGCGGCCATCGGATACTGCCACATCATAGATCTTTTCGTGAGTCTTACCTTCTTTGTCCATCCAGCCCTTGATGATCTGGATGCGGTCGAGGTTTGCGCCGACCGGATCACGCAGAGCATAGAACATGAAGGTCGGTGCTTTTCCTTGAAGCGCTTTGGCCAGATCGCCACCCATCGGCACACCCTTTTCATACCCTACAAATGCCGGGGCACGGCTGCGCAGATCATTTTCGCTATATTCCCAGCCGCCGAAGAAACGGACCATCATGCGTGGGCCGGTAGTGGCATAGGTCTCCTTGCGCTCCATAGCGTCAAAGATGGCCTCGCGCGT
>JAAESQ010001363.1 GCA_024229275.1 bacterium | reverse complement strand
CGACGAAGGCCCAGGATGCCCACAAAGAGACTGGAGAAACCGGTCTCGATTCCTATGGTCATAATCGTCACCGAGGGGATGACGACGCGCATGGTGGTTGGGTAGTCGAGGTCTCCGAATCCGGTTCGACCCCAGGCCACAATGGCGTAAGCCAGAAGAAGGAGGCCAAAGACCGCGCACACCAAGCCAGCTCGGAATCCGAGTTTTGGAAAGATCTCGAGTCCAAACCGCATGGTGCCCTCGTGACGTGGCACGAGACCCTCGGTCATCGCAAAGAGATGGGTGAACAGACCGAAGACGAGTAATTGGTTACCTAGAATCCAGGCAGCACCACCCACAAGGAGAGTATGCACATCGAGGTTGACCGAACCGAAAACCTCCAGCGGTCCTGGAAGAATGAGTGCGAAAGAGAGCAGACCAAAAGCGATGAGCATGGCCCCCGGGACGAGAAAGAGCCAGCGGGGACAGTAGAGCAGGAAGAACCTCAGCGTTCGCAGCCCATCTGAGATCGTTCTTAGGTGCGGAGGGTGAGAGAGCCTGCCGTCGGGATGGAGGGTGATTGGAACCTCTTCGATCCGGCGGCCGAAGAGACTCGACTTGATGATCATTTCGGTGGCGAACTCCATGCCGAGGCAGCGCAGCTCGAGTTGGCCATAGAGTTCTTTGGTGAATCCTCTGAGTCCGCAGTAGACGTCATGAGTGGGCATGCGGAACCAGCGGCGGGCAAGCCAAGAGAAGAGCGGATTTCCGAACCATCGATGGGTGGGAGGCATAGCTCCGGCAGCCACCGAACCACCGCCGCTCGGCAATCGACATCCTACGACGAGCTCTGCACCGGCTCGGAGTCGTTCTACAAAGGGGTAGATGGCCGAGAAGTCATAGCTGTCATCCGCATCGCCCATGATCACGAATCGCCCTCGGGCCGCGTCGATACCACCCATCAAAGCGGCCCCGTAGCCACGCTCCTCAACTGGAACGACCCGGGCACCCAATCGTTCTGCAATTTCAATTGAACCGTCCTCGCTGCCATTGTCGGCAACAATGATCTCGGCGTTGATCGCATGTCGAGCGATGGTCCCTTTGGCCTTCTCAATGCAGGTTTCGAGGGTGTCGGCCTCGTTCAGGCAAGGCATCACGATTGAGAGTTCGATTTCACTCGTATCAGCCACTCGGGACCTCCAGGGGTGGTGGGACGACGAAGAGCTCGAGATGCTCAAGGCGCCAAACCGCAAGCATACTCCCATTCAAGACTTCATTCAGCCGTTGCTGTGCATCGGGTCGATCGCACTCAAGATAGTTTTTTCGGTGATTGTATAGGGCCATTCGGTCAGCTTCCTTGTGGTTGACCAATACGTGAGTGATGCCCATTTCACGGAGCCTGCCTAATACTTCGTCCGAGCTGTCTTCCTGTTCGCAGAGAGTCACGAGCATTGGCCTGCCAATCGGATCCTGCGCCACCAAGTCTCGATCGATCCCAAATGTCCGCGCTTCGGCGATCAGCAATACTCGGGAGTCGGCGGGAAGAGCATTGATGACTTCTACCGCGGGCCAGTGGCTGACATGCCGATTGAGTAAGGTCCCCTCCGGTGTGAGACCGAGTGTCACCGCGGTTTGTGCGGCGACGTACTGTGTTTTGAATGGGTTGATGTTGCCAAGCATCACAATGGCCATGACGCAGAGAAGCCCGATTGTCAGACCTCGCGGCATTTTTCGAGTCGCTTGTTCGAATGCCGCGGCTATGCCAGCTGCACCGAGTGCAAGGGTCGGTATCAGATAGCGACCGAACGGTGGAGCGAGAGCCCAGGCCAGGACACCAAGGGCAAATGCCGCGAAGAGAAGACGGGAGTGAGGGTCTGCGGTTCGTCTGAAAAGGCCGAAAATCCAAAGTGGGAGAAGCCATAGATAAACCGCTCCCGGTTTGCCAGCAAACCCGAGTCTTTCAAATGTGCCAAGCGTGAGCGCCGAGCGAAAACGCTGAGGCTGAATCTGTAGATCACCGATTCCTTCGGCGATGTCTGTGGTGGAATCAGCTGTCTCGGATGAACTCGACGCCAGGGATCCGGCAAGGTATGGGTATACCGGATTGCCTGTAGCCACCATGTTGCGAATGGCCCAAGGAGCTGCGACTCCGATCGCAATAACTGTGGTGATAGCCACCGGGCGGAGCCAAACAGCCAACCAGCCGATGCCGTTTCTCGTTCGGGGCCACGACATAGCCATCATGACAAGGCCGAGAGGCAAAGCGACGTTTGCGAGGGCCAGGTATTTGCAGCCCACTGCGAGTCCCACGAGGATTCCTACCAGCACGTAGGCTCGGTTGTCTCGTTGAGTTTTGTGTGTCAGCAAGATGAGCCATGCACAGGTGCCGAAGGCAGCCACACCAAGTTCGGTACCGCATACAGTTGCCATTTCGAAGACTGCAGGGGTCGTAGCGATAATCGCTGCCGCAATGGCACCGCTTCCTGG
>JAAESQ010001362.1 GCA_024229275.1 bacterium | reverse complement strand
TCCCCAGGAACTTGGGAGAACCCTGTTCGCTCCTCGGCGAATTCCCGGCCGGAGATACCGGGTGACCAACTCCAGGCCCTGGCGGCGCACTCGTCCGCCGGGGAGCGAAACGAGCGAGTGCATCCGAGGTACCGCCAAGCGAAGGAAACGAAGTGCGGCGGGATGGCTGCAGGGCGTCATAGCGTCTTGATAGTACCGACGAAGTTGGCGAACAGCACCCGGCTGGAGCCAATGGAGGAAAGCGAGACGCCGATTCATGGAACCGTTTTTGAGAAACACGACGAATGCATCGAAATTCGACAATCGTGTCCACGAAACAGAAGCGGATAGCAGTGTTGGCGAAACAGTCACCAGAAATGGCTTTCACTTCGCTCGCCTATCTGATGGACATCGACTGGTTCAAAGAAGCGTATCGACGCACTCGCAAGGACGGTGCGGTGGGCGTGGATGGGGTGACCGCGGAGGATTACGAGCAGGATCTGGAGGGCAACCTTCAGAGTCTGTTAGACCGCGCGAAGTCCGGCACGTACAAAGCTCCCCCGGTGCGACGTGTGCATATTCCCAAAGGCGGGTCGAGTACTGAGACCCGTCCGCTAGGAATTCCCACCCTGGAGGATAAACTGCTCCAGCGGGCGGTCGTCATGCTGTTGGAACCCATCTACGAACAGGACTTCTTGGACTGTTCCTACGGCTTCCGGCCTGGGCGATCGGCGCACCAAGCGTTGACATCCTTTCGCGACCAGACGATGACCGGACGGCCGAAGGGCGGCTGGGTGTTAGAGGTCGATATTCGCAAGTTCTTCGATAACTTGGATCACCGACACTTACGGCAGTTTCTTCAACTCAGGGTGCGTGACGGTGTGTTGTTACGTCTGATCGACAAGTGGCTCAAAGCAGGCGTCCTGGAGGACGGGAACGTCAGTTACCCAGATTCCGGGACACCTCAGGGCGGTGTTGTTTCACCCTTGATTTCGAACGTGTTCCTTCACTACGTGTTGGACAAGTGGTTCGAAGAGGACGTGAAGCCGCGGATGCGTCAGCGTGCCTTCCTCATCCGCTATGCGGATGACTTTCTGATTGGGTTCCGCGATCATCGCGACGCCCAACGTGTCATGGAAGTCATCCCGAAGCGATTTGGCAAGTACGGCCTGACCGTCCATCCTACCAAGACGAAGCTTGTGCGGTTTCTGCCTCCTTCCTCGCGGAAGGATCGGAAGAAGC
>JAAESQ010001361.1 GCA_024229275.1 bacterium | reverse complement strand
GTTCGTCTTTGAAAACGGATTCGCTCCGAATGACGACGAGTGGTTCTACAACCAGACGGGCGACAACGATCCTACAGGAGCGCAATTCCTCGCTCTTCGTGAAATGCGCTTTTCTCTCGTGGGACGAGGAAATTCGTCAGAACTCGAGTGGGAAACAAATGCGTACAACTTCCGCCCACCTGAGAACGGCCTCGACATTTCAACTGATGCCATCGATTACCGGCACGCGGTACTCACAACGCGGGTCAGACCCCGCAGCCATCCAATCTTGGAGTAGTGATATGAACACAATCAGCCCCCTCAATCTGCTAAACCGTACCGATGCTGACAAGCGGGCGTCTGAGCGCGGATCTACGTTACTTCTCGCGATGTTCCTGATGCTCATTCTGACGATGCTTGGAATGGGCCTACTGAGTCGGACACTGGTTGTAAGCAAGATTGCCAGCGCCGAACGCTGGTCAACCAAGGCTTTCTACGCCGCCGATTCCGGCCTGCATACTGCGCTGCAGCGCGCCAGAATCAATGAGGAGGAAGCCTTTACCTTCTTCGTTCAGGATCTGCGTGGTGCCGGCGGAACTCGCAGCCATCAGGAGATTTCCGTTGATGTCGATAGACTCTCTCAAGTGATGGACCCACAACCAGCGAAGGGCAGTCAGATCAGCGGCGGTCAAGGCGGAAGCGGAACAAACCTCGTGGTTTATTTCTATAAGGGTCGCTCAACCTCGACACTGAGTCTCAGCCGATCAAGAAGGACGGTCTCCAACATGTTCTCCATCGGTCCCATGCCGTTGAAAATGACGAACATCGACCTGTAGAAGAAAAGGAACAGACCATGAAACGTATCACCATTCTTTTCTGTTTCGCGGTTGCGGTAACGCTTGTCGCGACAATGGGTGCCGCCGATGATCGCCAGCTCGTCTACAAGGCATTCGGCGCCGATCCGAACGTGCTCATCATCGTCGACTCTTCAGGGTCGATGTCACGCGATGTGGATACTGACAGCCAGTCTTTCGTCGGAGGCGGTGAAGACCCCCATACCAAGCTCTTCCAGGTCAAGGTAGCGTTGACCGATTTCCTGGACAGTAATCCAAATTTCAATATGGGGTACTCATCGTTCGCACGATCCAGCATCCAACTCAAGCACCACCTGTTTCTCTACCATGTCAAAGCCGGTGAAACGGCACCGGACTTTGAGTACGAATTTGGGTTGAGGCCCGACCGTACCGTCCATAGAGATTATGGCAATCAGACCTTCACCTTCGGTGAGAAGGTGCTGATGCGTTTCGGCCAAGAGAGAGATGGAGACAACGCCTACAGCGGTGGTAACTACCACTATCGGCCCCGTTTCGGCACTATTGGTCAGGATAGCTATGCCGACTGGGGAACGAGAAGTACATCTCAGATAGAATTCAACGGCACCACCTACACCGGACACTACCGCTCCGACATGTGGCTCGTCGAACCCAACGACGGTACCGGCTGGTACTATCCAGCCATTGACTGGAATACCCAAGTAGAAGACGCCATCGACGCGTTTCAAGCAATACACAACACCCAAGCATCAATTGTGTTCTCGCATACGGCAGAGGCGGCCGACAAGCTTGCGGCCTGGACTCTGCTCACCGCTGCCCGAGACACCTTGCAGCTCGTTCTCGACAACAACCAGATCGGATCGCGGGAACTCACTGTGCGACAGCAGCTCAGGCAATGCACTACTGCTGCTGGGTCACCGTCGAATTGGGACCCGGATATCTATAACGATGGTCGTTGTGTGACGGAGGACGATGACGGTGATTATCAGGGCCCTGGTGTCTGGGTCGAGCTCGATACGATCGATTTTGTTGTCGAAACAGCTGAGGGGCTAACCCCTTCGTTTATCAACGCGACAGACACGACCGTGGGCGAATACCCTGCAAGGATGATGGCTACTGAGTACAGCAGTTACGCCTCGTCGTTTGACGCCAGCAGCTATTGCCAAGGGATTTACGCCCAGAAGTGGGGCAGCGGTAGTAGCAGAATGGTCATCCCTATGATCCCCACACCGAGGGATGAAGACCCGGACATGATCCCACTCATTAAGTCGTACATGCGCCCCCAGCCCCAGATGCAGTTCTTCTTCCCGACCCGTTCGAGCGGCTTGAAATTCTGGCCGAAGAGGTGGGATGACGAAAGCGGCGCCAACGACATGGATGAATTCGGCGTTTGGGCCACCGATCGTACTCTGTGGTCCGACGGTTCGACGCCGTTGGGAGAATCACTCTGGAACGCCTACTACTACTATAAAAACGAGGTCAAGGAACGCGAAGACCCCCTCAAGGATTGTCGCCAGAACTTCGTCATCCTACTCTCAGACGGGCTCGAGACGTGTAACAACAGTCCATGCAATGATGCGTCGAACCTTGCATCCATCGGTGTACAGGTCTTTGTCATCGGTTACGGTATGGGCACGAGTGGCAACAATCTTCAGTGCATCGCTGACAACTCCAACGGTCTGCTCTACCTCCCCAACAACATCGACGAACTCGTAACTGCGCTGACTAACATCGGTAAAGAGATTGAGGAGCGCTCACGTGGTTTTGCGGCGCCAATCGTACCGTCCGTCGAAACTGCAACGGAACAGGCCGCGTTCATTGCTGAGTTCATGCCGCGCCAAGCTCGCTCCATCTGGCGAGGCCGTGTTCGCTCCTACCCCATCGACCCCAACACCGGCATGCCTCCACTGACCGACGCGGGACAGCCCGACAAGGCGATGGCGTTCTGGGATGCCGGTCACGAGCTGATCTACACCGATCCTGATGACCGCAAAATGTTTTACGGCATCAATCATGCTGACTATACTGCGGACGGCGCTGTGCCGGGGACACGGTTCAACCTCAAGTACACCACGAACAGTGCAGAACGCACCCAATTACGGGATCTCATCAGGAGTTCACTGACGAATACCGAACTCAACAACACGGTTGAGTTCATTCGTGGCGACCGGCCGTCTAACTACGTCGTAGCACCAGACACCCAGACGGACAAGCTCGGCGACATCTTCCATTCCACGCCAGGCCTCTTCGGACCGCCGGCGTGCTTCAGTTGCGACAACTCGAATCTGCCTTGCGCTTTGGGTGACGTAGCCTGCACCAACGGCTACCGGGACGACCAATCGACCCCGAGCGACATCCTCGACGGCTTCCGTGGCAAGCATAAATACCGTCGCCGTGTGCTGCTTGTCGGCGCCAACGACGGAACCATGCACGGATTCAACGCTGGCCTCTTTGACTTCTCCACCAAGAAATGGGGACCTGGAGACGGCACGGAACTCTTTGCCTGGGCACCTACAGAGGTGATGGACTCATTCGACGAACTTGCCGTGAACGAGGATCACACATGGACCGTGGACGGATCTCCGGCTGTAGCTGACGTCTATGTCGATCCGATCCACAACGGCACGCCGAACGCCAGCCAGCGCGAATGGCGCACGATGGTGATGTTCGGCGAACGCCGCGGCGGGAAGTCCCTCACCTGCCTCGACCTCACAAAACCCGACACCTACGACGGCGACGGTGTTCCCAATCAATCATGCATGGACGGCAGTGCCACCGGCTGCGATGGACCATGGCCGCGGCTCCAGTGGGAGTTCACAGATGCCGACCTTGCCCAAACCTGGTCACGACCGGTTATCATCTTTGCTGAGGTGACAGACGGCACCAAAGACGCCAATGACAATTACATCACCGAAATGCGTTCTGTCGCTGTGTTCGGCGGCGGATGGGATCCGTTCGGTGTAGACGGCGATTATGCCTATATGGTCGATATCGAAACTGGAAAGGTGTTGTGGAAGGCTCCAACAGAGAATAACGACCCCTCCGGGAATCCGTTGCCGGACAGGGGTATGGTTCCAGCCGAGATCGCGGCTGTCGACATCAACTTCGACGGCTTTCCGGAACGGCTCTACTATGGTGACACTAATGGCTACATCTATCGAGTCGATCTAGAAGCCATCGGCATTCTCGAGACCGGCGAGGAAACCATTGACCTGAACCAATCTTGGAAACCAGAACCGTTCGCCTATATCGGCGCCGACCGACCGATCCACATGCGCCCCTCAGTGGCTATTGGATCCTACGCAGCGGATGGGCATCCATACCTCGCCGTTTCCGTAGGTTCCGGTGATCGCGAGGACGTTTTCAACAAAACTGCGACACGACAACTCTTCGTGACCATACTCGATTTCGAGGACTACGCCACAGAAGGCACAATCGACTTCAGAACCGATTCCAGTATCGTGACTATTGCTGCGGAGGCCGATGCCTGTACTCCGGGAACAAGCTATTTGAACTACGACCTTGCCACCGACACCGGATACCGAGGATGGGAACTCGTGTTGGCTGAGTTTGAGAAGGTCAACACACATTCATTAGTGGTACTTGAGTACATCACATTCTCGACTTTTACACCAAGCGCCGAAACGGAAATCTGGATTGATCCTGAGACAGGGAAGAAACACTGCAGTCGTAAGGGCAACGCCCGTACCTATGTCATGAATCTGTTTAACGCCAACCCGTTGGCTGGTTCGACGAGTCGGTACATTCAGCATGATGGCCAGGCCGTCATGGCAACCGATCCTGTTGTCTACCTCGGTTCGGATGGGAGCCTGCACGTGGCTCACCTGCTTGATGACAAGCGCTTCGAGCAGGTCATGCCCTCGGTCGGTCCACCGCTGCGCATCACCTCTTGGAGGGAGGACTCCTCCACCGGGTTGGAGTAATGAATCAGATCCGCTGGATAGCAACACTTTCAATGGCGCTGCTGCTCGTCACCCCGAGCAGTAGCGCCGCTACTCTTCTTGTTCTTAGTGACGGCACCACCATGGAGGCGGACGCGATAGAGTTCGCGGCTCCTCTGGTAATGGTCACGCTTACCGACGGACGCAGGATCGCCTTTCAGATGGACGAAGTGAATCTGGAGGCCTCAGGTTATGCACCCGAATCCGTGCCCTCGGACGAGTCGAAACCCGTCGATTCTCGCTCTTTATTGGCGGCGATCGCCCTGCCTGGTCCAGATCCGACCTTCGTCATCGAGAATGATGACGTCGCCCACATTGACCCCGGCGCGATTGAATCATCGACCGATGTCCGCCCCGGTTTGGGAACGGCGACTGACCTCAAAATGGCGATGATCGGGGTTCGCCACAGCCGCTCAGCATCAGGCGTCGTCGTCATCGGTCGAGTTCGCAACATGGAGAGCGTCTCAGTGGAGGGACTGATTCTCGACGTCAGAATCATCGGAGAAAACGGCCGATCGATCGCTAGCGGTACGACCGCAGTGGCCGGCCTTCTCGGGCCCGGTGCTGAAGGTGCGTTTCGACTTGAATTCGCCACGGAAGATGAGGTCAAAGCTGCGTTCGCTGAGGTTCGCGAAGGCGTGCGCATGGGTGCTGGCTCACCCCCGCCGACCGCTGGTGGAGGACCACCGAAGCTGGATAGTCCAGGCAAAAATAGCAACCCTGAACCACCGAAGCCGGAAAAGACTGAGAGAAAGGGCTAATCGCCATCACTCATGCATGCACCGCTGCACGGTTCGATGCCCATTGAGATCGAATGCTCAAAGGGGTGTCGCTTGCGACACTCATCAAAGCATCCTCGAGCAGAACTTGGGTTTGATCGAGAGCGCCACGGTGATCTGCCTTACCCGCAACACGCCTTTATGTCCAGGTTGACCATTCAGGTCCTAGCAACATTCGGTAAACTAGAGCCATCAGAACGTTTCGTCTGAGGTTTGCATGTTGACTATTCTTGTCGTTGAAGACGAACCCCTGACCCTTGAGGGCCTCGAACGTTTTCTCACTGGACGGGGATATTCGGTTCTTACGGCCGTGAATGGTGTCGAGGGACTGAAACTGGCGATTGACCACAGCCCTGATGCCATTGTTCTCGACATCACGCTCCCCAAAATGGATGGATTGACCGTCTGCCGTGAGCTGCGCGAGCGCGGACTGAACTCGCCCGTACTGTTTCTGACCGCGAAGGATCAGGAACTCGACAAACTGACTGGATTCGGCGTCGGCGGCGATGACTATCTCACCAAACCCACCTCTCTCCTCGAACTCGAAGCTCGACTCCGCGTCGCCTTGCGGCGCAACACCGATGCAACGGGTTCTTCTCCGCCTGATGATGTATTCACACTCGGGACCGTCAAGATCGACTTGTCCAGTCACGAGATTCGTTCCGGCGACAATACGGAGCTTCTCAGTGCAAAGGAAGCGGCACTGCTGCGTTGTTTTCTTGAGCATCGCGGAAAGGTCCT
>JAAESQ010001360.1 GCA_024229275.1 bacterium | reverse complement strand
GGAAAACAAGAAAGGGGGCAGAACTCACGGTTGAGTCAATACCGTCAGGTGCTCTTGTCACCATTCGTGAGACGAGTGAGCCAACGCAGGGAACCCATCGTGTAGTGGCCGGGGAGACTCCTCTCAGCAAGCGTTTCAAATTCAGCAAGAAGTCCACAACATGGCTGCAACTGGAAAAGCGTGGCTTCGAAGCAATGACAATCGAGGTGAATCCAACAACAGGTCACGTCATGGCTAGACTCATACCGGCAGCAAATCGTTCGATCAATGAACTCCAGCCGTCGCCATCTGCCGAAAGAATCTCAGTCCTTGAACCTGCTTTCGACGTCACACTGAGGAAGTTTTCCAGCGAAGAGCACTCTGACAGCAAGTCCGCTTCGGGTCGGAAGGCTCTCAGCGAAACCATCCAAGCACAGCTCAGCACTTACTTCACAGTGGTGTCCGATCGGACCGACTCCGAAGAGATCTCACTGAGTTCCGTCTGGCGTGATGCTCGGTCCGCTATGGTTCTCGGTGATCCCATCGGCCACGCCTACCTTGCGATTGCACCCCGGCTCGAGACTCGTACGGCGAGAAGAAAACTCCAACAATTCGGCGAGAAACTTGGCATCGACGCGCTACTTATAGTGGCCGGTCACCAAAACGAGGAAACGGGCGGCATGAAAGCTGGGAAGGTCGGAATCATGGTGGCAGGAACGGCTGCCAGCTTCGGATCGGGCTACAGCAATGCAATGTCGAGCGGCGATGCTTTCTTCACCTACAACATTTATCTTCCGTCCTTTGCTGAGGGTGCTGTTCTGCAGGCGGTCCTGCTCCACTGCGCTACTGGCGAGATTCTCTGGGTCAACAAAGGGGTGTGGAAGGCAATCTCTTTTGAACAGCAGACCAATGTCTCCCACATCGTCAAAGATCTACTTACAGGAATTGAATCAGTTCAGAACAATGAGAAGGAGAACCAATGAAGAATGCAACCACCGCACTCGTGATCGTTCTATGTCTGTCTGTCCTACCGGCAAGCGCTGCCAAGGTAAAAATGCCGCCCGCTCCCATTATCGAACTTGATGGTGCCCTGCCACTACCTCTGGTTGGCACCTTGGATCTGAGCGAAGAATTCCGAACAAAGGTCGAGGTCGTGAAGACAAGTCCGTTTGACAGGCTGAAATTTCCGATCGGGCAGTTCATGGTCGAACTTCTCGAGAAGAACCTACCGAACGTGTTTCAGGAAATCCACTCGAGTGCTTCCGGAACAACTGGAAATAACGTCCCCGCCGACGTGAGAGTAAGTGCGGAAATACTCAAATTCGAGGTGAAAATTCCTCACCCAGCCTACAACCCCTACCACTCGAGTGTGGTCCTCAAGATCTCGCTCTCCGATCCTGACGGAGAACTGCTCTTCACCCAGACAGCTGCCGGTTCAGGTCAAACAAGCAAAGGCATGATGTCTGGATTCAAAGCCAAATCAATCGCCGCTGAAGTTGTGAAGCTAGCGATCGTTGATGCCGCGACGCAAGCCTTTGAAGGACTGCTTGAAGCTGAGGATCTGCGCGAGGTCGAGCCCCTGGTCCCAGACAACTCCCCTTAGAGTTAGCCCTAGAAGACAGCCATCACTGCCTTATCGGATCAGCAAGGAGAAATCGATCATGTTCAGAGGAATGCTGACTTTCATCGCGTGGTGCTTGCTTTCGGCCGCCGCAGTTACACCGGCACACAGTACAGATTTCGTTATCAATGGATCATTCGATGCCGACATAGGTGGCTGGGTACCACCACACCCGATCGACGGGATCACTGAGTGGGACAGCTTTGATGTTGATGAGAGTCTGTATTCGGGATCTCTCCGGTTCACGAATATCACTCCCCATGCTTTTAGCGCACTCACAACCCAGTGCTTACCTATAACTCCAGGAAACGTTTTCTCGGCAGGTTCGATGATATTCATTCCCACAGGCCAGGCCAGTACTGGATTCGCCTACCTTGATATCCGCTGGAAAGAATACGCTGACTGTTCCGGGAACGGTCTTGACAACGCCGCAACAACGGTCGCATTCCCGGAAGATAACTGGCAGAGCAAAGCCGTTTCAGCTGTGACCGCACCTGCCGGAGCCCAGGGTGTCAGAGTCCGGCTCATCGTCTACAAATCATCAGCCGGCGGAGAATTCCTTACCTTCTTCGACGACGTATTCCTTAACGACCACGGGATTTTTGCCGACGGATTCGAATCCGGAAACACCGACCGGTGGACTGTCGCGATTCCTGAATCAACACTTGGAAGCGACTACGAATAGCTCAACTCGAGCTAATGTGTCTTGCATGTCTGGTAAGTCGAGGTCTGAGGCAAGACCGGTCTAGTCAGAGAACGTTCTTGGTCTCAGCTCCTCGACTACCTTCGCATCGACCCAGTAGTTCTCGTCGTGCCCGGATCGGTTGCTGATGAAGAAAAGGTACTTCCCATCATGGGTAATCATCGGACAACCCTCGCCATGCTCGGTATTGATCCGATCCCCCATGTTGATCATCTCCGACCAGGAGCCGCCGCTCGCCCTGAAAGTTATGTATAGATCTGAGCCGCCCGTTCCGCCGGGTCTCTTGCACGAGACAATCAGATAACTCTCATCCGGCGCGATGACGTTGTCCATCTCCGCGAACTCTGAATTCACAGGACGCCCCAAATTCTCCACAACAGGGTACGACCCATTCACGAGCGATGCTCGGTGAATATCGGGCTCGCCAATATTGGTCTCTCGACTTGACTGGAAATAGAGCGTACCGGCAGTGGTTGTTGTTGGATAACAGGATCGACCACCCGAATTCACAGAGGGACCAAGGCTTCGAGGTTCTCCCCAACTTTCCTCTTCACGTTCCATAGACCAGATGAACAGACCCTCGGTTGGCTCGGTGGTGCCCGGCAGAGGCCGAGTAGAACTGTAGAGCATCCGGCGTCCATTGTGTGTGATGAACATGTCACAGTCCTGGTAGGTCCCGGAGAACTCTGCTGTTTCAGGCTCTGACCAATTTCCATCTATGTAACGCATCACCTTGATTGTGTAGTGTCCGTCGATGTCACTGGTGAAGTAGAACTCTTTCCCATCTGGGCCAAACACCGGATTGAAATCGGTGTAGTCACGGTTGAACACGCCTGGAGCAAAGACCTCTGGCACAAGCCCGGGGGAGGTCTGACTGAAGTAGGATCCCGAAACATCGAGAGTGTCAACGATTTCCGACCGCGCACAGCCTCCAATCAGTACAGTCGCTAGGATGAGGCCAAGTGAAGTCCTGCGCCACGTCCGAATCTCCCTCATTGATAAGCCCTCCAACCGAGGTATACGTGTCCGTTCACCATCTGATTTCAAGTTTCACAGGTTTTTGCATTTGGGAAAACGTCGGGACGTTATGGAACAGACATCCACTCAGGGAATCGCCAGCGGAGTTGAATGACAAGAACAAAAGGCGCCGTCTCCAAGTGGATGCAGCCGTGTGGCAGCCTCACGATATCCGCGTATTTTGATCGAAGACTAAGCGCCACTCACCGTCAATTTGTTGAAACGCCATGTACAGATAGCACTCATGTGCCGGCCCCTCAGGTGTGTCGCGATAGGAATAGCGCAAGAGAACAGAGCAGAGTTCCGCGGTCTCCAGTCGCCGGACTTCGGAGAACTCCATGCGCCAGTCAGGATCTGAAAACCATGCCTCATGAAGATCCGCATATGCGGCCTTGTCTTTGATAAGGCTCCCGTCGGGAAGAATCAATGTCAGCGAATCGCCTTCAGCAACGGTTGCCAGAATCCCCTGGAGATCCCGCGAGACAATTGCAGTTAAGTGGCGTTCGAGAGTCTCTTCGAAGGACCCGGGGGATGACTCGCCGGCTACAGACACTGTGATTATGAGCAGCAGAAACTGGCAGATAGCGAAGCCCTTGAAGAAGAGAGTAAGGCGAGTCAACGTCATGTGGATCCTCCATGGGCCCATCCTACGCTACGGAACCAGGGACGCGCCAGATCACCGCTCATGAGCCGGCCTCAGGGATGCCTTTGTTCGCACGTACTG
>JAAESQ010001359.1 GCA_024229275.1 bacterium | reverse complement strand
TTCTAGATAGAAGTAGTCAATGATCGGCATATGGTCTACAACATAAGAGCCAAATTTGAATAAGTCAGACCAACCGTTCTCACAAAGCACCTTGGCTTCGGCCGAATACGAACCGAAATCGCCCTCGTCATTTCCGTTACAGATCCAATTCACTTCATAGGACTTGCTGCTAAGCCACGCACACCCGATAGGTCTGACTTGGCACCCGTAGTAATCCAACGCATCGTTGTATGGCTCTGGACCAAAGTCTCCCTGGCTTTGTGGAGTTCTGCACACAGTTATGCTGGTCTGGTTGTTCGCGCCGTTATATGGACACGAAGAGCCGCAACTATCATCGCAACAGGCCACACCCGTATATGTCATTTTTCCAGTAAGTGGCACAAAGGTCATGCTCGCCGAATCGATCCTATCCGGCGGTTGATCTTGGGCCAAGAGAGGAACTGCGATCACCAACGTCGTTAGGGCGATCAATCCTATTCGACACATCATCTTCGGACTCAAATCCACGATCCCTTTCCTCTCTCGTGTAGTGCTTTGCTCTTCTGTTCGTCTTACTGATGCAGCTTGATTCATTGTGAAAGTCATCACTGCACCTCCGTCGCCAATGATTCAATCGCAGCGGTAGCCGCCTTTGTTTTCGCTCGACCGGGTGAGTCGGATTGCGCGGTCGTGTTGGCGGCGAGCGGCTGGTTGACCGTGGTTTCGACTTCGACGGTGTTGTTTTCTTCGGTCAGTTCGTCCTGGGCGCAGCTGGCCTCGAAGGTTGTCGAGATGCTCGGTTCAGTCGATTTGACCAGGAGGGTGATGGTGCGCGTGGCTACTGTCGTGGCCTCCAGTAAGCCCAAATCACAGGTGATGGTGCCGGCGCACCCGCAAATCGGCAGGCCTTTGGCGACGCAGCCGCCGTCGTCGACGACCAAGACCTTCTTTGGAAGTCGAGCAAAGACTGTCACTCCGGTGGCGTTTTCATAGAGGCTGCGGTTGGTGACGGTGAGATTCCACTCCAGCTGCGTGCCATGCGCTACTGGATCTGGAGAGTCCTGAACCGTGAGCTCGAGGTCGGCGGAGGAGGTGGCCAGTTCGCGGGCTGAGAACTCGGAGGTGCTACCGGCAGGGTCAGTCGCAGTGGTCGTAATTGACCAACCACCGGGAATGTCGCCGATCGTATCCGGATTGACGTCGATCACGTTTTCGAAGGTGGCATAACCACTGCTACCTAGATCAAGGGTGAATGAGCCAACAGGGATCGCACCTTCACCATGGAAGCTGGGATCGTAAGTCTCACTTGCATAGACATCAATCGTGTACTGGCCTTCGGCGCTTTCCAGAGAACCGCCGACGCCAAGGTGCGCACCGGCAGTCCTAACGATGTCGGGATTAAGCACTGGGAAGTTCTGGAGGTCGTTGGGTCCCATGTCGGGATCCAAAGTGCCGTCGTTTTGTGTGACCCGATCTTGATCGACACAGGCGCCGGTTTGCGG
>JAAESQ010001358.1 GCA_024229275.1 bacterium | reverse complement strand
TGTGAATTACAACACCATTCCCAATGTGGTCTACACCGAGCCCGAACTCGCCTCAGTTGGCAAGACCGAAGCTGAGTTGAAAGAGGAAGGGATCAAACCTGCCACTGGCCGCTTCCAGTTCCGCGCCAACGGTCGTGCTAAAAGCCTCGGTCAGGAGCAGGGCATGGTCAAGATCCTGGCACATCCCGAAACCGATCGAATTCTCGGGGTGCATATCGTCGGGCCACGAGCATCAGAGTTGATCGCCGAGGCCGTTGTCGCGATGGAGTTTTCGGCCAGTGCCGAAGATCTCGCTCGCACTGTCCACGCTCATCCGACGCTCTCTGAGGTCATCAAAGAGGCCGCGTTGGCAGTCGACAAACGAGCCATCCACGCGTAGCCGTCCGGCATTCTGCCAGTGTCACTGCTGAGTCGAAGGGCATTTTTGAACCACAGAGTGCACTAAGCACACGAAGTAAACGCCAAGAAGGACGTGGCAAGTCGAGATCGTACCCACTTGCGAAGCGATTGTCGAGACTGTTGCGGTTTGAGGATCTCTTGGATTTTGACCTTGCTCACGTGAGTGGCGCTGAGGCGCGCAGTTGTTGTCGATTCACAAAGGAGTGACACAGGGACTCCTCCCCAACGACACGACTCATCAAGAACGTCATGTTGAGCGGAGCGAAGCGGAGTCGAAACATCTCCCGT
>JAAESQ010001357.1 GCA_024229275.1 bacterium | reverse complement strand
GCCGACGTCGGTCGTCGTTCTCGACGACGAAGGAGCCATAGTTTCAATCTGGGGTGATCTGACACCCGCCGGTGATTCCGTGGCTCTTCTGGAATCGTATGCAGTGCCGAACCAAGAAGGGATTGTGGCCGAACTTTGGGGAGCGATCAAACCGTGGGCATCGTTGCCTGATTGGCGACCTGACCTCGCGTTGAGGATGAACTGGCAGAGCCCGATTTGGTTTGCTGTGCTGTCTCGGTCAGGGAGTGTCGCTGCTACGCGGCATCCGCAGATCAAAGGAATGGACGCAGGTAGGGCGGGAACCCTCTTTCACAGGGGCAAGGGTTGGACCTGGATGAGAATGGGCAATGCCAGGCTCCCTGCCCGTGTGTGGCGGGACGATGAATGGCTAGTGGCGGCAATTGCTCGCCAGGCAGAAATATCGGTTTGGGCAGTGCAGGCAGCCATTGCTTGTCTCTGGGCGTTGTGTGGGTTGGTCATTTCTTCACCACCCGTATGGCGTGTCGGCCAGCTCGGAACCTTCGGTGGCAGACTCCGATTGCTGATTGCCGGTGGCGTGGTCGTTCCTCTGATGACATTGACGCTTTTTCTACAGATGCAGATTTCGCGTGACTCAGTGCGTCGTGAACAAAGCCTCGCCCACGATGCTGTGGGAAGGGCGCAAAGCACGATCGAACACTTGCAGGCGGGTTTCAATGTCGACGACGAGCTGGCTGGTTGGCTTGCACGCCAGATTGGCGCTGAAACAGCATTTTTCAGCGGGGCCAGCTTGAATGGGATCTCTCGTCCGGATTCCGTTGTGGGTTCGGTCTTTCCGGAGCTGCCGCTGGCCGAGGCCTATCCGCTGTTCGTACTCGGTCGCGACGACGTTGTGCTTGGTCGTCAACTGGGTCGTCTTGTGGCCGCGAAGACGGTTGAAATCGGTGGTCAAAGAGTTTTGCTTCAGGTTTTCCCCGAGGTGGGTTTGCGGGCGATTGATGCGCCCCAGCCGGTTGACTGGCTGTTGACCGGAGCTGCGCTGGCAGCGCTCATTGCGTTGAGCCTGACATCGAGGATCGAGAATCGACTGAGTTCCTCTCTTCTCGAGTTGGTGGCTCTTGCCCGGCGACTTCAGCGAGGAGAACCGCTGGCAGTGGTGCGATCCCCTGTGGAGTCCGATTTGGCTGAGGTCGTCAGTGCGGTGCGACTGATGAGCGAAGAGGTTCAGCGCAGGGAAGAGGGACTCAAACATCAGCAAGAGTTATTGAGAATTACCCTCGGAACACTTGAGTCGGCGGTTCTGGTTCGTGACGCGGACGGTGCCATGATTTTCGCCAATCCGAGTGCGGAACAGCTTCTGGTGGACGCAGATAACCGAGTCGCAGAGATCTGGGATGAGATGGCTGGTAGAACTGCAAGACAGAAAGGCCCAGTCGTCGAGACTGTTCAGCCCTTCCCCGGAATAGAGACGACTTGGAGAGTCGCGGTTGCGGATGTGCCCCTACCAGATCAGAGTCGGGGCTTGGTTGTTGTTGTGGATGACATCACTCAAGTGGTACGTCTTGACCGCCTCAAGCAACTCAACCAAACGGCGCGTATCGTTGCGCACGAAGTGAAGAATCCGCTGACACCAATCAGACTCTGGGTGCAAGAGTTGGAGGAGGCCCAGCGCCGGAAAGACCCAGGGTTGGAGGATCTACTGAGGGAAGCCTGCGACGCAATCTCGACCCAAGTTCAGCGACTTGAAGCAACTGCGAGTTCGTTCACAAATCTCGCGGCCTTGGAAAAATGGGAGCCAAGTTCCGTGGATTTGGTTGAGCTTGTGAACGACACTCTGGACGGCCTCAATGTCCTCGAACGACGTGGAGTTCACGTGAACAAGGACGTTACCGATGAAGGCGTGTGTGTCGTAGTCGGTGATCGTGCGTGGTTGCGACGAGCTTTGGACAACGTCGTGAAGAACAGCATCGATGCCATTGGAGATGGTAGGGGTGAGATCTGGATTCGAGTCGTAGAAGAAGCTGACAGAGCAGTACTTGAAGTGGAGGATAGCGCCGGGGGTGTGGTAGAGGCTCAACTTGAGGATCTCTTCAGACCTCAGTTCTCGACCACAAGTTCAGGCAGTGGTTTGGGACTTGCGTTGGTCAGCCACGTCGTAGCGCGGTGTCACGGTGCTGTTAACGCCCGGAATGGCGAGGACGGTCTCGTGGTTCGTATGGTTCTGCCACTCGCCTCTGATAGGATGACCCCATGAGCCGATCGAACAGGTCAACAATCCTTCTCCTTAGCTTGATGGTAGTCCTCGGGTGTCGGGGAGATCGCCAATTGGCGGCGGGGCGGATTGAAGCTGCCGCCCCAAGGCGGTCAACGGTCTGGATTGGACCGGAAGGGCTGGACGAATCAACCTCGACACTACTGCGTCGTGCAGGGGTCGATGGAGTTGTCCTCCGGCGCGGTACAGTCGATTTGAGTTCAGAAGTGCCGACCTTGAGGCTCCAGGCGGCACCCCGGATAGCCGGGTCACTGCCGGTCGGGGTCGCACTGTACGTCGAGGCGATTGGTCCCGAAGTTGGGTCAGAGTCGGCGCAGGTTCTATGGCGTGCTTTGGCACCGGTGGTCGGAGAGAGCATGGGTGCGGAGATCCTTCTCGACTTCCCGGTGATGCGCCCCGGATTGGGGACTTTTCTTGAGTCTCTGAGCAACGTTTCGGGCCTGCCTGTCGTTCCTGTTCTGACCGTCGATCAACTCGGCGCACCGGGAGCGCTAGAGGCTGTCAAGGCAGCTCGTTCTTGTGTCGTTCTCGTGTACGGGGGTGTCGGAATCATACGATCCGGGGCCAACCCGAGTAATGACAATTTGGATGAACAACTCGCACCTCTGGCAGCAAGCGGTGCCCGAGTTCGGGTCGGTATCGTACTGGAGCCTGAAACCGAACCCGCACTTTCTCGGTGGGGAGATGATCTGAGCCTATTGGCGGCGTCGGAGAATGCGGAGATTGCGTCGAAATCTTCCCTCGACAGGACCTTCGTCGTGCGTCGCCCATTGTCGTGGAGTTCAAGGCGCTGGAATGTTGGTGAGCGCATCTCCATAGGATGGACAGACGCCGCTCGACTCGACCAGGCATTCAGACAGATCACTCGGCTCGTTCTTCCGGAACTTGGGGGCTGGGATCTCATCTCATTGCCTCCCCCCGGTGAGGCATTGGGCATTGGACGCGAAGCTCTGCTCTACTATCTCGATGGAGAAGGTCCGGCTCCGAAGGTCGACGTCACGATCCATCGGCAGGGACGTGTCGTGCGTGTTCGTTTGGTCAACACAGGGCCATTCTCAACTGCGGTGGCAGGAGTCGGCAACTGGGTCGAAGTCTCGGTGGACGACGGTTCTGTTTCGGCAGAGAGTCCGGGCGGTTTCGACGGCCTCGAGCTTGGTTTCCGATCAGGATCGGGGTGGAGACGCGGCGGTGGAGCTGGATTCAACGGAGTCCGCTTCGTCGAGAACTACGTGGGCCCGCGGGAATCTATTGAGTCGGGCCCCGTACAGTTACTTTCCAGTCGCTCGCGGGTTACGGTCCGGTGGCAACTTGTGTTGACGACGGGCCAGCAATTTGGTGGAGTCGTCCAATAGCAGCGTGTGGCGCGTTGGCCCCAGTAGGATCCAGCATTTCCAGATTGACATAAGCGGGCCAACGCAGCACACGCTGCTAAGGATGCGCGGTGCGCATCCACAAAAAGAGCCAGGAAGGACTCCCGAAGTATTTGTAGCAAGGCGTGGGTCGAGAGAATTCACTCGGGAAAGGCCCGCTAACTGCCTCGCTTTTTGAGAGCAAACGCCCGAATCATCCTGCCCTCGACAATGTACTTGCGCTCGAAGCCGGTGAGAGGCAGGTCCTGAAACGCCTCAGTGGTATCAATAGGTTCAAGGTCGGCGCAAGTTCTTAGGCTCGCCTCTATCACGTCCGAGTACTCTGGATGATCACTCTTCACGTAAAGAAGACCTCCCGGAACCAATACAGAGGAAAGTGTAGCGACGTTCTCAGGTGTGAAGAAACGCCGCTTGTGATGTCGCTTCTTCGGCCACGGATCCGGGAAAAGCACGAATAGCCGTTCGACTGTTTCCGGTCGCACGAGCCGATTGAGAAGATCCTCCGCTGTCGTCTGCAACAGGCGGACGTTGGTGACGCCGCGTCGTCCCGCTCGCTGGCAGGTGAGATTGTGATACTTCGGTGCACGCTCGACGGCCAGGTAGTTGTGATCTGGCTGCCGGATGGCGAGGTCCAAGAGGAACGCACCTTTGCCGGAGCCAATCTCGATATCAACCGGAGCTTTGCGGGAGAAGAGCTCGTCCCAGTCGAGCGGGAGTGAGGCCACGTTAAGATCTACTTCGATCATTGCTACTCGGGTTCGTCGTCCATACCAAGATCGGTCATTTCAATTCCCAGTTCTTCAGCGAATTGAAGGACCTTGTCATCACGATAGAACTCGCCAAAGAAGATTATCCGAATCCCTGCGTTGACAATCAGCTTGAAACAGTTGAAACACGGAGACGCCGTGACGTAGATCTGGGCGTCTTCGAGGCGAATCCCGTGCCGAGCCGCCTGGATGAGTGCATTTGCCTCGGCATGGACAGTTCGAATGCAGTGACTGTTTTCCATCAGGCAACCAGCTTCGGTGCAGTGTGGTGCGCCGCGAACTGAGCCGTTGTACCCGGTCGACAGAACGGTCTTGTCACGAACGATCACTGCCCCCACATGTTTGCGGGAGCAGGTTGATCGTGTCGCAGCCTGCGTGGCCAAGTTTAGGAAGTAGCGATCCCAGCTGATGCGATTCATCGCTTGATCAGACTATCAGCAGCTCCGAGGCGGAGAAAAAGAAAGCACCCTCATTGGCTGCATTTTCGTCCGAGTCGGAGCCATGAATTGCGTTGCGCTCGATCGACTCACCGAACTGAGCCCGGATCGTTCCTTCGTCAGCATCGGCCGGGTTGGTCGCACCCATCGTTCTGCGTAGGTGCGGGACTGCATCGTCCCGTTCCAACAACATCGCCCAGATCGGGCCGGATGTCATGTAGGCAACGAGATCGTTGTAAAAGGGACGTTCCTTGTGAACGGCATAGAACGTACGCGCTTGATCGGTGGTGAGCCTCAGTTTTCGGGCTGCGACGATGGCAAATCCTTCACCCTCGAGATGAGCGATGATTTTTCCCGCATTCTGGTTTTCGACAGCGTCCGGTTTGATCATAGTCAGAGTTCGTGTGGCCATTGTGCCTCCTAGCTTCGATCTGCCCCGCACCGCGGAGCCGTGCGGATTCTACAGGATTCCAGCCAAACCTCCAGTGGGAATAAGATTTTTGTACTGAGACTTGATATCAGCGAGCGCAGTACTCATAAACATCAATGCAGAAGGAGAGAGACAATGGCCAAAAATGAACTTCCAGGGCTGCCCTACGCAGCTGACGCCCTCGAACCCCACATCGATGCACAAACCATGGAGATCCATCATGGGAAACACCACGCGGCCTATGTCGCCAATCTGAATGGGGCGCTTGAAAAGCATCCCGAGCTGTTTGACGTTGATCTTGCTAAGTTGATCGCCGATTTGGCGAGCGTTCCTGAAGATATCCGCACCGCAGTGCGAAACAATGGCGGTGGACACCTCAACCACTCATTCTTCTGGCCGTTGATGAGCCCCAATGGAGGTGGAAATCCCAGCGGTGAGCTTGCTACCGCAATCAATTCGAAATTCGGTTCCTTTGATGCGTTCAAGGAAGAGTTCACGAAAGCAGCGATGACACGGTTTGGCTCCGGGTGGGCCTGGCTCTCTCTCGATTCTTCTGGCGGACTCGTCGTGTCCTCGACCGCGAATCAGGATTCACCACAAACTGATGGCCTAAAACCAGTTGTAGGCCTCGATGTTTGGGAGCACGCTTACTACCTCAATTACCAAAACCGCCGCCCCGACTACGTGGCAGCGTTTTGGAATGTCGTCAGCTGGGAGCAGGCAGAGGTGAACTTCCAAGCAGTGAAGAGCTGAAGTCCCGAATAGGATTCATGAAGGCCCCCTGATGCCGCAGGGGGCCTTTTTCTTTTTCGCATTACGTGTAGAATCACTGCCGGTTCAATCCTCCAATCGCCACTGTCGTCCCTAATGTGCAGGGATCGGCGTTTCGGAGATTGCGCGAAACAACTGATGCGAGGATGGATAATGACACGAATGGGAGCAGGCCTGGACGACGAAACTCTCGACTTCGTTCTCCAGACGTTGAAGGCTGTCACGGATCGCAAATTGGGCAAAGATGTTCGTCTCAAACTCGATGAGGAGGAAGAGTTCCCTCTCGACCTCGTGAAGGAGATGCTGGGGCCGGAGATCGGCCTTCACCTACTCTTCCTTCCCGAAGAAGTCGGTGGTCTCGGTGGTGGTGCACGAGACCTGTTCCGTGCTTCCGAAGAGATGGCACGAGTGGATCTTGGTGTCGCGACAGCGTTTCTCGCGATCGCTCTCGGTGTCGACCCAATCATCGTCGGCGGAACCGACCAACAGCAGGCCAAGTGGCTCGGCAGGATCGCGGAAGAGGGGCTCATCGTAGCCTATGGCGTGACGGAGCCGGCCGCCGGCAGCGACGTCTCGACCGTTCGCACCACGGCAGATCCGATCGTTGGCGATGACGGGAAGGTCGAGGCATATCGCCTCAATGGAACGAAACAGTTCATCACCAACGGTGGCGTCGCCCAGGTGTACACGATTCTGGCGAGGACGCCTGGTGGCCCATCCTTCTTCGCGATAGATCGCGACATGGAGGGTGTTTCGGTCGGCGCGACCGAGAAGAAGCATGGTATTCGCTCCTCGAACACCGCCCAGGTCATCTTGGAGGATGTCGTCGTTCCGGCAGAGGATTTGCTCGGCCTTGAGGAAGGCAAGGGCCTGGAACAGGCGAATCAGGTCTTTGGGTTCACACGACTGATGGTTGCTGCTTTCGGCGTCGGCGCCGGAGAAGAAGCGCTGGCTCGTGCGATTCGGTACGGCCACGAGCGCGAGCAGTTTGGCGAGCCGCTCTATCGTAAGCAGGGCTTCACATACAAGCTGATCGTTCCTCATGCCGTGCGGCTCGAAGCAGCACGTGCGTACTGCGAAGAGGCTTCGCATCGCCTGGATGCGGGTGAGGGCGGTCTCCAGGTCGAGGGATCGATTGCCAAGTACTTCGCCACCGAAGTCGGCAACGATGCAGCCGACGCGGCCCTCCAGGCGCACGGCGGCTACGGTTACACCCACGAGTACGAGGTTGAGAAGATCGTTCGTGACGTGCGGATCACGACGATCTACGAAGGCACCTCGGAGATTCAGCAGAGCATCATTGGGACGCATCGCTGGCGGATGGTGGTTCGCAGCAAGGGTGAGTTCTATCGCACGATGGCAGCGCGAGTGCGTGAAAGTTGCGCAGAAGCCAAGGGACTTGGAATCGTTGCGCTGGCAGCTGAAGCGCTTGGCGAGACCATCATGCTGTGCCACAAGACCAAGTTGCCGCGTCAGCAGTGGGCGATGTTCGAGCTGGCGCGTGTTGCCGCGGAGGTTGAAACTGCGGTTGCTCTTGCGTGCAAGGCGATGGCGGATGATTCGCCGAAGAATGCGTTGTTCATGGCGTGCGCGAAGCTCCACGGAGCGTCGGCAGCGCGAGAGTTGGCTGTTGCGGGTCTGAGGCTGATTGCAGGCAGTGGTCGGTACGATGATGCCGAAGTTGCGGCCTATCGCGAGAGGATCGCCTTTGACAAGCTGGTTACCCCGCCGAAGGACGAGTTCGACCTGATGGAGTCCGTCGCGCACGAGATCGAAGAGCAACTGATCTGGTAGCTGGGAAACGAAAGCGCAAAGCGCGTTCGTTCCCGTTGTCAGTTCTCAGTGTTCCGTTGTCCGTAGAACGCGCGGCCACTGGTTCGGTGTCAACGCCGTTCACCGTCGGAATCTCAGAGGCAGCGACAGGGTCAGTGACGGTGGCAGGTACGGGTCCACTGAGCCGACGCGAAACTGATTGCCAGTGTTTCGAGGCAAATTCATTCAAGTACGTGCCACGAACTGGCGACTCATCCATCTGAGATCGTGAGTGGTCTGTAAGCGGCTACGATGGGATGCTGTTCTCTGCCTCTGTCCCTGTCTCTGTCACCGAACCTGCCGCCGCAGTCTTTGTTTCTTGAGCCAACGCCTCTCACGGCTCGAGCAGTTCCTCGTCGTCCTCAACATCCTCCGTTGTTTGTCCAACGGTCACCCCGAGGCCGTGGCGGAAGACGAGTTCGCCGCCTCGGTCTGCGGTGAGAAGGATCAATACTTGTCCGCAGAGCGCCAGTACTACTGCAAACACTCGAAGTGTCCCGACCTTCACAGCTTTGTCACGGCGTCCTTGCCAGGTCACAATCAGGCGAAGTGACGCAACCACGGCGAAGGTGATGAGAGTGATCTTTGCAATGTCTTCATGGTCATACATCGCGACCTGAGCCGCGCCGGAAGCACCAATCATGAGCGCTGCGGCTCGTTGCCCGGAAATGTAGGCGAGGCACGCAGAGACTGTTCCGACGACGTAGAACAGTGTTGCGGCGCGGTCAAGCCACGTTTGTCGACGTGCGACGATGCACGCGAGATCGAGACCAAACGCGAGAGTGAGTAACGCGATGGGGTAGTGAACTACCGCCGGATGGATGTTCGGTAACGCTGTGGACGAAAGAATACTATCGAACATCTTCAGATTCCCATTCCATGCGAGACCCTCAGGCCTCTGCTTGACCGGCCTCTTGGCCGATCGCGAATCTCTTGTAGAGGATCAAGCCGACAACGGTGAAGAGGCCCATCAGCATGACTCCGCCAAAGAATAGATGTGTTTGTGGTTCGTTGCCGGCACGAATCGGGGTGCTGAGGAAATTCTCATAGAGCCACCCAACCCAAGGCCCGGAGTAGAGGTTGCCGAGGAATAGAGAAAGGAATGAGTAACCGAGGTAGACCGCGACCTTGTCTTTCGGGGCGATCGTGCCGCAGTACTCGAAAAAGCGGGCCGAGCACGTCATCTCACCGATCGACCACACTGTGATCCCTAGCCCAACGAAGAGGGCGATCGGAGAGATTGCCGGAAGTATCCAAGACGCCATCGCAATCGTGCAGCCGACCAGCAGGGCTCGAATGGTGGGCCAACGTCGGGTGAGGTAGCTGATTGTTGTTTGGAAAAGGACGATTAGCAGGGCATCGAGTGAAATGAAGACTTCGGGTTGCAGCCAATCCCCAGCCCACGTTGAGACAGGTATCACGCGATCGATCAGAGCTGCGGTGTGAGTGAGGTCCGTGAACTCAGAGACGAAGAGGGGAAGGAATCCATAGATCACGTTGATCATGCCCCAGAAGCCAGAGAAAATGACGAGAAGAGCGACGAAGCGCCAGTTCGACAGAACTATCGCCATCTCGGCGAAAACAGCCCCAAGTGACTTGCCGGAGTTTCTGTCCTTCTGCGAGATCGGTTCACGGAAGGCCACGAGTGCCTGGATGAACATCAGGGCACAGGCCGCAGCAGAGACCCAGAACACGTATTGGAACTCAGTTCGTGTTCGAACCTGGGCTGCGATGACTGGACCGAACAAGCCACCGATGTTGACCGTCATGTAGTAGATGCCGAAGCCGACCGGGCGGGTCGAGCCCTCCTCAGTAGTGTGGGTCACCGTTCCTGCGATGGTGGGCTTGATGATCGACCCACCGCAAGCGATGAAGCCCAGCGCAACACAGATCAGAGGGAAGCTGGTAGTGGAGGCGAGAAGTGAGTACCCACCGGTCAGAGTACAGAACGCGATGGCCAGAGCCGGCTTGTAGCCATAACGGTCGGCTAGCGCGCCGGCGATGACGGGAAGAAAGTAGAGTACTGCCGAGAAAATGCCATAGGTGAGGCCATAGACGTCAGCTCGAACGATGCCCAGATGCTCAACGAGATAGATGCTGAGGACCGTCACAAAGCCGTAGTAGGCGAGGCGTTCGAAGAGTTCCATCACGCAAGCGGAGTACATCGTGCCGGGCATCTGGCGGAGGAAGGCTGTCTTCTTCATGAAAGGGGATGATAGCTGAGTGGGTGGCTTCGGGCGAGGTTTTGAATGAACAGGTGCAGAAGACAGAGTCAGAGGCAGATTCAGGAAACAGATACAGAGACAGGGAGTGTCTCGCGTCTCAGAGACTGCACCTGTCGAATGACACAGTATGGATGCGAGCAGTTGTGATGGGCATCGCCTTCGTCATCGCCATCGAATATGGCGCTGAGGCGGTGGTAACAGATTCAGAAGACAGAAGCAGAATCAGATTCCAGGGACGGATTCAGATGGCAGCGGAGCCTCGCTCGGTCGGCCAGCATTTGAGGATCCACTATCACCCCATAGTATCTATTTGCAGCTTGAAGTGTAGGCGCGTGACTTTCACACGCCCCCAGCGGCCTCGGATGCGAGGCAAACGTATAGTGCGCAGTACCCAAGGGTTCATGTGGACTTGGGACAGCTT
This sequence comes from bacterium, assembly GCA_024229275.1. Classification (GTDB taxonomy): domain Bacteria; phylum Acidobacteriota; class Thermoanaerobaculia; order Thermoanaerobaculales; family Sulfomarinibacteraceae; genus JAAESQ01. The sequence continues at coordinate 6,580 of JAAESQ010001357.1, read as the reverse complement.
AAGAATCGTGGCCAAGGTCAGCCGTTGGGAAGATCTGCGGCTGTGATGGTCCCTGACTGTGGAGGCCCCAACGCCAAGGGTAGCCGTAGGGTAGATTCTCCAAACGCGTTACCCGTGCAGTGCCAGGCTTGTGGTTTTAAGGACTCAAAGCGTTGAGTCGTTGGAGCGGTGTTGCACCTGTAAACCAGCAAAGCCTGGACACGTGCCGCCGAGCGGTAAATGCTGCGGAGGACCTCTGGTATCGCCAAAGGCGAGATACTCGCGACTCGATTTGCTGAGTGCTGATTCTCACTTGGGATGAATTAACCGCCAGGTCATGGCGCGAACCTCGTCAAAGAGATCAAGAGCAACGTTAGCCCGTTGCTCGTCGATAGCGTTGGCACTGAGCAGCAATCTGAGAAAGGTGTCGACTTCTTTGGCGGAGCCGTAGGCGATACGCCAATGGTGGACACGATCCCTGCCAGACCTGCCGTGTCCCTCGTTGAGGTTGGCGGGTACTGAGCTTGCTGCCCGAATCAGTTGATCAACAAGGCTTTTAAGTGGAGCTGGCACTCTGCCGACAAGAGACAGCACGAGACCCGCTGCTTCTAGTGCCGTGTGGTAGGCGTTGAGGCCGGTGTTGTGGAGCGCGTTAGACATGATCACCTCCTGGTCGTTCATGCCATCCCCCAAAGCCGTTGAGCCTGCCGGAGTCAAGGGTCGGAACGACCGGCGTTCCTACGCCGGCTTGCCCTTTGCTCCGGCAGGCTCAACGGCTACACATACATAGTTCTTGAACGACCAGACGTGATCATATGGCCGCTGCCGCTGCCGCTGCCGCAAGTGTAGATGGGAAGAGAGGCGCTCTGAGATAGACCCGGATTGTGGCTCTCGGCTACTCGTACCTCAACGCCTCGATCGGATCCAGAGCGGCGGCTTTCGCAGCGGGATAGGTTCCAAACACGATGCCGACGACGGCGGCGAAGCCGAAGCCGAGTGCGACTGCCCAGATGGGGACATGTGCCGGCGGGAATCCCGGGATCATTTTGGCGACAAGGACACCGAGGCCCCAGCCACCGAGTACCCCCACAAAGCCCCCCAGGAGGGACAGGGTCACCGCCTCAATAAGGAATTGAACTAGGACATCGGCTCGTCGTGCACCAACAGCTTTTCGCACTCCGATCTCTCGCGTACGTTCGGTGACTGAGACCAGCATGATGTTCATGATGCCGATTCCACCGACCAGTAGAGCAATGCTGACCACTCCGCCGACAACCTGGGTGACCGCGCCGAGGATAGAGCCTGTGGTGTTCAGAAGCTCCTCTTGGAGTAGAACCTGAAAGTCGTTCTTTATGTCGTCCGGAAGGCGGTGTCTGCGGCGGAGAATCTCGATCATCTGATCCTTGGCCATCTCGACCGACTCGGCGTCCTTTGCTTGAAAATCGAGGCGCAGCTGTTTGAATGCGTTGGCTCCGTAGATGTCTCGCGCTGTCGTGAACGGAATCATTACCAAGTCATCCTGGCTCTGACCGAACATCTCTCCCTGCTGTTCCATGATGCCAACGACGGTGAAGGACGAGCCGCCGACAATGAGGCTCGTGCCCAGAATCGGCTCTTCCAGATCGAGTTCCTCGACAATTTTGGTGCCGATGAGACATACCGGAGAGTGGCGCTGCATGTCGAGGTCGGAAAAGAAACGGCCTTGGTCGACCCAGTGATTCGATACCTCCTGATGGAACGGCCCAACACCGAGCAGGGTGGTCGGGTGCCGCCGGCGGCCGGAACGCGTCTGTTCGCCGCGGAAGAAAATCGGGTTGAAATAGGCGAGAGCGTTGGAACGCTCCATGATTGCGAGGCCGTCTTCGTAGGTCAGTGTGACCTCGCGTCCAGCAAGCTCAGGGTCCTGCAAGTCCTGGCGTGGGAAGACCATGATGTAGGTAACGCCCACTCCTTCCAAGTTGCTGGCAATGAGAAAGTTGAGTCCCTGGACGATTGAGACGACGCCGATGACTGCCGCAACACCGATAATGATCCCGAGTGTCGTCAGGATTGACCGCATCTTGTTGGCCAGAATGGCCTGCAGAGCAATGCGCAGATTGTCCCAAATCATGAGGACTCTCCACGAGGCTGTTTGTTTGTATCCTCGACGACTTTACCGTCGAGCATGCGCACTGTGCGCCGCGCATGGGTAGCGATGTCTTTTTCGTGAGTTACCAGCACGATCGTATGGCCAGCCGTGTTGAGTTCGTCGAAAAGGGACATGATCTCGTTTGACGTTCTGGAATCCAGGTTTCCCGTCGGTTCGTCCGCAAGTAGGATCGAAGGTTTGTTGACCAAGGCACGTGCCACGGCGACGCGTTGTCGTTGCCCTCCGGAGAGTTCGTTTGGCTGATGCTTCATCCGGTCGCCCAGTCCAACTTTCTCGAGCGCCTCCTTGGCAAGGGATCTGCGCTTTGAAGCCGAAACACGGGCATAGATCAGCGGCAGCTCGACGTTGGCCAGGGCGGTTGTTCGTGCGAGCAAGTTAAAGGTCTGAAACACAAATCCGATCTCTTGGTTGCGGATGTGGGCGAGTTCGCTGTCGTCGAGGCCGGCGACTGCCTGTTGGTTGAGGATGTAGGTGCCGCTGCTCGGTGTGTCGAGACAGCCGATAAGATTCATCAGCGTTGATTTTCCCGAACCGGAAGGACCCATGATGGCCAGGTACTCGGCCTTCTCGACGTCGAGGTCGACTCCGTCCAGGGCCCGCACCTCTTCTTCTCCCATGCGGTAGATCTTGCGAAGGTCGCGAATCGAGATCAGCACCGGCTACCCTTCTCTGAAGCTATTCCACCCGCACTTCGACGCCACCGCTGTCTTCCTCGTCTTCAGCATCGTCCTCGTCCTTTTCCTTCTCGTGAACCGCTTCGTCGTCTTCCAGGTTTTTGAGAGTCCTATATGGGCCGGAGACGACTGCCGTACCTTCGTCCAAGCCTTCAGTGATCTCGACCCAGAGATCGTCGGAGATCCCTGTTACGACCTTGGTGACGACGGTTTTGTTGTCGGCAACGGTGTAGACAACATCAAATTCCTCACCATTCGCATCATCGCTGTCAACCTCGTTGTCTTCGTCATCGAGATGGCGACTGACGACAGCCTGGATCGGTATCGCAAGCGCGTTTTCGGCAGTGGCAGTGAGAATATCTACCTTGGCAGTCATGGCAGGTCGCAAAGCCGGGTCCGGATCGTCGATGACGACCTTCACAGCAAAACGGATCGTGCCCTGGGTCGGGTCTCTCCGGCCGGATGTCGCGATCTCGACGACGTGCCCGAACTGAGTTTTGTCACCAAGCGCATCTAACCTGATTTCGGCAATCTGCCCCAACTCGACATTGACGACATCGACTTCGCTGACCTCGACCTCCGCGAGCAGGCGCGACATATCGGCGACGGTCATGATTACGGATCCCGGCAGGTTGGTCGAACCGGGAACGACGGTCTCTCCCTGTTCTGCATCGAGTTGAATCAAGATGCCGTCCATGGGCGAACGGATCGACGTCCGTGCAAGATCGTCCTCAGTTCGGTCGAGCGCCGATCGATATTGATCGACCGAGTGCACCTGCGCCTCTATGTCGACTTCGGCGGTGTCGACTGCAAGCTGTGCCCCGTCGAGCACCTCCTGGCTGACAAGGCCTTGCTCGCGTAGCTCGGCAACGCGTTTCATGTTGCGTTGAGCGTCTTTGAGCTGAACCTCCTGACGGCGAACAGAAACTTCGGCCTGACGGAGTGCGGCGCGAGCCTGGTTGCGAGCGGCTTCATATAAGTCACGCTCGATCTCGACCAGGAGTTGCCCGCTTGTGACTTCTTGTCCCTCCACCACAGGCAGGTTGATGATCTCTCCGACGACTTTTGCAGAAATTTCGACCTTCTTCTCGGGCGTGATCTCGCCGGTCGCCTTGACGCGCGATGAAATCTCCCGGATTTTCGTCTTTTGGAGAATGACCTCTTTACCTTTGCCTCCGGATTCTCGCAGGCTCGCCCAGACCATCAGACAGATGACGACTACACCGAGAGCAATCAACAGGTATTTCTTCATGTCGAAACCACCGTGGGAATCAGATTAGCTCATGAAAAGGCCGGGTAGGGCAACCAAACCAGCCATCAACAACGCAATCACTACCCAAGGAACGAGTGCTGCGGTCCACGCCTTTCCTTTCGATACTCGGGCCACGATTACAAAACCCATCGCAAGAAGAACGATTCCCCAGATCTTGAAAACATCCGCGAACGCAGCGAGTGTCATGAGCGGCCATGATGTGGATTCAGGAAGGTATCCGGCGAGGCTCGACTTGAGAACCCGGAGAAGGCCCATGTCAGTAACCGCGCCATTGCGGATCACCAGCATGGACAGCAGGATCGAATAGACCAGTTTCCCTGGCCAGTAGGCGTGCAGCATGGTCGACAGAGTTGCAGCAAAGCCTATCTGAGATCCAGTGAGCTTGAGCATCAGGAAGAAGACCGTGGCGGAGATCAGGAGGATCATCGGCCAGAACACGACACCGAGTGCCGGCCTGAGGTACCAGCGACTGGCGCTCGACTCGATTTGGCGGTCTAGCGATTCCTCAGGCACGTCGATCCCCATCGCCTCGATGCTTTGGATGGCGTTGGCTTCGAAGTCGGTGTTTTTGGCCACGATGAACCCTTGGCCGACGGACACCAGCACGAAACAAACGAGGACTAGCGCTACAGTCGGCTTGCGGGCAATGTCCTCGAAGACCGCGGCAGGATTCGTGAAAACCCCGATGAGACGGTTGAACGACGAAATCTTGGCGTCATTACCGGAGCCGGGAAGCCCGGTGGCTGACGGCGCCGGCTCGTAAGCTGGTCGATCGGAGTCGGCGCCCATCATGGTTTACTCTCCTCCCATAGTCCCATCAGACTCGTAGCTCGATCCTTTGAAATCGGAGAACTGAAGCCACTTTACATCTTTCCAATAGTCGTTTGGAATATCAGGCTGACCGGGATCCTTGATAGCAATCTGCTTATGATCGAGCAGAGTGCCTGTTGAGAATCGGTAGCCGGCGAGCGCTTTCAAGTAGGCGATGCGAGAGGCGATTTCGCTGAGCTGGGCGTTGGCCAGATCGCGCTGAATGAGGAGGACCTGGTAGTTCGTCGACAGGCCGTTGGCAAACTTCGTCTGTTCGGCCTCGAGGTTTCTCTGGGCCAACTCTCTGGCCGAGACTGCGGCGTTGATACTGGCAACGGAATCGTCGAGATAACGCACTGCCACGCGAACCTCGCGGATAATCTGCTGTTGCAGTAGGCGCATCTGGACCTCGGTCTGCTGTTTCTCGTAGCGACGCTGAGCCAGACGACCCTTTGCGGCGTGGTTCCCGATCGGGATGCCAAATTGGACTCCTATCGTCCAATGCGGAAACTCCCGGTCGCGGATTTGGTTCCATGCATCACCGGCACCGCCCGGAATAGTCTCTCCCTCTACGTGGATATCTCCACCGATGCCGCTAAAGCCGTATGTGGCCTGGAGATCGAGGCTCGGAAGGATGGCGTTTCTCGCCAGTTTCTCGCGCAGCATGGAAACCTCGATCGCAAGGTCCTGCCGGCGAAGCTCCGGACGATCACCGAGGGCAACCTCGATTGCTTCGGCAAGGGTTGCCTTGGTCGGGGGGACACGGAATTCCTCGGTGGCGTTGATCGGAATCAGCCATTCAGTCGGGCTGTCAAAGCCAAGAACCGCCTTCAGAGTGTCCTCTGCGTTGGCGGCACTGTTGCGGGCAACAATCAGATCCTGTGTTCGAGCCGCGAGTTCGGCCTCGGACTGAACCAAGTCAATCGGAGCAGAAGTGCCGACTTTGACGCGCTCCTGAGTTTCTCCAAGAAGTCGCTCAGCGAGTGCAGTTGACTGTTCCGCTACGCCTACGCCTTCGCGTGCTTGAATGAAGCTCCAGTAGGCGTCTTCGACGGTGCGTAGCGTATCTACGACTGTCATCTCGAAGGTGACGGCATTCTGGTCGCGGCTATTGCGCGCGATGACGATGCCGGAGCGATTGACCAGCGTACCGAAGTTGCGCAACAGCGGTTGGGTGAGTTCGGCTGTGATGTCGGTACCCCAACGGGGGTTGATGAAGTAGAACTGGGAGTTCGTTTCGTTGCGCTGGGTACCGGTACGTACTGTCCATTGTGTTCCGGTCGGCAGCAACTGATCCAGCCGAAGCCCAATCGTGTTTGAGTCGCTTTCGGTGATGTCGGCACCTTCCAGATCGGTGGCTGCAGGTGATTTGGTAAACGTTGCGTCGAGGCTGGCGCCGATATTCAGGTCGAATACACCTGTCTCGGTGTAGATCGCAGCGTCGGACCTGGAGAGACCGATTCGACCTACCTGAAGATCGAGATTGCGCTTCAATGCGATGGCGTATGCACTGTCAAGGTCAAGCGCAAGCATATCGCCCTGCGGCGTTGGCAGGGATGGGATCTCATACGGTGTTGCCGGAACTTCCAGTTCCGTGGCTGCGATGGTGAAACTCGTAAGCAGAATGGTGCCCAGAGCGATGAGTTGTTTGGTTTTCACGTGCGCCCTCCTTCGGTCCTACGTTCGCCCATAATT